>WLFD01000027.1 GCA_009703925.1 Actinomycetota bacterium | reverse complement strand
CGCTCGGCGTTGCGACGAATCTCCTCCGCCCCGAGCACCGGATCGAGCAGCCACGGGATCTGACACGGGATGATCCGACCCGGATGGGTTCCCGCCCACGACTCGATGTGCCAGTCGTTCCACGCCCTGACCGTCGCGAGGGAAAGGTCGGTGTCGTTGGTGGTGAGTTGGAGTCGCTGCCCGCAGAAGCCCGGAAGGAACGACGGAAAGTTCACCGATGCATAGACGCCGTTGAGATCCATGTCGGCAACGCGGGCGTCGATGTCCCAGGCGCCTCTCCGCATCTCGTCGAAACGGGCCGGCTCGAAGGAGTATTCGGAAACCGGGCGACCGACAACTGCGTTGAAGCCCACATTCGGGAACTCCTGTCCGTCGTAGACCCAGACCTCGCTGCCGTCGGACTTCTCGACGATCTTGGGGGCCCGGTCGGCCAATGCCGCCGGCACTCGCCCCTCGAACGTGTCGGGCGGTTCCACGATGTGATCATCGGCCGAGATGAGCGTGTAGTGCCGCTTGCGCCGCTCGGGTTCGGGAAGGAAGGTCACCTCACCGGTCTTCGATTTCCCACCGGTGGTGAAATTCGAATTCGCGGCAAGGTCATCAAGGCTGATCGACATCGTTACTCCAGAACGTCGGGGTGTTCGCGGACAGTCCGGCGCACTGCACCGGCCCAGAAGACTTCGGTGCCGCGCTCGAGGAGCGAGGCTTTCATCGCCGGTCGCACGACCGGCGGAACGGTGGTTGCCTTCCCGCCGGCGACCAGCACATCGAACATCAATCGGCACTGGCGATCGAGCGATGCAGATTTGTACGTCGCTTCCTCGATCGTCGCTGCCGTGACAATCACGCCATGGTTGGCGAGGAACACGACCGATGCGTCACCGATCCGCTCGGCCAAGTCGGAGCCGAGTTCGGCGGAATCGATCTCGCCGCCGTATTCGCTGACGAATCCGAGTTCACCATCGAACATGGCAGATGTCTGGTGCAGGAACTCCGGAAGCACCCCCATCGCGGCGAGAACCGTCGCGTAATAGGGATGGTTGTGGACAACGACGCGCGCCGACGGGCGGCGACGGTGCAGTTCCGTGTGGATGTGGACCGCCGGGGTCACGTCCCACTTGCCCTCGAGCACCTTGCCATCGGGATCGACGCGACAGATGTCGGAACTCTTCATCTCCTCCCACCACAGACCCCACGGATTCACGAGCATCGACTCGTTGTCATCGGTTGCCCACGTGATGTGGCCGGCGATGTTCTCGGAAAAACCGTCGCGGGCCAAGATGCGGAACGCACAGGCCAATGCCTGCCGTTCGTCGAGATCGACCCCGATCGAAGGAGTGATCGACGGCGACCACACCGCGGCACCACCTTCCGAGAGTGTCAGCCCCTCGGGGACCTGCGCCGCAACCATGCCGACCGGCGCGTCGCCAACAGCACGCGCTCGGGCAGAGGTCTTCCCGGAACCATGAAGAGAATCTGCGTCAACGGTCATCTGCCCCCCGGCGGTCCGTTTCCTGCGTACGTGCAAACGATACGCCCGAATCCGATGCACGAACCACCGTGGTGTGGTTGCCTTCCCCCAATGACTTCCGATCCTCTCCTCGTCGACACCCGATCCGGACCCGTACAGGGAGTCCGCAGTCCGGGTTGCTCCGCATTCCGGGGCATTCCCTTCGCTGCGCCGCCCGTGGGCCCCTTGCGATGGTCACCTCCGGTTCCGCCCGAGCGCTGGACCGATGTTCGTGACGCCTCGAAATTCGGGGTCGCAGCGTGGCAGTCGACCGGTGGCCCTCTCGACGGACTCGTACCCGGGATGGGCAGTGACGATCAGGGTGACGACTGCCTGAACCTGAACATCTGGACTCCAGCCGCGGACTCCGCTTCCCGGCCTGTACTCGTCTGGGTCCACGGAGGCGCCTTTTCGCTGGGGGCCGGTTCCCTCTCCGTCTATGACGGCTCCCGCCTCGCCGCCGCAACCGACACCGTCGTGGTCACGTTCAACTATCGCCTCGGAGCACTCGGTTTCCTCGTGATCGACGATCCGTCGACCACTGCGAACGTGGGCCTCCTCGATCAGGTCGCTGCACTCGCATGGGTGCGCGACAACATCGCTTCATTCGGTGGCGATCCGCGCAACGTCACGATCTTCGGTGAATCGGCCGGCGGGGGAAGCGTCCTTTCACTCCTCGCCATGCCCGATGCCCGCGGGCTGTTCCACCAGGCGATTGTCCAGAGCGGCGCAACCGACCTCCTGCTCACCCGAGAGAAGGCATCGATCGTCACCGGGACGTTTGCCGCGTGCGCCGGCGTCGACGCCTCCGACATCGACGCATTGCGCGCGCTCACACCCGAGCAGGTCCTCGCGGCACAAGGACAGGCCGGCGGCCAACTCTTCGCGTCGGTGGGAACGATGCCCTTCCATCCGTGTCTCGACGGCGAGATCCTCCCCCACTCGTGGCAGCACGCAGCCGACACCGGTTTCAATCCCGTGCCGCTCGTCATCGGAACGACCCGGAACGAAATGTCGCTTTTCGCGATGTTCGACCCGGCCGCCGCGGACCTCGACGATGCCGGTCTCGCCCAACGTCTTGCCGCCATCGGAACCGACGCGGAGGCTGTCACCGCCGCCTATGAACGCACCGGCACCATCGCACCACCTGCAGTCTGGGGTCGGGTGACGACGGACATGGCCATGTGGCTCCCCGCCCTTCGCATCGCCGAAGCCCACGCAAGACATGCGCCGACCTGGATGTACCGCTTCGACTGGCCGGCAGCCGCCGCGGGACTCGGTGCACCTCATGGGGTCGACATCCCCTTTCCTTTCACGAACATCGATGTCGGCGGATGGGACACCTTCGTCTCCGATCCCGAGCAGGCCATGACTCTTGCCTCGACCGTCTCGAGGGCATGGGCTTCGTTCGCACGAAACGGCAAACCGAAGATCACCGGACTCGACTGGCCGACCTACGATTCGGACAAGCGGGCAACGGTCGTCTTCGACCGCGAGGTGCGCGTGGAACTCGATCCCGACGGTCCCGTCCGACAAGCCTGGACCGGCGGAAAGCAGCAGGGGGAATCATGAAGTATCAGACACTCGGAACCACCGGCGTTTCGGTGAGCCGTTACTGCCTCGGAACGATGATGTTTGGCCAGATGGGAAACACCGACCACGCCGAATGCATCCGCATCATTCACAAGGCTCTCGATGCAGGCATCAACTTCGTCGACAGCGCCGACGCCTACTCCGGCGGCGAGAGCGAGGAGATCGTCGGCAAGGCACTCAAGGGTCGGCGCGACAACACCGTTCTCGCGACGAAGGTGTACCACCCGATGGGGCCGGACCGGAACCAGAAGGGCAACTCCCGACGCTGGATCGCCCAGGCAATCGAGGGAAGTCTCCGTCGACTCGACACCGATCGCATCGACCTCTACCAGTTGCACCGTTTCGACGAGTCGTGTGCGCTCGAGGATTCCATGGGGGCCCTCACCGATCTTGTTGCATCCGGAAAGGTGATCTACCCCGGTCACTCCGCATGGCCGGCGGAACGAATTGTCGAAGCCAGGTGGTTGGCCGAACGTATGGGCTTTGCGAAATTTCGTTGTGAACAGGCGCACTATTCGATGTTGAAGCGCCGCATCGAACGCTCCGTGCTCCCGACCTGTGATCGCAACGGGACGGGCGTCATCACCTACAGCCCGCTCGGCGGCAGTTGGCTGTCCGGCCGCTTCAAGTCGATCGCCGATGTTCCCGAAGATTCGCGACTCGCAATGATGACCAAACGTTGGGGCGGCGAGATCGGATCGGAACAGAACCTCGCCCGCCTGAAGGCCGTCATCGAACTGCAGGCACTCGCCGACAACGCCGGACTCCCCCTCGCCCACATGGCGACTGCATGGGCGATGGAACATCCGCATGTCACCTCGGTCATCATCGGGCCACGGACGATGGACCAACTCGACGATCTCCTCGCCTGCGCCGATCTTCGTCTCGATGCCGATCTTCTCGACGCCATCGACGAAGTCGTCCTGCCCGGCGAGGATGTTGTCGAAGTCGATCCGAGCGCCGATCCTTCGTCGCTCCGATCGCGCAATCGACGTCGTCCCCGCTGAGATCGTCCCTGCCGAGAGAGTGAGTACATGACCGAGTCCGAACGTGTCCCCTACGACGAGTTCTCCTACTTCCACGAGAACGCGGAAGAGTTCGACATTCCCTGGAGCGGACCTCCGACCGTTCGGCGGGAATCCGTCGAAATCGAGCCGGGCCGATCGCTGAGCGCACTCGTGTGGGGTGACGGCGATCCCGAGATCGTCTTTCTCCATGGCGGCGCGCAGAACGCCCATACGTGGGACACGGTGGCCCTCGCTCTCGGTCGACCCCTGGTGGCGATCGACCTCCCGGGTCACGGTCATTCCGACGCGGCAAAGAACGCAAGCACCGATGTCGGAACCAACGCTGCCGATATCGCCCATGCGATTCGGGAACTCGCGCCGAACGCGGAGCTCGTTGTCGGCATGTCTCTCGGTGGTGTCACCGCAATCGCTCTCGCAGGGTGCGCTCCGGAACTTGTCCGCCGGTTGGCGCTCGTCGACATCACCCCCGGGGTCGACGGTCCCAAGTCGCAGGCGATCGCCAGCTTCGTCAACGGCCCCGAATCGTTCCCGAATTTCGACGAGTTGCTCGCCCGAACCATCGAGTTCAATCCGACCCGCACCGAGGCCTCCCTTCGGCGCGGCATTCTCCACAACGCCGAGCAACTCGACGACGGTTCGTGGGTCTGGCGCTACCGACGTCTCGGTGACGGTGCCGAGCGTCCCGACTTCGCCCCCCTCTGGGATGTCGTCGGTTCGATCGATGTTCCGCTCATCCTGATCCGGGGAATGCTTCCGCAGTCGGTTGTCGACGATGCCGACGAAGCCGAACTGCGCCGCCGCAACCCCGATGCCAGCGTGATCCACGTCATGGAGGCGGGCCACAGCATCCAGGGCGACCAGCCCGTCGAGCTGGCCCGGATCCTGCGCGACTTTGTAGCGTCGACCTCATGAGCGACAACTGGACTCTTGCCGACATCCCCGATCTCGACGGCAAAGTCGCCGTCGTCACGGGAGCCAACGCCGGGCTCGGCCTCGAGATCACCAAAGGTCTCGCCGGTGCTGGCGCCCGCGTGATCATGGCGTGCCGAAACCAGTCGAAGGCCGAAGCGGCTGCCGAACTCGTCCGGGCCGGCAATCCGCGCGGCAGCGTCGAGACCGGGTCACTCGATCTCGCCAACCTCGCATCGATCGCAGCGTTCGCCGAGGGACTCAATTCGTCGCTCGACCGAATAGACATTCTGGCGAACAACGCAGGTCTCATGGCACTCGACGAGTCGCGCACCGATGACGGATTCGAGATGCAGCTGGGAGTGAACCACCTCGGCCACTTCGCGTTGACCGGCCAACTGCTCCCGACGCTTCTTGCCACACCTGATTCGCGCGTCGTGTCGATGTCGAGCATGGGCCATCGTCCCGGCAAGATGCACTTCGGTGATCTCAACTCCGAGAATCACAAGTACAGCCGCTGGGGGGCCTACTTCCAGAGCAAGCTGGCGAACCTTCTCTTCACCGCCGAACTCCAGCGCAGGCTCGCCCGCACTGGGGCATCCACCATCGCTGTCGCCGCCCATCCCGGCGCGAGCCACACCGATCTCGGCAACGAAGGCAGCAGCATCCTCAACAAGCTCGTGACGCCGCTGGGCAAGCTCTATACGCAATCGGCCGCCACCGGCGCGCTCCCCTTCCTTCGGGCCGCGACCGAACCGGGAGTGCCGGGCGACGCCTACTTCGGCCCCCGCCTTCTCAGTTGGGGCCGACCCGTCCGCGAGACGCCCACAAAGCGCGCCCGCAACGAAGCCGACGCCGTACGCCTGTGGAATCTCTCGGAGGAACTCACCGGCATCAGCTATCTCGATTGAGACGATCGCTGCCGCACCCCGATCAGGGATGCAGTAGCCGACCCGTCAATGTGCGATCGGCGTTCTGCGCCCGCCAGGCCAACAGCGCTTGAGCGTGGTGCAGCAGTGACTCGGGATCGCGACTCCGTGTCTTCCAGTCCGGGTCGGCGGCAAGGTCGAACAACATCGCCTCCCCGTCGGCGAACTGCACGTAGGCCGCCTGCTCCGTGCGCCTCACCGTCAACTGCCGTTGCGCACTCTCCCGGTTCATCGGCCAACCGGAGCCATCGCCGCCGGGTCCGAAAAAACGCCAATCGAACTCCCATGTCGCACCATCGCGCCAGGATTCCGGTGCGTCGCCGTGCAGGAAGTCGGTCAGCGGCATGCCGTCACACTGTTTCGGGATCTCGATATCGAGTGCATCACAGATCGTCGGAAACATGTCGACGTTCTCGGTGAAGTGATCGACGACGGAACCGTGTGCCGACGGGAACCGCGGATCGCGGATGATCGCCGGGATATGATAGCTCTGCTCGAACCAACCGAATTTCTGTTGGAGTCCGTGATCACCGAGTTGCTCGCCATGATCGGCGGTGACCACCACGATCGTGTTCTCCCATTGTCCGCTCCGACGCAGCGCGTCCCACACCCGGCCGAGTTGTTCATCGACATCGCCGATCATCCCGAAGTACTGAGCGCGCATCGTGCGCAGTTCATCCTCGGCTTTCGGTGCTCCCGTGATCGGGTTGCCGACAAGGAACTCGTGCAGTGGATGCAGTTCGGCTGCGGCCGCGATCGGCATGGTCATGTCGGCCGGATCGAATGCTTCGGCCCACGTGCCGGCCGCCGCGAACGGCGGGTGTGGTCGAAGGTGGCTGAGATGGGCGAACCACGGCTGCGACTGTCCGGGGAGCCATTCCAGAAAGCGATCCGTGAGGAAAGCGCTGATACCCACCTCGGCCGGACGGTCCGACTCGGTGGCCAGTCCCTCATCCGGATCGTCGGGCATCTCCCAACCTGCGCTCCGGACGTGATCGACCCACGCCGAGCGGTCCGCAGTGAGATCGAGTTCGACCCGGAACCCCGGCAGCACTCCCTCATAGGTGAACAGCCTGGGATCGTCCGGTGACGAAACCACACGCGGATCGATCGCCTGATCGGTGTAGCCGAACAGCACCGGGTCGTATCCGGCGCGGCCGGCGGCCAGCGCCACGTTGTCGAAGCGGGCATCGAGCGGTGACCCGTTCATCACCACCCGGTTGTTCATCTGATACGTGCCTGTATACAGACACGCACGGCCGGGCCCGCACGGCGCCGCCTGGCTGTAATGGCGGGCGAACCGCACTCCCGACCTCGCCAGATCGTCGAGATTCGGTGTTCTGGCGATCGGATGTCCGGCCGATGACAGACAATCGCCGCGGAACTGGTCCAACGTGATGAAGAGCAGGTTCATCGGCGGCTGATCGACAGGCATTTGCGGATCGTACGGCAGTTCCTGTCACCCGTGGCCCGCGGTTCGCAACGCGGTAGCGTCCAAACGTGACCTCCGAAGAGCTCCCGAGTTTCGCCGTCGGCCCCGAGGCGATCGAACACTTCAACGTGAACGGTTGGCTTCTCACCGAGCCGCTCGAGGGGAGTCAGGTGGCGCTGCTCCAGTCCTGGATCGACGAGATCGAACTCTGGGACGACAACGGCGAGTGGCTCCATTACCGGGAATCCACCGTGCACGGACCCCGTCTCTGTCGCACCGAGAATTTCGTCCCGTTCCACGACGCTCTCGGTTCGTTCCTCACCACCGGCGTTCTCCTCGACACCGCCTCCGCCCTTCTGGGTGAACCGGCTGTCCTTTACAAGGAGAAGATCAATTACAAGGCGGCCGGTGGCGGTGGCTACGCGCCCCATCAGGATGCACCCGCCTACCGATTCATCGAGACCCACGTCTCCTGCATGATCGCCATCGACGACTCCCTCGTCAGCAACGGCTGCCTCGAGGTCGTCTCCGCCGCCCATCGGGAGGTGCTCGACATGGATGAGACCGGCTGCATCACCGACGAACTGGTCGCCTCCTTCGAGTGGGCCCCCGTCGAGGTCCTCGCCGGTCAGGCACTGTGGTTCCACTCGCGCACACCGCACCGGAGCGGTGCGAACACCTCACCCGTATCCCGACGGGCGATCTACCCGACCTACAACGCCGCCAGCGAGGGCGATCTCCGGGAGCGGTACTACGAACAGAAACTCGCAGAGTTCGCCGATGCAGGCGACACCGGTTCCCGCGTGTCGCTCATCGGGGACTTCCAGGGAGTGATGATCGAGTGACCCTCACATCGATCGCCGCCATCGAGGAACTCTTCGATGTGTGGGGCGACAACCGTTACGACGAGGACCTCAGCCAACTCGCGCATGCCCTCCAGTGTGCGGCTCTCGCCGATGCATCCGGCGCTGCGCCCGAACTCGTCGCTGCCGCCCTCTTGCACGACATCGGTCATCTTGTGGAACTCCAGGCCGGTGGAGGAGCGGATTTCGAATCCGATCTCCATCACGAGGACAGTGCCGTACTCGTGCTCGCCGGGGTCCTTCCGCATACGGTCACGGATCCGATCGCCCTTCATGTGCAGGCCAAACGTTTTCTGGTGGCCACCGAACCGGCCTACCTCGGAACGCTCTCGGCCGGATCCCGGCACAGCCTCGCTGTCCAGGGCGGACCGATGAGCCCCGACGAGTGCGAAGGATTCATCGCACAACCCGGGGCGGCCGACGCCGTCACCCTGCGCCGCTGGGACGACAACGGCAAAGTCGAAGGTCTCCTCGTCAAGCCCTTCGCCGCGTACCGGCCCATTCTCGATCGGCTTGCGTCGAAAGGTTGAGAACCGCTGCTTCCGGGACTACCGGAGGCGCAACTGTGCGGCGCCCGTGATGATGGGCAGATCGACGGGACTGACCGCGCCCGGAGCGGCAGCACATACCGCCGGGATCGCGTTGACGATCCGGTTCGCCGCGGAGGCGTTGCCGCCACCCGCCGCGCCCGGTTCACCCGGTTCGGTGCCGTGCACACTCACCGCGAGATTCGGATGACCCGACATGACCACGCGGTGTTCGCCACCGGGTGAACCCGGCTGCTGCCAGTCGGGGGCGCAATCGTCGTCGATGCGCGTGATGTGTTCCATGACGATCAGGGGATGGCCCTGCACGAAACCCGTCACGGCGAAGCGGAACGCGCCGAGGGTTCCCGTTTCGAATGTTCCCATTCCATCGACCTCGATCGTTCGTTCGAGCGGGCGACGCTCCACCGATGTCGTGATCTCCTCGATCTCGACGCCGAGGATGTCGCCGAGCACACGCACCATCGGACCCCACACCATCATGAGCGACATGTCCTCGAGCATCTGCGGTATCCGGTCCATCGGTCCGCCGAAACCGATCACGTTGCGCACGACGTCGGGCTGGTCGTACAACGCGTAGTTGAAGACTTCCTGAACCCGGATCTCGGTTATCCCGGCGCCGACGCCGCTGATCAATCCGGGGAGGATGTCGAGCGCCCAGCCGGGATCGATGCCCGACACGAACACCGACGACGCACCGGCGTCACACGCCGGTTGGATCATGCCCATCAGTTCCTTCGGGGCACTCGCGGGATGAAGCAGCGGATAGAACGACGTGGAGACGACGTTTCGACCCGAACGCAGCAGGCGCTCGAGGTCCATGTACGCCTCCATCGGTCGGGTGTCGGCCGTGGCCGCGTAAACGACGACATCGACATCATCGGCGAACGCGATCTCGACATCGTCTGTCGCCAGCACGCCGAGATCACCGATGTTCGCAAGTTGGCCGGCATCCTTGCCGACCTTGTCCGGGTTCGACACGACGACCCCGACCAGTTCGAGATCGCGATGCGCGTCGACTGCGCGAATCGCCGGTCGTCCAACATTTCCTGTCCCCCACACCACCACACGAAAAGTCATGCGGTGACCCTAGTTCCGGACTTCGATGTCGGGTCGGGCGAAACGGCCGGAAGTTCCCGAGTTTCTAAACTTCGAACGTCGCCTTCGAGCGGGGTCGTCCGCCGGGCCCGCTGTAGGCCAGCCCGACACCCGGCGTCTTCTCCCATGCCAGGTCGGGCATGGAACCGACAGCAACATCCCAGGCCTTCAGCAGTCGATCCTCGGTGTCGTAATCGAACGGATCGGTGAGCACGATCTCTTCCATGGCTCCGGGAAGGATCGGGTTCTCTGCCAACCATCTCGCGGTCCGCCCGACCGCCTCGCGTGCCGGCACGAGATCGCGGTAACCGAGGCGACTGCGCAGCAGCGACGTGTCGAGGACGCGATGCGCTGTCGACGGTTGGGCGAGCAACGGACGGGCCGGAACCGCGAGTTCCTCGGGCATCGAGACGATTTCCAGCTCGTGGTCGAGTTCCGCCGCCACCAGTTCGATCACCTGACGGATCGAGAGAACTTCGTCGTCACCACAATTGAAGACCTGACCGGCGGAAGCCTCGGGGCTGTCGATGCCGCAAAGAACCGCGTGAGCGAGATTCTCCGTGTATCCGTGATGGTGCAGTGTCAGTCCGCCGTCGGCCACGATGATCCGCCGACGACCGTCGAGGATGCGACGCACGATGCTCCACTCGCGCGGAACCACCTGAAGCGGACCATACGCATACGGATAACGGAAATGAGCGGCATCCGGATGACTGGCGAACACGGCCTCTTCGGTGCGGGCCACGCGGAAGCCCTTCTCGTCCTCCGCCGCCTCGCCGACCACGGAAGCACGCTCGTCGACCGGAACGGGAAGACCTTCGGGGGTGAAGAGCCACGGGTTCATCCAGCCCCTGATGGCAGGAACCCCACCGACAGAGACGAAACGTTCCGTCCGACCCACGGTCACCTCGGCGATCCGACGGAGACGGCCATACATCGCAACCACGAGATCGAACTGCCGCTCGGAGAAGACCCGTTCGAGATCGTCGACGTCGTACGGATCGGCGTGGATGTGTTCGACCACGTCGGGTGTTTCAGGACGCTCATGGGTACCCCGATGGAGGATCGCCACATCGTGACCCCGGGCCACGAGACCATTCACGATGTGGATGCCCGTGGGACCCGTCCCGCCCACAACCAGCGTTTTCGTCATGCAGCACACCCTCCGGGAACAGAACTGTCGAGACCCTACCGTGGCCGCTCTCCCGGCTATCTGGAGGCCGCCGATTCATGGCAGGCTGAGGCCCTCAACAACCAGGGGGAAACACACATGTTGCTCGAGGGCAAGGTCGCGATCATTTCCGGAATCGGTCCGGGACTCGGACAGGAACTGGCCTATGTCTTCGCACGCGAAGGCGCCGATGTCGTCCTGGCTGCCCGCACCGAATCGAAACTGCAGGAAGTCGCCGACACGATCGCCGAACGCTGGCCCGAGCGTCGCACGCTTGTGTGCCCCACCGACATCGGTGACGCCGACCAGACCCAGCATCTCGTCGATGCCACGATCGCCGAGTTCGGTCGGGTCGACTGTCTCGTGAACAGCGCCTACATCCCGCCTCCCTTCACCATGTTCGACAAGGCCGACTTCGCCCAATGGCGCAAGGCATTCGACGTGACCGTGTTCGGAACCCTCCAACTCACGCAGCAAGTCGCAGAGAAGATGGCCGAGGCCGGTCGCGGCTCCATCGTGTTCATCAACTCGATGATCCAGAAGAAGCCGCTGCCGACCCAGTCCGGTTACGCGAGTTCGAAGGGCGCGCTCACCGCTGCAGCCCGCATGCTCGCCAAGGAACTCGGTGCTTCCGGCATCAGGGTGAACACCGCTTCCATGGGATGGATGTGGGGACCTCCCGTCGAGAGCTACGTCGAGTACGCCGTCTCCACCGGCCAGTCCCGTGAAGCCGTCATGGCGGAGATCACGAAGGACATCCCGCTCGGGATCATCCCGGACGATGCCGATTGCGCCAATGCCGTCGCATTCCTTGCCTCCGACATGGCCAGCGTCATCACCGGAGTCGACCTCAACGTCAACGGTGGCGAGATGATGATGTAGCGGTACCCGGATTCATCCGGTTTCATCCGGATCCGACGGACGGATCTGGCAAACTCTCGTGATCCGCAAGTGGATCCATTTCGTGAAAGAGGAACGGTCATGGCAACCGATCAAAAAGTCGAGCAGGAATGGGAGACCCCGTCACACGACGAGATCCCGAACATCACCAAGATGCACGTCGAGTACCTCGAGATGAGCAACGATGACGCCGTCTGGATCCAGGCCGGCATGCATCACGTCATGATCCGCACAATCGGCCGGAAGTCCGGCAACGAACACAAGATCGCCCTTCCCTTCTGGCGCGATCCTGAAGGCGTCCGCGTCGTCGTCGCTTCGTTCGCAGGTCATGCCAACCACCCGTCGTGGTTCATCAATCTGCGCGACCGTGACGCCAATCCCGAGGTCCTCATCAAGACTCAGGACGGCGAGTTCTGGTCGGTACCCGACATCCTCGAAGACGGACCCGAGCACGATCGCATCTGGGAACTCCTCTGCGAGGACCGGGCCTGGTATCGCAACTACCAGGAGCGCACCGAGCGCACCATCCCGCTCGTCCGCCTTCCGGAGACCCGCACCGTCTGATTCAGCACCGTCTGATTCAGCACGGCACCTGACCGAGTTATCGGTCAGATCTCACAACCTTCGGGACCGCAAACCTCGCCCTCGGCAATCATGTCGAGGGCGGGTTCGCGCTCGGACCACGCTTTTTCAAGAACCTCGAGCAGGACATCGGCAGGTTGTGCTCCCCCGACGGCGTAGCGCCCGCCGATGACGAAGAACGGCACGCCGGTGATCTGCAACTGACGGGCCAACGCTTCGTCGGCCCGGACATCGTCGACGAACGCATCGGATGCCAGCACCCGCGCAACCTCGTCGGCATCGAGTCCTGCTTCAATCGCCAACTTCTCGACGACCTCGGGAAGGCCGATGGCTTCACCCTCGGACAGGTACCCGCGGAGCATGCGTTCCTTCACTGCCGTCTGGATGCCGCGGGCCGCGCCGAGATGGATCATCCGGTGCGCGTCGAAGGTGTTTCCCGGCTTCACCATCTCGAAGTGGAAGTCGAGCCCGATCGCTGCAGCGCGTTCGGTCATCTGGTCGACCATCGTCTGCGCCTGCACCACGTCGTAGCCGTACTTCTTCGCAATCATCTCCGCGTAGTTTCCCGAACGGACGGCAGGTGCCTCCGGGTCGAGTTCGAAGCTGTGCCACAGGATCGAAACCCGGTCGCGGTGCTCGAACAACTCCAGAGCTTGGTCGAGATGTGCTTTTCCGATAGCGCACCAGGGACACACAACATCGGACCAGATGTCCACCTGAAGTTCGTTTTCCATGGCAAATTCCGTCATTGCGCGCTCCCGTGATCAGGAGGCCGAATCTACCGTCGTTCAACGAACTGATGGCAGATCCGCTAGCGAAGCAGCATGGCGGACACCAGAAGCCCCGAGCTGAAGACGATCATCGCCGGAACAAGACCGAACGCGAGCCGGACGGTGAAGCGCCGACCACCGGCGATACCGCCAACGACGAGTTTGGTCGCCGTGTTGGTCACCATTGCGAACGAGACCGCGATCATCGCGGCGGCCAGGGTCAGGTCCTCCTGGTTGTACAGCTCCGCCGCGGCGAGGGCCCCGGCATGGGCGTCCGCGATTCCGGCCGCCCCCGACGCGATCACCGCTCCCTTGGCACCGAACACCTCGGCACCCCATCGGCCCAGAAGCAATGCGGCAGTCAGGACCACCGCCAGAACAATCGCCGAACGGAGGGCGAACGGTCGTCCGGCAGGACGCTCCAGAGATCCGGACTCATTGTCGCCCCCGGCCTCGACTGCCGGGAGTTCGGCCCGGTCCCCGGCGCCGTTGCGATGCTGATCGACGAGCGCGAGCAGAACAAGGAGCGAGGCGCCGGCAAGACTCGCGGGCCAGACATGCCAAGCCAACTCCGGACTGGCTACCCAGAGGATCGCCACAAGCTGCACGAACGTTGCGATGTTGGCGACGAGGGCACCGGCCACTGTCTGTCCGACGGACATCCCTTCCCGCGCCGCCCGGCCCATCGATGCGGTCGTCGCTGTCGCCGAGACGAAGCCGCCCGCCAGCCCGGCGACAAGCAGACCCCGTCGGGCACCGAGGACCCGTGTCGCCAGATAACCCGCCCACGAAATGCCGGTGAATGCGATGACCAACAGCCAGATCTGGTGCGGGTTGAGAACTCCGTAGGGTCCGAGATCAGTGTCGGGCAACAAAGGAAGCACGACGAATGCCACGACGGCGAACTTGACCGCGTCCTCGAGCTCGACTTCGGTCACCACATCGCGGGCGAAGGAGTGGATCTGTGTCTTGGCGAGGAGCAGAGCCGTGACGATGACTGCGATGGCAACCGCCAACGGCGCCCGGCTTTCGGCCAGTGCACCAAGCAGGTACACGACGAGAAAGGCGACCTCGGTCGTTGTTCCCGGATCATCCGAACTCGTCCGGCGGTATCCGAGGATCATCAGCCCCGCCACGGCCGGCACGCCCATGACCACCACCCAGGTCCCAAGCGTCGCCGCAAGCGTTCCCGCCAAGGCAACAAGGGCGAAGGTGCGCGACCCGGCCATCAGTCGCCTGCCACCGGGATGGCTTCGCTCGCGCTCGAATCCGATCAGCAAACCGAGTGCCAACGAGTAGACGAAAGGAAGCAACTCGTCATAGTTCACGTCCAACCAGCCTCGCACCGAAACAGGCTGAAGAACACCCATCGGATGCCGAAGATGCTTCGATCGCAGTATCGTTCCAGATCGGTCGCTATCGGGGTGGAAACTGTTGACTACGAATACGGGATCGTCGACGTCGGAGTTGCCCGGGCGGAACGGAAAGCCCCTTGTCCTCCTGTACCTGCTCACCGCGGTCATGTCTCTCGGCTACGGCAGTGTCTTCACCCTCCTCGCCGACATCCGCGACCGCTTCGGTTTCAGCGACAGCGACGTCGGACTGATCGCATTTGCCGGATTCGCAACCGGATTCCTCAGCCAGGTCTTCCTGGCCCGCTTCGCCGATCGCGGCCATGCCGCCCGCATGGTTCGCCTCGGGGTCGCCATCGCCACACTCGGGATGGTCTGCATGGTCTTCGCCGACCCCCTGTGGCAGTGGGTCGGGGCGAGGCTTCTCCTCGGGTTCGGATCAGGCATGGTCGGACCGGCGGTGCGACGCCTCGTCATCGCCCGCGACCCGGACAACGTGGGAGCGAACCTCGGTCGGCAGACGGCATTCGACGTCGCCGGTTTCGTTCTCGGCCCGCTCATCGCGGCGGTCTTTGCACAACTTTTCGGACTCCGGGCCCCCTTCGTGGTCCTCGCCATCCTCTATGTGATTGCGTTCGCGCTGGTCGGTCGCATCCCGTTCGGCGACACCGGTGTCGCCGGTGACGGTCACCGCGCGATCCGCAACCTCGTGCGTCTGCCTGCGGTGCAGTCGGCTCTTCTCGCGGCGATCGCGTTCTATCTGACGCTCGGGATGTTCGAAGCGCTCTGGTCGGTACTCCTGCGCGACCTCGGCGCCGAGACGTGGCTCATCGGGCTCACACTCAGCATCTTCACCATCCCCATGATCATCTTCGCTCCGAGGGGTGGTGCGCTCGCCCAGTCCCGGGGTCCGATCATGGTCGTGACCTCGAGCATCCTCGTGGCCGCCGCCTGCACATTCATCTACGGCATCGGTCCCCTGTGGCTCCTCATCGTCGTATCCGGAATCCATGCGGTCGCCGATGCGTACACGATGCCTGCCAACCAGGTCGCTGTCGCCATGGCCAGTCCGCCCGACCAGATCGCAACAGGCCAGGGATTGCTGGGAGCGACCGGTCTCGCTGTCGCCGGCCTGTCGGCGGTTGTCGGTGCCGCCGTCTACGACGCGTTCGGTAGGAGTGCCGTCTTCTCCGGGACTGCGGTGCTCATGGTCATCCTTGTCGGCGCAGCCCGATGGCGTTGGAACGCCGCACCGCCCGCCGGGTTGGCGGCATCGCAGCCCAAACCCCTCCCCACCGACCGGTAGCGTCGTCCCCCATGGGTGAACTTCTCTCGAAAGTGATTCCGCTTTCGCTGGGCGCGGCTGTCAGCCCCACCGTTCTCGCCCTGATCCTCGTGATCCTGGGCGGAAAGCGAGCCGTCGCCCGTGGAGCGGCTTTCACGGCCGGCGTATTCACCGTTCTCGCAGGGCTCACAGCCATCGGCCTCACCTTCAGCCACAACACATCGTCGAATCCCGCAAATGCCGAAATCGCCCGAAACATCGACGGATTCGCCGGGATACTGCTGCTGGTACTTGCCCTGACGACCATCCTGCGGACCCGCCTTCACCGTGACGACCCCGCCGACGACACGAAGCCGAAACCCGAGACCAACCCCTCGTTGCACCGCGCCTACCTGCTGGGCATCGTCATGATGCTGGTCAACTTCTCGACGATCCTGCTCTATCTGCCCGCAATGCGCGAGATCGGCAGTTCCCGGGTCGCCTTCGACGAGAAGACCGTTGCCGTCATCATTGCGATCCTCATCACCTCGGTCGCCGCGACGATTCCTCTTCTTTTCAGAATCGTCGCACCCGTCCCCGCAGAACGGGCCTTCAGCTCGCTGCATGCATTGGTGACGCGCCATCAACGGCAGATCGGACTCGTCATCGAAATCGGTTTCGGCGTCTACCTGTTGTTCAAAGCCGTTCGCTGACGGATCAATCCGACTCGAGGACGTAGGACTCGTTGCCGGCAGAATCCACGGGGATGTCGCCGGCAAGCGTGACCCGTTCGTGACAACGGTGCATGCCCGGAGGGATGTCGGTCGGAACGATGTGTGCTGTAGCGCGATTGTCCCAGAACGCGATGCTTCCCGGCTCCCAGCGGAAGCGAACCGTGAACTCCTGTCGCTGGATGTGCTCACACAACATCGCGAGGATGTGGTTGCTTTCGCGGCGAGAGAGTTCGACGATGTGACTCGTGAAATTCGGTTCGACGAAAATCACCTTCTCACCCGTTTCCGGATGAACTCGAACGACCGGATGCACAGCCCGCATCGGCTTCGACATGAACGCCTTTGCCAGTGCTCCGGGCAACTCGCCGCGGTCGATCGGAAGAGCGTTGTGATTGACGGCATGAAGGCCGTCGATGAACTGCTGCACCTCGGGCGAGAGGAACTTGTAGGCCATCGCAAGATTCGCCCACTGGGTGTCTCCCCCATAGGGCGGGACGACGATGGCCCGGAGGATCGATGCCATCGGGGGCGCCTGAACGAACTTCACGTCGGTGTGCCAACGACTTTCGATCCGCGGCCCGCCTGCACTCTTCTCTTCCTTGATGTTGCCGGTGCCCTGTTTGTTGTCGAGAAGGAGGATCTCCGGATAATCCGGAAACGACGGAGGAAGCGTCGGATGACCCGGCATGGTCTCACCGAACAAGCGGGCGAAGGCCAGGTGCTGATCGCGGTCGATGAACTGGTCGCGGAAGAACACCACTTTCCACTGGAGCAGCGCCGCACGAATTTCGGCGACCACCGCCGGTTCCAGCGGCGCGGTGAGATCAACTCCGAAGATCTCGGCCCCGGTGTAACCGGTCATCGGCCGGATATCCATGCCGAGTGCCGTCGCTGTTGACGAATTCTGATCCATGATTCCCCCGGTGCAATTGCGAACAGGGAAACGATACGACATGAACACGAACCGCCTCACACGATCACGTCGCCACATCGGCACGGCGATCATCGGACTGCTCACTCTCGGGACGCTCGCCGCGTGCGGTTCCGGAGGATCGCAGGGTTCGGGCACCACCTCGGCCCCCGATTCGACTGAAACGACGGCCACCACCGCCCCGCCGACCACATCGACCACCGTCGACCCCGGCACCTTGCCGCAGACCGATCAGAAGCCGACCGCCGACGATCCTGCGTTCACCGCCCGTATGAATGTCCTGGCCGATGCCATCCGGAACAACTCGCCGCAGACCGCCATCTCCACCTTCTTCCCCGTCGAGGCATACAAACAGACCAAGAAGAACACGAATCCCGCCGCCGATTGGAACAATCGTCTCATCGCCAGTTTCCGGGAGGATGTGTCCGCGGCCAACAAGAAACTCGGTCCCGACGCCGCGTCCGCCGTGTTTCAGGGAGTCACCGTTCCGAACACGGCAACATGGGTCAAGCCCGGCGAGGAGTACAACGTCGGCCCCTACTGGCGAGTGCTCAACTCCACGATGAACTTCACTGTCGATGGCAGGGCGGTGGCCATCCCGCTCAACTCCATGATCTCGTGGCGGGGCCAGTGGTACGTCGTGCACCTCGGCACGATCCGCTGATCAGTCCCGGGTGCCGCCAATCCGATTCCGGTAACCCTCCATGAACTCCCGCACATCGGGAGCATGCTGCATCAGGTTCTGATTGCGGATCTCGAGGGCGAGAGCACTGGTGAGGTTCGTCGCTTCGGTGTTGTGCCACAGAACCTCCTTTGTGGACTGCAGCCCCGAGCGCGTGTAGCCGGCCATCGTGCGGGCGTAGCCGAGAGCCAGCTCACCCAGTTCCTCGTCGGCCACAACCTTCGAGACGAGCCCCATCTGGAACGCTTCCGCTGCATCGATGTCGCGCCCGGTGGGGATCAGATCGAATGCCCGGGCATTGCCGATGAGTCTCGGCAACAAGTAAGTGATTCCGATGTCGGTTCCGGAGAGTCCGGTCCGGATGAATGCCGAGCAGAACCTGGCCGATGCCGATGCGACGCGGATGTCCGCCGCACAGGCGAGCGCAAGTCCGCCGCCGAACGCAGCGCCGTTGACGGCCGAGATGATCACCTGCGGCGTGTCGCGCATGTGCACGGTGAGATTCGACATGAAGGTCTGCGCGTCCATTCCGCCATGCATGTGCGGATGCGTACCCGGCTCGGGGGGTGTGCCCCAATCCTTCAGATCGAGCCCGGCACAGAAGGCGCGTCCCGCCCCCGTCAGGATGACGACCTTGCACCCGCTGTCATTGGCGACCTGATCCAGCGCATCGTGCAATCCGGCCACGAGTTCGAACGTGATCGCGTTGAGACTCTCCGGCCGGTTCAGGCGGATCATGGAAATGTGCGGTTCAACCTCGAGTACCTCGACGATGGCCATCGCGCTACTTCGGGATTTCGTTCCAGGGAACCTTGGTATCGACCCGGACATCTCCCGGAAGACCGAGAACCCGTTCGCCAAGGATGTTCCGCATGATCTCGGAGGTGCCGCCTTCGATCGTGTTGGCGCGGGAGCGCAAGAATCGTCCCGACATCGTGCCCATCGATTCCGACGAGCGGGTCAACGGATAACCGGGCTCGTGCAGCATCCCGCTCGGACCCTGCAGTTCGATGACCGCCTCGTAGATGCGTTTCGCCAGTTCGGCCGACGCCAGTTTGCTCACCGACCCCTCAGGACCGGGCGCACCGCCAACTGCCGACTGCTTTGCACGGGCGTTGGTGAGTCGGACGATCTCGGCGTCGATCCAGATGTCGGTCACCCGATCGCGCCAGATCTTGCGCGTCAGCGGGTCGAGTTCGTCGCGTCGCATCTCCCACATGCGGACAAGATCACCGATCGGTCCGGAGCCGCGCGGTGCCGGGCCGCCGGCGAGCGCAACGCGCTCGTTCATCAACGTGGTGATCGCCACGCGCCAACCATCTCCAGCATCGCCGAGGCGCAGCGAATCATCGATGCGGACATCGGTGAGGAAGACCTCGTTGAACTCCGCTTCGCCGGTCATCTGGTAGAGCGGGCGCACATCGACACCGGGCGCATGCATGTCGAGGATGAAGTAGCTGAGACCCTTGTGCTTGGGGACATCGGGATCGGTCCGGGTCAGCAGCATCCCGAAATTCGAGAGGTGCGCCAGCGTTGTCCATACCTTCTGTCCGTTGACGATCCACTCGTCGCCGTCCTTGATGGCCCGACTCGGAATCCCGGCCACATCGGAACCGTGGGTGGGTTCGGAGAACAGCTGGCACCAGATGTCCTCGCCGGTGAAGATCCGACGAAGGTGCTTCTCCTTCAATTCGTCGCTCGCATAGGCAAGCACCGTCGGTGCACCCATGCCGATGCCGATCGGGTTGATCCGGAGATCGTCGTACTTCACCCCGTGCGAACGGAGTACACCGTCGATGACGGCCTGCTGACCCCGGTTGCCGCCGAGGCCGCCGAACCCTTCGGGAAAGTGAACCATCGCAAGTCCGGCGTCGTATTGGGCGCCCCGGAACGCGAATTGGTCGTCGAGAACCGCCCGGTTCTCCTCGACCAATTCTTCAGTTCGCTTGGCCAGATCCTGATCGTCGTACACCGTTGATCCCCCTCGGGTCTCGTACCCGACCGGAGATTAGCTTCCGTCGCTCAGGTCAGGCAGTCCGGGTTCAGGCCGTCGATGGCCGTTTCGCCGATGAGGCTCATCGTGCGGCGCATGTCCTCGCCGAACATTTCGAGGAGTCGGTCGACTCCCCGCTCCCCGGCGGCACCCAGCGCATACAGATAGGCCCGGCCGCCCATCGCCGCGGTCGCTCCAGCCGCCACCGCTTTCACGATGTCGTTGCCCCGCCGCACCCCGCCATCGCAATAGATCTCGAGTCGACCACCAACCGCATCGGCAACAGGTGCAACGAGATCGAAAATCGCCGGTGACGAATCGAGCTGTCGACCCCCATGGTTCGACAGGGCGATCGCGGCGAGGCCGATGTCCGCAGCAAGCCGCGCGTCCTCGACACTCTGCACACCCTTCAGGACGATCGGGCCATCCCAGATCGAGCGGAGCCACTCGATGTCACTCCATGAAAGTGACGGATCGAACTGGCTGTCGATGTACGCGGCCAACGAAACCGCTGTGCTTCCGTCGCCCACATCGCGGCCGCTCACATTCGCGAACCGGATCGGATCGGAGCGAACGAAATCCCACGTCCATGCCGGGTGGAGTGCACCATCGACGATCGTTCCCGGACCGATCATCGGTGGCAGCGAAAACCCGCGTCGCACATCGCGCTCGCGCCGGCCCGCCACCGCCGTATCGACCGTGAGCACCAGCGCTTCATAGCTCGCAGCACCGGCCCGAGCGATCATCTCGGCGACCAAGCCCCGGTCGCGCCACGCGTACACCTGGAACCACAGGCGCCCGCCACTGACGCTGCGGACCTCTTCGATCGAACGGGTAGCGAGCGTTGACAGCACATAGGGAAGCCCGGCCCGCTCGGCGGCGCGGGCAACGGCCAATTCCCCTTGCGGATCGGCGATCCGGGTGAAGCCGGTCGGGGCGAGGATGAATGGATACGCGACCGGCTTTCCCAGAACCGTTGTCGACGTCGAGACCTTGCTGACGTTGCGCAGGACCCGAGGGCGGAAGATCGTGTTCGAGAAAGCGGCGATGTTCGCGTTCTTCGCCCGTTCGTCCTCGGCCGCACCGTCGATGTAATCGAACACGCCGCGTGGCATCCGACGGCGGGCCGCCTTCCGGAAGTCCTCGACGTTCGCCATCCTCTTCAGACGCCGCTCAACCGCATCGAATTCGATCGGGGCGAACCGGAGCACCGAACGAAGTGTCTCGATGATCGAGGTTGGACTCAGATGTGTGGCCACGGAGCCGAGCGTAGAGCTAACTCAGTTGCCGCTTCGGCAGGGTGGCTATGTGCCGACCGGCGCGGTAACCGACGACGAGTCCCTGCCCGATGGTGCCGCCACCCGACGGGTAGGCCCAACCGAATCCACTCGCTGCCGTGTTGCCGGCGGCATAGAGACCTCCGACGACGCCACCGCTCTGGGCCCGGACTTGGGCGTCGGCGGTGAGGCGCGGCCCACCATTGGTGCCGAGCGCACCTGGATGGATCACGACCGCGTAGTACGGCGCCATGTCGATCGGGGCTACGCGCCCCGGACCCATGAGGCCGACTTTCGTGCGATCGAAATCGGGGTCGATCCCCTGGACGGCGTTGGCGTTGAACCCTTCGACGGTTGCGAGAACCGCGTCGACCGGAAGCCCGATGATGTCCGCAAGTTCTTCAATCGACGCGGCGACCGGGACCCACTCCGGGGTCGGCTGTCCCGGGAGCATCGACATGATGCGGGTCCCCTGACGGACCTTCTCATCGAAGATCATCCAGGCCGGCGGCGTGTTCGGGAACATCGAATCCGACGCGTTGAATTCGCCGTATGCCTTCGGGAAATCGTTGTACGGGATCGCTTCGTTGGCGAAGCGCCGACCGTGCTGGTTCACGATTATCGAACTGGGTTCGCCGCGACCCCATTCGAATTGCGGGACCATTTTTCCGTCGCGGGTGACTTCGGGATCGAACATCGCGGGCTGACCCCAGTACGACTGCATGTTCGCGAGTTCCGCACCGGCGCCGATGG
>WLFD01000026.1 GCA_009703925.1 Actinomycetota bacterium | reverse complement strand
TGGTGCGGCGATGAGATCGAGATCGGGATCGCCGCCGACGGGAAGACGGGTGTCGAGTCGCCCGCCCGCGATTGCTTCGGCGGCCTTGCCGACATTGAGCAGTGGAGCGAAGACTCGACGGCTGGCCCAGAACCCGACCAGTCCGCCACCGACGGTGGTGAGGGCCGATGCCACGAGCAGCGCCAGTGTGAGCCCGTCGAGGGTCCGCTGCACGTCGCCGAGCGAGACGCCTTCGAAGTATTCGGCGCCGAGTTCGGGAATGGGGACGCCGGCCACCAGATAGGAGGTTCCCCGGTAACTGGTTCGGGCCTTGTCGGGTTGCCCGGTCTCGACGATGTCCCGGAGGCTGGTGGGAATGGCCCGTTCGCCGAAGGCAACGGGGTTCGCGGCGTACCACTGGCCTTGATAGTGGAGGACCGGAAGTGTTCCTTCCGGGGTCGACTGGGACTGGATGGCCTGCTCGACGGCGATGGGCGAACTCGACGGGATGAGCTGTTCGGAAAGTCGCAGCGCATTCGCATTGGCACTAGCGATGACGGCGGCTTCGCGCTGGTCGAAGAGGTTCGCCCGCGTGAGACCGAACGTGATGACCGAGAGGATGATGGAGAGCATCGCGGCGCCGAGGGCGAACGTCAGGATGAGACGGGTCCGGAGTCCGAGCCTGTGCCGAACCGGTGAAATCATCCGGGAACGTCTGCGGCCCTTGCGCTTCTGCTTCAGGGGTTTGACCTCGGTCGCGGCCGGCCGGGATTCGGTCGTCACGGTCAGGGCTGGAGCTTGTAGCCGAGTCCGCGGATCGTCATCACGTAGCGGGGGTTCGCCGGATCGGCTTCGACCTTCATGCGGAGTCGGCGTACGTGGACATCGACGAGTCGACCGTCGCCGAAGTAGCCGTAGCCCCAGACCCGTTCGAGGAGGACTTCGCGACTGAAGACCCGGCCTGGAACAGAGGCGAGTTCGACGAGGAGGCGGAACTCCGTCTTCGTGAGGTGGATCTCGTTGCCACCGCGCATGACGATGCCCTCGTCGGGGATGATCTCGAGATCACCGAAACGCAGATGCGTGAGCCCGGGTTCGCTGCTTCGGGCCCGACGCAGAAGGGCCCTGATGCGGGCCGAGAGTTCCTTCGGGGCGAAGGGCTTGGTGAGGTAGTCGTCGGCACCGGCTTCGAGGCCGGCCACGACGTCGTGGGTGTCGGCGCGTGCCGTCACCATCACGATCGGTACGTCGCTGGAGCGACGGATGGCGCGGCAGACGTCGAAGCCGTCGATGCCGGGAAGCATGATGTCGATGAGCACGACGTCGGCGGGATGACGGGTGAAGGCCGCAAGAGCGTCCTCGCCGTTGTCGGCCTCTTCGACCTCCCAGCCTTCATCCTCGAGCGCCATTTTCACGGCGGTGCGGATTCGCTCGTCGTCTTCGACTGTGAGGATGCGGGTGCCCATAACCTGACCATCGTGCCCGAAGATCCTGCCTGACGGGCGCCAATGGCCGGAATTATTTGTCAGGCGTCGGCTGCACCGCTGGACGCGAGCAGGTCGCGTAGTGGGGTGAACAACCCCGGCGGGCCCGCAAGACAGAAATCGAACTCGGGTCCGCCACCCTCGAGATTCCCCACGATCGCGCCGGCCTCGGTCGCGATGAGTGCTCCGGCGGCATGGTCCCAGGGTTGGAGTCCGCGTTCCCAATAGGCATCGATTCGACCGCAGGCCACCGAACAGAGGTCGACCGATGCGGCACCCATGCGGCGGATGTCGCGGATATGGGGGATGACCTTTCCGAGCACCTCGGCCTGACGCCTCCGTCGATCGGACTCGTAGGAGAACCCGGTGGCGACGAGAGCGTTCGCGAGGTCGGCCTGGGTCGAGACGGTTATCGGCATCCCGTTCCGGAAGGATCCGCCGCCGCTGGTTGCGGTGAACACCTCGCCGTGTAGCGGATCGTTGACGACGCCGACCGAGACGATGCCGTCGATCTCGACTGCGATCGAGACGGCGAACCCGGGGTGACCGTAGAGATAGTTCGTCGTTCCGTCGATTGGGTCGATCACCCAGCGGATGCCGCTGGTGCCGGCCCGATCGGTTCCCTCTTCGCCGAGAATCCCGTCGTCGGGACGCGCCTGCAGGATCCCGTCGACGATGAGACGCTCGGAGGCGTGGTCGATCTCGGTGACCATGTCGGTGCCTGTCGTCTTCGTATCGACGACGACACGTTCACGCTTCAGGCCTTCGAGAAGCAGCTCGGCAGCATCGGACGCCAGTTGGACAGCGAGGGCCAGCAGTGCGTCGGTTTCGTCGACATCCACGATGTTCAGCGAACCCGGGGTTGCTGGCGCACGCCACCCGATGGTGGGGGAGTGCGACGTCGCCCGTCGATGGCGTCCGGGTTGACCGACTTGATGGTTCGCCATTCGCCCATTGCCCGAAGGGTCAGGACGACAACGACGGCAGTGCCGCCGGCGGCGATGAGCGCACCGAGGATGGCCCCCAGTCCGGTCCAGACCGACGAGTCGCCGGTCGTCTGGAGATCGGCGAAGGCGTACCCGATCGTTCCGCCGGCAGCCCCGGCGAGCAGGATCGCGACAAACGCGAGCACCCGCGCTCCCACGGGAGGGAGCGCGGTCTGGGCAGTGGGGGCACCGGCTGGAGCGCCCGAATCTCGGTCATCGATCTGTGGCATCACCCCGATCGTATGGCGCGGCGAACGGGTGCGCGCCCTCGGGGTGGTTTCGCCTCCTACAGTTGCGGGCGTGAAGCCGTTGGTCATTCTCCCCACATACAACGAAGCCGAGAACATCGTCGAGGTGCTCGAGCGTGCCCGGGAAGCCGTTCCGGGTATCGACATCCTCGTCGTCGACGACGGGAGCCCGGATGGCACCGCGGACCTCGCCGAACGCTGGGCAGCAGAGAACGGCGGCGGACTTTCGGTCCTGCGCCGCGGAGCCAAAGCAGGTCTGGGATCGGCGTACCGCGCCGGTTTCGCACAGGGCCTGGAGCGCGGTTTCGATGCGCTCATCGAGATGGATTCCGACCTTTCCCATGACCCGGCTGCGCTTCCGTCATTGATCAGCGCTGTCGAGCGCGGGGCCGATCTGGCCATCGGGTCCCGGTACGTGCCGGGCGGAGCGATCCCGGATTGGCCGAAGCACCGCGAATGGCTCTCCCGCGGAGGCAACCGTTACGCCGCATCCCTGCTCGGACTCAAGGTCCGCGACGCGACGGCAGGATTTCGCTGCTACGCCGCGCCGATGCTGGCAAGGATTCCCCTCGGCTCCGTCACCGCCGACGGCTACGGATTCCAGATCGAGATGGCCTACAACGTCGCCCGACGGGGTGGTCGCATCGTCGAAGTTCCGATCAGTTTCACCGATCGTGTCCGCGGGACGTCCAAGATGTCTGGGCGGATCGTGGTCGAAGCGCTCACCCTCGTGACCTGGTGGGGATTGCGCGATCGCGTCATCCATCGCCGTCGCCCGCTGGTCGACGCGTAGCCCGTGCGCGATTGGGTGGTCGGCGGAGCGGTTCTCGAGAGCCCCGAGGGTCTGCTGCTCGTGAACAACCGTCGTCGGGACGGAAGCACCGACTGGAGTCCGCCCGGTGGCGTGATCGACGAGGGCGAATCGGTTGTCGACGGGCTGGCGCGGGAAGTGCTCGAGGAAACGGGCCTCGTCGTCACCGAATGGGCCGGAATCATCTACGAGATCGAAGCCGAAGCCCCCGACATGGGATGGCGTCTGCGTGTCGAGGCGTGGAGGGCCGTTGCCTGGCATGGCGAACTTCGATTCGACGATCCGGATGGGATCGTCGAGACCGCACTTTGGGTTCCCCACGACGAATGTGCAGCCCATCTCGAGGGCGTCGCCCCCTGGGTGGCCGAGCCCGTCATCGAATGGATCGGGAACCGGTGGGAGTCCTCGCAGCGGTTCAGCTATCGGATCGAAGGACTCGGCAGGGACGATCTCCGGGTCACGCGGATGTGAGCAACTCCCGCATCACCGACCTGCGTCCCGGCGAGAGGCCATTCGCCACGATCCTCCACGTCGACATGGACGCGTTCTTCGTGTCGGTCGAACTTCTCGATCAACCCGAGCTCAGAGGTCGGCCGGTTGTCGTGGGTGGAGCGGGCGAACGCGGCGTGGTGGCTGCAGCCTCCTACGAAGCGCGGGCCCACGGTGTCCATTCCGCGATGTCGTCGGCACAGGCGCGTCGGCTGTGTCCGCACGCGGTGTTCCTGTCGGGACGTCATCATCGCTATGTCGAAGTCAGCGCAAAGATCATGACGATCTTCCGGAGCTACACGCCGTTGGTCGAACCCCTGTCGCTGGATGAGGCCTTCCTCGATGTGGCGGGAGCCGAACGTCGAGTCGGAAGCGCGACGACAATCGCGACGTTGATACGCCAACAGATTCTGGACGACGAGGGCCTGACCTGCTGCGTGGGTGTCGCCGGAACCAAGTTCATCGCCAAGCTCGCATCGGAAGCGGCGAAGCCGAAAGCGTCGACGAAGGGACCTCAGTTCGGAACCGGGGTGTTCGTCGTCGAGCCGGCCGCGACTCTTTCCTTTCTGCGGCCGCTGCCGGTTCAGGCACTCTGGGGAGTCGGGCCGGCAACTCTCGCGAAGCTCGAACGAATGGGAGTCGCGACCGTCGGCGATCTCGCCGACCTTCCCGAAGCCAATGTCGTGTCGGCTCTGGGCCGGAGTCAGGGACACCATCTCCATTCACTGGCGAACGGATTCGACGACCGGATCGTCGAAGCGGACCGTCAGATCAAATCGATCGGGCACGAGGAAACCTTCGTGAAGGACCATCGCGAACGTTCGACGCTCGAGCGGGAACTCGTGGGATTCGCCGATGCAGTTGCAAGCCGGTTGCGAAAATCCGAGTTGGTGTGCCGCACCGTGCAGATCAAGGTTCGCTTCGGAGACTTCAACACCATCACGCGTTCGGCGACCCTTGCGGTCCCCACCGACGACGCACCCACCCTGCTGCAGACGTCGCGCGCCCTCCTCGCCCAGGTCGATCCATCTGCGGGCGTACGCCTGCTCGGTCTCTCGGCAAGCGGTCTTGCCCCTGCCGGAGCCCGCCAATTGACCCTCGAGGAGGCCGCGAACGGGCCGGGATGGGAGGACGCCAGTCGCACGATCGACGAGATCCGGGCCCGCTTCGGGGCGGGTTCGATCGGGCCTGCGGTGTTGGTCGGGCCGGAGGGAATCGATCCGAAGGGCCAACAGCGGCAGCAATGGGGCCCGAACCTCCCGGAGGATTCCGTTCGTCCGGGACGGGACAGCGGCCTGTCACCCAGATGAACGCTTCCGGTTCTCGCGTTGTCCTTCCGACGGTTCCGTGGGAGACTGCGGGGGCAGGAAGTCGCAGTACCGGCCGGATGTGCGGGGCTCCCCGGAGCCCGGGTACGCAGAGTCCGGTTGTCGGTTGGACCATTGGTGAAGGGATTTGTGCAATGCCACTTTCAGAGGACGAACAGCGGATCCTCAGCGAAATTGAGCAGCAGCTGTATCAGACCGATCCTGCTTTGGCGCGGGATATCGCCGACACGACCGTCTACACCGACGCCACACGGAACCTGAAATGGTCGGTTCTGGGTTTCATCGTGGGTCTGGTGGTGTTGATCTTCACGCTCGGCATTTCCTTCCTCCTCGCCTTCGGCGGATTCCTGATCATGCTCGTTTCCGCTCTTGCGGCGGAGCGCAACGGCCGCCATCTCGGCAAGGTCGGCGTCCAGCAGATGACGCAGTCGCAGAAGACGGCGGGGTTGCGCGACGCTCTCGGCAGCACCGGTTCGCGTCTCAAGGACCGCATGCGCCGTCCTGAAGACGACTGACGCCACTCATCCGGACCAGCGTGTGACGGGGCAGGATCGTTCGGCATCCGCTCTGGCGATCGATGTCGGTGGAACCAAACTCGACGTGGGTCTCGTCGCCGACGATGGTTCGGTGATCGTTCGTCATCGTGCGCCGACACCCTCTGGCGGATCGGGCGATGAACTGTTCGGCGTGATCGCCGATCTTGTTGCCCGGGTGCTCTCGTCGGCGGACATTTCTCCGATCGTGTGCGGCGTGGGTACTGGTGGACCGATGACGGGCGGCGGCCGATCCGTATCGCCGGTGAACATTCCGGCATGGCGGGGCTTCCCGCTTCTCGGTCGCGTCGAGGAACTGACCGGACTGCCGACGTTCGTCGACAACGATGCAAAGGCCCTGGCGATCGGCGAAGGTCGCTTCGGTGCGGCGGTCGGGGTCGGGAACTATCTCGCCATGGTCGTGTCCACCGGTGTCGGCGGCGGGATCGTTCTCGATGGTCGACTGCTCGATGGTGTCGACGGGAATGCCGGTCATGTCGGTCACATCTGCGTCGTGCCTGACGGACGGTTGTGTGGATGTGGTGCTCGGGGATGTCTCGAGGCAGAAGCATCGGGCACGGCGATCGCAGCCATCGCCGGGCGACCGGCGGTCGACGCGTCAGCAGAAGTGATCGAACGCACGGGCATGCTCGTTGGCCGTGCGGTCGCGAGCGTGGCCAATCTTCTCGACCTCCGACTTGCTGTCGTGGCCGGATCCGTTGCGCTCGGTTTCGGTGAGCCTTTCTTCACCGCGGCGCGGGCCGAAATCGCCGAACGTGCACAACTCGATCATTCGCGCGGTCTCGAGATCCGGCCGGGAGGACTCGGGAGCGACGGCCCCCTGATCGGTGCGGCCTGTGTCGGATGGGCCGGTCTCGGGTCGGTAGTGTCACCAACGTGACGACAAACGCTGTCTCGGCCAAGTGGATGTTTCCTGCCGTCGTGGCCGTTCTGCGTCATCCGTCGCTGTGGAGCACGGCGATTCGTCAGGTGTTCCGATTGGCACCGCGCGGATGGTGGCGACGATTCCCGTTCCTACCCCTTCCGGACCCGGCATACATGAAGTTCCGTCTGGTGACCGCGTACGGCGGTGACGGTTCGGATCCGCGACCCGAGGATCTGCTCACCTACCTGCACTGGTGCAAGGCCTGGCCCGAGGTCATCTCGCACTGATTCCCGAATGGGGATTCAGAACAGATATTGGTCACCCGATGCGCGCACGGTGATGTCGCTGATCGAGATTCCCCACGGTTGGTCGATCACATAGACGATCTGTTGCGCGAGTTCCTCCGGCGAGATCGACCAGTAACGGACGTTGTCGGGATCGGTCATCTCCGGAGGCATCTCGCCATTGAAGTATCTGCCCATGTTCTCGGCGTAACTGGTGAAGTTCTGTCCGAGGATGCCGACGATGGCGGCGCCGTTCACGATCGAACTGCCGAGATTGGTCCCGGGTACGCCCGTCGGCCGCACGGTGGTGACCTTGATCTTCCCCTGCGATTCGGCGCGCAGGGTGTCGGAGAGAACGTTGACGGCGGCTTTCGTGGCGGAATACACGCCGGAGCCTGCGACGGGGACATTGCCGTAGATCGACGACACGTTGACGATGTGGCCGCGCCCCTGCCCGATCATCTGGTCATGGACAGCACCGATCCCGTTGACGACGCCTTTGAAGTTCACGTCGATGCAGCGATCCCACGCGTCGGCGGCCTGCTCGTGGTCGGCGAAGAAGGCGAGCGGCATGATCCCGGCGTTGTTGACGAGCACATCGAGGGTTCCGAACGACTCGACGGCGAATCGGGCCAGAGCCGCCATCTGGCCGCGGTCGGTGACGTCGGCGAGCATGTGGATGGCGTCGAAACCCTCGTTGCGGATCGACGCGGCGACATCGGCAGCAGCCTCGCCGTTCTGGTCGGCGACAACGACTTTCGCCCCGCGGCGGGCCGTCATCTCGGCGACGAGTTTCCCGAATCCGCCGGCCGCTCCGGTGATCACGATGACTTTGCCTTCGAGGTGATTGATCATGCGGCGACGGTAGCGGCATCCGGGCCGGGGGTGTGCTGCAAGTAGCCTGCGCCAGTGTCTCTCTGGTCAGTAGAACGAAACCGTGGTTCCGCGTATGAATTTCATGCCCGGGATCTGCCCGACCCTGCCGAACGTACGGTGTGGTTCTTCGAAGTCACCGGTCCGGCTCTTGCGCTGGGTTCGACGCAGTCTCCCGACGACGTGGACGCGGCAGCAGCCGACGAGGCCGACATCGCCGTCTTCAATCGCCACAGCGGTGGCGGGGCTGTACTTCTTGAAGCGACGGGATCGGTCTGGATCGATGTCGTGATCCCGAGCACCGATCCGCTCTGGAACGACGATGTCGCGGTGGCGACGCATTGGTTGGGTCAGGTATGGCTCGACACGCTCGAGGACCTGGGCGTCGACGACGCGTCGATGCACGCCGGTGCGCTTGTCGCCACGCCGATGTCACCCGTCCTCTGTTTCGCCGGGGTCGGTCCGGGCGAAATCCTCGTCGGGGCCAACAAGGTCATCGGCATCTCGCAGCGCCGGACCCGCGATGCGGCACGCTTCCAGTGCTCGGTGCTTCTCGACTGGGATCCGGAACTGCACGCCCGACTTCTGGCCCCGGGGATCGAGCGCGTGAATGGCACACTCCCGGCTGTCGATGCGGTCGCCGATCTTGCCGTTCGCCCGTTGCGCGGTCTCGGACCCGACGCGATCCTTGCTGCATTCGTGGGTCGACTGCCCCGATAATTCGAGGCGTTCCGCGGTCAGGCGATGACGGCCTCGACCTCGATCTCGACTTTCCACTCCGGGTTGAGAAGTGCGGCGACCACGACAGTGGTGTTGGCCGGACGGATCTCGCTGAACACGGCTCCATGGGCGCGGGCGACTGCTTCGAAGTCGGCGGTGTCGACGAGGTAGATGCGCGTGCGTACGACGTCGTTCACTGTCGCTCCGGCTTCGGCCAATGCTGCGGAGATGATCTCGAGACTGCGGGCGGCCTGTGCTTCGGGATCGGGATCGATGTTTCCGTCGGGCCAGGAGGGAGCGGTGCCGGAAACGCTCACGCGCGATCCGATGCGAACGGCGCGGCAGTAGCCCAGCACGGGTTCGAATGGTGATCCGGACGAGATGTTCTGACGGGTCGACATGCTCATCACTTTATTCGAGGGGATTCATTCCTTCGTCGGTCGGGCCGCGTTTGGTCCCGGACAGTTCCGTCATCCTCGATGGGGACGCATGGCTCCGCGGGGGATTCTTCCGAGGCGGCCGGCGGCGTAGTCGTCGAACGCCTGCGCCAACTCGGCCTTCGTGTTCATCACGAATGGACCCCGCATTGCGATCGGTTGCCTGATCGGTTCCCCGCCGAGCAGAAGCACCTCGAGGGGTGGGCCGGCAGCCGATCGCATCGAGATGCTGTCGCCCTGACCGAACACGACGAGTTGACCGATGCGGACGGGTCGGGAGTCGGGTCCGGCGAAGCCCTTTCCGGCGAGCACGTAGGCGAGTGCGTTGAACCCGGGGTTCCACGGAACATCGAGGCGCGCTCCCGGCGAGACGCTGGCGTGGGCCATGACGATGGGGGTGTGGGTCGACCCCGGGCCGCGGTGACCGTCGATATCGCCGGCGATGATGCGGACCAGCGACTGTCGGTCCTCGGTGGTCACGAGCGTGACGAGTTCGGCTTCGAGGTTCTGGTAGGCGGGCCGGATCATCTTCGATCGGGCCGGCAGATTCACCCACAACTGAATCCCGTGAAAGAGACCGCCCTTCTTCACCAGTTCCTTGGGCGGGGTTTCGATGTGCAGGATGCCGCGGCCCGCAGTCATCCACTGGGTGGCTCCGGGGCCGATGATGCCGCCACCGCCGTTGGAATCCTGATGGACGAACGTTCCGTCGAGCACGTAAGTCACGGTCTCGAATCCGCGGTGTGGATGCCAGTCGGTGCCCTTGGCCTGGAACGGCTTCCAGACAACGGGACCCATCTGGTCCATGTGGATGAAGGGATCGAGATCGGTCTGCGGAACGCGGCTGAACGCCCGGCGGACGGGGAACCCCTCGCCTTCGAATCCTTCGAACGCGGTGGTGATGCCGCGGACCTCCCGAGGGTTGCCGGTCGGGAGGGAGAGGGGGGAAAGGGTGGTTGTGTCGGCGGTGACTGCGGCCATGGCGAGCTCCGGTGCGTGTGTCGGCTGTCGGTTTGTACAACTCCGACCACCGACTTTTTATTGCGCCCGCAACTAATGACCGAGTTTCGGCACCAGATTGGGTAAATGGGGGAGAGGGTGGTTGACAGTGGGGGGAAATGGGGCGTAAGTTGCTCCCCGTGGGGCTCCGAAGGGGCCAGGTGAGAGGGTTGTCATGTTCGTAGGAACGTTTGAGCATTCGCTCGACGACAAAGGGCGAGTTGTCCTGCCTGCGACCTTCCGCGCCCAGTTGGTGGACAAGGGATTCCTGTCCCAACTCGACCGATGCTTGGGCCTCTGGACCGAAGAGGGTTTCGAAGAAGTGGCGAAAACCCTCACCGAACGGATCCGCGAGGGGCTCGCTCCCCAGGAGGCCATGCGCGCCTTCGCCGCCAACGCCCACGAAGTCCGCCCCGACAGTCAGGGTCGAATCACCATTCCGCAGCGCCTCCGGGATTTCGCCCGACTCGAGCGCGACGCGGTCGTGATCGGCGCCATCAATCGCATCGAGATCTGGGACGCCAGTCGCTGGGACGATCAGTCCGGAATCGCCGACGACAGCCTGATCCAGGCGGTCACTGCCCTCGGGCTCTAACCGTCGCCATGTTTTTCCTGCCCGCCCTCAGAAAGGACCAACCGACCTGCCGTCGTCCGGCCACCCGCCGGGCCTGCGGCCCGATCTTCAGCAGTCTCTCGGAACACACGATGGAAGGCCCCTACTCCGCCCGCTTCCCATCGAGCCCAGCCGGGGAGAAATCCCGGCGGGCGCCCGTGCTCCGAGGGACTGCTGAGGACCGGACCCGGCTCTGCCGTCTGGTTCGACCATGGAAGGAACGCGCCATGGATGCCCAGCCCGATCGCGAGTTCGCCCACCGCCCGGTGATGGCCGACGAGATCGTGGCCCTGTTCGCCCCTGTGCCGGCCGGTTGGTTGATCGATGCGACGCTCGGCGGTGCCGGACACGCAACGCTCCTGCTCGACGCACACCCGCATCTGAAGGTCCTCGGCCTCGATCAGGATCCGGACGCCCTCGTTGTTGCGCAGTCCCGTCTCGAACGCTTCGGTGACCGCGCCAGAACCGCTCGGACCCGATTCGATTCGCTTGCTTCGGTTGTCGCTCAGACGATTCCGGATGACGAGCCGGTCGTCGGAACGCTCTTCGACCTCGGTGTCAGCTCGCCGCAACTCGATCGCGCCGAGCGCGGATTCAGCTACCGACTCGACGCACCGCTCGACATGCGCATGAACCCCGCCCAGGCTCTTTCGGCCACGACGGTTGTCAACGAGTACGACGAAGCGGCATTGACGAAGGTTCTGCGCGACAACGGTGATGAACGTTTCGCCGGGCGTATCGCCAAAGCGATCATTGCGCAGCGTCCGGTGACCACAACGGGCGAACTCGCCGAAATCGTGCGCAACGCAATCCCGGCGCCGGCCCGCCGACGCGGCGGTCACCCGGCGAAGCGAACCTTTCAGGCGATCCGGATCGAAGTCAATGACGAACTGGGCGTTCTCCCCGTAGCGCTCGAAGCCGCTCTCGACGCGCTGTGCATCGGGGGACGGATCGCCGTGCTCTCGTACCACTCCGGCGAAGACCGCATCGTGAAACAGATCCTGCGCACCGCCGAAACCGGTGGTTGCACCTGCCCGACCAACTTTCCCTGTGTCTGCGGAGCGATCCAACGCGTTCGTCTCCTCAGCCGCGGCGGTCGGACCCCGGGTGCGGCGGAACTTGTCGTGAACCCGCGGGCCGAAAGCGCCCGTCTCCGGTCTGCCGAATGCATCTCGCTTCTCCCGGGCCGGTCCCGATGAGTGCTCCTGTCGCGGTCAACCATCGCCGCAATGTCTTTGGTGCACTGGCGGCAGCGTTGCCGGATCTGGCTCTGCCCCGTCCGGCCGAGAGCGGTGACGAACGTCCGAGTCTGCGGGTCGTCGAGAAGGCGCGTCGCGAGCGTCGTCGACACATCGGAACGGTTGCCTGTGTGGTTCTGTTCGCGGCCCTGTTCGCCGTCGCCGGCTCCCAGGCCTATCTGGTTCAGCAACAGCGCCACATCGACAGGACGAACATCAAGATCTCCCGTGCCGAGGATGATGCCGAACTTCTTCGCATCGAACTCGCACAGCTGCAGTCACCGCAGCGGATCACGCAGGACGCGGCAGCGAAACTCGGGATGATCCCGGCGCCGACACCCGTGTACCTCGAGCCGCGGGCCAGCGATGATCAGCATGCGGCAGAAGAACCGCCGGCTCCGACGCCGCCGAAGGCCACCGTGAAGGCGACGACGCCGACGACCGCAGCGCCAGCGAAATCGACCACTCCGACAACGGCAGCGACGGCCAGACGATGACTCCTCCAGGCCCGGGCGCACCGCCTCTCGATCGATCGAAGACCGCTCCCTGGAACTCTCCCGAGTATGTCCAGCATCGCCGCCGACGCGTCCCCGAATCCGCGGAACGTTCAACTCGTTCGTCTCGCCCCGCGTCTCAGCAGACGTCATCCCGGAACCCGGGCGGCACCTCCCGTCGGACCCCCCGCTCCGTCGCTGCTGCTCCGACCGAACGACTCTCGGGTCCGACGCGGTCCGCCTCCGGATTTGCCACGTCGGGTCGTGAAACGAAAGCCGGTCCGACCTTCGGAGGTCACGGCAGCGGTTCGGAACTGGCAGGGCAATCGGTAGCCCGATTCGTCGCCTGGTCGAAGGTCATCCTCGATGAGACCGTGCGCGCGGTTCTCGGTCGCCCATCGCAGCAACCGGTTCGCCGCGAGTCCCCGGAACGTTCGCGTCCCTCGCCTCACCGGCGGCGACTCCTTCTGGTTCTTGCCGGCGTGGCAACCCTGTTCGCGATTGTCGTCGGCAAGGTTGTCGACCTGCAGGTGGTCAGCCCGGAGCGCTACGTCTCCTTCGGGCAAGCCCAGCGAACCAACACCCAGGTGCTCGCCGCCGATCGGGGATCGATCCTCGATCGCAATGGCGCGGAGTTGGCAATCTCCCGTCCGGCACGTTCGGTCTTCGTGGATCCGAAACTCATCACCGATGCGCCGGGCGAATCGGCGGCACTCGCTTCTCTTCTCGGGATGGATGCAGCCTGGGTGCAATCGAAGATGACCGGGCCCGGTCGTTTTGCCTACATCGCCCGCAAGGTGAGCCCCGAGATCGCCGATCAGGTGGCGGCGCTGGAACTTCCCGGAGTGGCATTCTTCGACGAGTCCGAGCGATACCTCCCGGCCGGTGATTCGTTGCGCGGAATCCTCGGTGGCGTCGATGTCGACAACTCGGGCATCTCGGGCCTTGAATCGCAATACGGAAGTGACCTCACCGGAACCCCCGGGCAACTCTCGCTCGAGCGGAGCCCCACCGGGCGGACGATCTCGGTCGGTGAACACACGTTGACCCCGGCGCAGAAGGGCTCCGATCTCGTCCTCACCATCGATCGCTCGATCCAGGTCGAAGCCGAACGCCTCCTCATCGAGCAGGTCAAGCTCACCGGCTCCAAGGGCGGAACGGCGATCGTCACGAAACCCTCGACCGGCGAGGTGCTCGCAATCGCAAATGTCGTGAGCGATCCCGCGACCGGTGATGTCAAGGTCGGCACGAACAACGCTGCGCTCACCACGCAATACGAACCCGGTTCGGTCATGAAGATGATCACGGTTGCCGCGGCGTTGGAAGCCGGCAAAATCACTCCCTCGACCCAGTTCAACCTCCCACCGTCGATGAAGTTCTATGACTACGAATTCGGCGAAGCCGAAGGTCGCGGAACAGTGACTTGGGATGTCGGGCAGATCATGACGAACTCCTCGAACATCGGGACAATCAAGATCGCCCAGACCGTTGGCAAAGAAGCCCTCTACGACGCACAGAACCTTTTCGGCTTCGGGAAGAAGACCGGACTGCAATTCCCCAGTGAAGCTCCCGGGGCTGTCCTCGAGCCTTCGAAATACTCCGGAACCTCGTTGCCGTCGATTGCGATCGGGCAGGGCATCTCGGTGACGCCGATGCAGATGCTTCTCGCCTACAACACGATCGCCAACAAGGGCGTCTACGTTCCCGCAAAGCTGGTCCAGGCAACGGTTGACGCCGACGGAGTCGAACACCCCGCTGCGACGGGTGACACCCGCCGGGTGATCAGCGAGTCGACATCGGACCAGATGAACCTCATGCTCCGCACTGTGGTGAGTGGCGGCACCGGCCAACTCGCGAACATCGATGGGTATCTGGCCGCCGGCAAGACCGGTACGGCCCGTAAACCGCAGCCGGGTGGCGGATACGCCGACAAGAACGGTGTCACCCAATACCAATCGACGTTCGTCGGTTTCGTTCCGGCCGAACAGCCCGCTCTTTCGGTCTACGTGATGATGGACGAGCCCTCCAAGGGCGATTACACCGGCGGCTCGACCGCTGCCCCGGTCTTCTCGAAGCTCGGTTCGTTCGCTCTTCGCCGGTTGGGGATCGCTCCCGCTGCGACAGATTCGGCGCGCGGCGGAGCGGCTGTCGACACCTCGAACGGTCGAGTCGCGCCGGCCCCCGCCACTGTGGTCGATGGTGACCGCGTGCGTGCAGTGACGACCGGTTCCCCCGAGGCAAATCCCGTCCAGGCGGTGGTGCCCCTCCACGGTGTCGAAGCACCGACCACGACAACGACGATTCGTCGATCCGGAACAACGGGGTGAGTGGTGTGCTTCTGCACGCACTCGTCGCGAGGATTCCTTCTGCGGAACTTCTGGTATCCGACGGACCCAACCGTGGAACGGCTCCGGAGATCCTGATCACCGACGTCGTTCACGATTCGCGGAAAGTTTCCTCCGGTGCACTGTTCTGCTGCGTCACCGGAGCACAACATGACGGACACGACCATGCATTCGAAGCGATCGAACGCGGAGCAGTTGCGCTCCTTGTCGAGCGGTCCCTCGATGTCGACGTTCCCCAGATCCGTGTCCCCGATTCCCGGGCGGCCATGGCACCCGCAGCCGCAGCGTGCTTCGGTGATCCTTCGGAGTCGATCACCGTCGTCGGGATCACCGGGACGAACGGCAAGACGACCACGACCTGGTTGCTTCGATCGATTCTGGAGCATGCAGGACGCCCGACCGAGGTGTTGGGCACGTTGTCGGGTGCACGGACGACTCCCGAGTCTCCCGATATCCAGAGGCAACTTGCGCAGTGGCGCGACGGTGGTGTCGATGTTGTCGCGATGGAGGTTTCCTCCCATGCGCTTTCGCTGCACCGAGTGGATTGCACCCGTTTCGCCGTGGCGGTCTTCACGAATCTGTCCCGGGATCACCTCGACTTTCACGACTCCATGGAGAGTTATTTCGGAGCCAAGGCGCGGTTGTTCGAACCCCACCTTTCCGAACGTGCGATCGTGAACATGGACAGTCCCTACGGACGTCTGCTTGCCGACACGGTCAGTATTCCTGTCGATGGATTCACTCTGGACGAAGCAGAAGATGTCCGTCTCGAAACCTCGGGTTCCTCCTTTCTCTGGCGCGGCCATCGGATCAACCTCGCCATTGGTGGCGAATTCAACGTGAGCAATGCTCTCGCCGCGGCGCATGTCGCCTCCGCTCTGGGGATCGCCGACGACGTGATCGCTGCCGGACTTTCGGTCGAGATCGTGGTCCCGGGAAGATTCGAACTCGTCGACAGGGGACAGGCGTTCGCCGTTGTCGTCGACTTCGCGCACACACCGGACGGACTCGCCCAACTCCTGAAGGCGGCCGACACGCTTGTCTCGACGGATCCGGCAGGGCGGCGCGGGCGTGTCATCGTCGTGTTCGGTTGTGGGGGTGACAGGGACCGCATGAAGCGTTCCGCGATGGGTGAAGCCGCCGCGGAGCTCGCCGATGTGATCATTGTCACCGCAGACAACTCGCGGAGCGAGAGCACGGATGCGATCATCGAATCGATAATGAACGGCATCGAACATTCGTCCGTGCGCCGGGCAACAGAAGTCCTGATCCAACCCGACCGACGGGCCGCAATCGCCCGTGCGGTTTCGCTGGCCGGCGAGGGCGACGTCGTGATCCTGGCGGGCAAGGGTCACGAGAGCACCCAGACGATCGGCGACGTGACGGAACCGTTCGATGATCGAATCGTGGCGGCAGAAGAATTGACCCGCATCGAAGGAACAACAGGATTCGCCTACTCATCGCCGCCGCCGTCTCCCTGATGATCTCGTTGATCGGAACGCGGGTCCTCATCGGATTCCTGAGGCGCCGCGAGATCGGACAGCCGATCCGCGAGGACGGACCCCAGGGGCACAGGACAAAAGCGGGAACCCCGACCATGGGCGGAGTCGCGATCGTCGGCGCGGCTGCAGTCGCATGGCTGGTGAGCGATTTCCAGGGCGCGGTCTACACCCGGCGCGGACTTCTCTGCATCGGCGCAATCGTTCTCGCCGGACTCGTGGGTTTCGCAGACGATGTGATCAAGGTTTTCCGGGAACGCAATCTTGGGCTCAACAAGCGGGCGAAGACCTTCGGACTGCTTCTTGTGGCCGTGCTCTTCTCGGTTTCCATGCTTGTGTTCACGAATGTCAAGACGACGTTGTCGTTCACCCGGTTCGACTATCCGGGTATGGAACTCGGTCGTGTCGGATGGGTGATCTTCGCGATCGTGATCTTCTACGCCACGACGAACGCGGTGAACCTGACCGACGGTCTCGATGGATTGGCGGCGGGCGGAGCGATCTTCTCGTTCGCCGCCTACACGGTGATCGCCTTCTGGGGATTCCGTTACAACGCGATCTACAACGACGAAAGTTTCCTCGACACGGCAGTAGTGGCGGCGTCGATGGTCGGCGCCTGTGCCGGCTTCCTGTGGTGGAACGCCGCTCCGGCGAAGATCTTCATGGGCGACACGGGCTCGTTGGCGATCGGTGCCGGTCTGGCGGCCATCGCGCTCAGTACGAACACGATCCTGCTGCTTCCCCTGATCGGCGGCCTGTTCGTGATGGAGACGGTGTCGGTGATCCTGCAGGTGGGTAGTTACCGAATCTTCGGACGGCGAATCTTCCGGATGGCGCCCCTGCATCACCACTTCGAACTTGCCGGTTGGCCCGAGACGACGGTGATCGTCCGCCTCTGGATCGTCGCCGGACTGTTCACGGCCCTTGCTCTCGGCCTCTACTACGCCGACTTCATCAACATTCCCGGAACCATCTACTGATGGAGGACGAGGAACCGTTCGCGATCGACGGGGGACATGCCCTGATCATCGGCTTCGGCGTCACGGGTCAGGCCGTGGCGACAGCTCTCCTCGCCCGGAGATTCGCCGTCACTGCCGTCGACGAGCATCCCTCCGCCACGGTTCGTGCTGCGGCAGCATCGTTGTCAGTGAAACTGGTTGAAGCGCCTTCGGCAATCGATCTGGCCCGCCTCGTCGAGGCGAGCGATTTCGTGCTTCCCAGCCCCGGAATCCCGGAGACCCATCCGCTGTTCGATGCGGCTCGGAAAGCGGCAAAACCCGTGCTTTCCGAGTTCGATCTTGCCGGAGCCTGGGATGACCGACCGGTTGTCGCAATAACGGGAACCGATGGAAAGACGACCGTGACCACGATGGTCGCCGAGATGCTCGACCGATCGGGGATCGCAGCTGTTGCGTGTGGCAACACCGAGACGCCCTTGGTCGAGGCGATCGCCGATTCGTCGACCGAGGTTTTCGTCGTCGAAGCGTCTTCGTTCAGGCTCGGAACGACTCGACGGTTTCGGCCCGCCGCAGCTGTATGGCTCAATTTCGCACCGGATCACCTCGATGCCCACGAGTCGTTGGCGACCTACGAGTCGGCGAAAGCCAGGATCTGGCGAGATCTCGACGCGGGGTTCGGCCTTGCCATTGCCAATGCATCAGATCCGGTGGTGCTGGCCAACCGGAAAGCCGACGTTCACACGGTGACCTTCGGTGGGCAGGGGACCGGCGCCGATGCCACCGTCGTCGACGGGGTCATGTGCCTCGCTGACGGCAGACGACTCGTGGCGATCGAGGACCTTCCGCGGCAACTGCCTCACGACGTCACGAACGGACTTGCGGCGGCGACAGCTGCAGTGGCGGTCGGTGCCGATATCGATGCAGTGCGTTCCGTGTTGCGCTCGTTCGCCGGTCTGCCGCATCGGGTTCAACTCGTGGCCGAAGCCGACGGCATCAGATGGTTCGACGATTCGAAGGCCACGACCCCCCACGCGACGCTTGCCGCCGTCTCGGGATTCGACTCCGTGGTCCTGATTTCAGGCGGACGCAACAAGGGGCTCGACCTTTCGGTCCTTGCCTCCGCGGTTCCCCCTGTCCGAGGTGTCATCGCGATCGGCGAGGCTGCGGATGACATCGCCCGGGTGTTCGACGGTGCATGTGACGTGGTCTGCGTGACGACCGACATGACCGATGCCGTTGCAGCCGCGCAACGGATGGCCATCCCGGGTGACGCGGTGCTGCTGTCGCCGAGTTGCGCATCGTTCGACTGGTTCGACTCCTACGGCCAACGCGGCGACGCGTTCGCCGCGGCAGTCAGGTCCGCCATCGGAGATGAAGGCGGAATGCGATCATGACGTCGTCGAAGACGGCGAAGTCGCCGAGATTGCGCCGGGCGAGAAGGAGCGAGGCATCCTCCGCCGATCGCCTCGAATCGACCGCCGAGCGTCGTCAGCAGGCCAACCTCTACCGCGGCATCATCGGCCTTGTCTCTGTCCTGAGTCTCATCGGCCTCGTGATGATCCTGTCCGCATCGTCGGTCACGGCTCTCTACGAGAACGGTTCGACCTGGTATCAGTTCCAGAGGCAGTTCATCTGGCTGCTCCTCGGTGTGGCCGCGCTCTTTCTCGTGCAGCGGATCGACTATCACCGTCTCGTCAAGTTCATCCCTGCGGCGCTCGTGATCACCGGGGTCCTGATGGTGCTCGTCCTCGTGCCCGGACTCGGCGTCAACGTGAACGGTGCGTCGCGTTGGCTGGGCTGGGGTCAGCTCCGGGTCCAGCCCTCGGAACTGGTCAAGCTCGTGATGATCCTGTTCGTGGCCGACGTCCTGACCCGCCGGGCGAAGCAACTCGATGACAACCGGGCGGTGCTCTGGCCGATCCTGGTGGTCTTCTTCGGTTTCGTGGCGTTGCTGATGCTCCAGCCGAATCTCGGAACCACGATCATTCTCGCCTCGATCGTTCTCGTGATGATGTTCGTCGGGGGCATACCCGGCAAGCCGTTGGGATTCCTGATCGCGGGCCTCGTGTCCGGGGCGACTCTCGCGGCCTTCCTCGAGCCCTATCGGTTCCGGCGTCTGGTGGCCTTCGTGGATCCGTGGGCCGATCCGCTGAATACGGGTTTCCAGACGATCCAGAGTCAGGTGAGCCTGGCCAACGGGGGACTCCTCGGAACGGGCCTCGGTGCCGGTCGGGCGAAATGGGGTTTCCTTCCCGAGGCCCACACCGATTTCATCTACGCCATCATCGGCGAAGAAGCCGGTCTGGCCGGTGCGCTCATGGTGATCGCTCTCGTTCTCGGTCTCGGACTCCTGGGCGTGCGCACGGCTCTCCGCTCCTCGGACCGTCTCGGAATGCTCATCGCCACCGGCGTGACCGCGTGGATCCTCGTGCAGGCGTTCATCAACGTCGGAGCCGTTGTCGGGGTGCTGCCGATCACCGGAGTGCCTCTGCCCTTCGTGTCCGCCGGAGGATCTTCGCTCGTGGTGACGATGGCCGCCGTGGGCGTGTTGCTCAACGTCGCCCGTCAGGCGCGCTGATGTCGGTTCGGCCTTCAGCCGAACCCGCCACCTTCGCCCTGATCGTCGGAGGCGGAACGGCAGGACATGTGCTGCCCGGTCTCGCCATTGCACGGGCATTGGTGGCCAGGGGGCACGAACCCGAATCGATCCATTTCGTCGGAAGCAACCGGGGCATGGAGAACACACTCGTACCGCCGGCGGGTTTCGGACTGACAACGCTCCCCGGACGCGGCATCCAGCGACGCTTCACCCGTGAAAACTTCGGAGCGGTCTGGGGATTGATCCGCGCCGGTGTGAAGGGGATCGGAATCGTTCGCCGTCGGCGTCCGGCGGTCGTCGTCACTCTCGGTGGCTATGCGAGTGTCGCCTGCACGCTCGGTGCCGTTCTCTGGCGCGTACCGATCATCGTCACCGAGCAGAACGCGAGAGCGGGAGCGGCGAACCGGCTCGCAGGGCGGTTCGCCAAGGCGAGCGCGGTTCCCTTCGCCGAGACGGATCTTCCCCGGTCGGTACTGACCGGCAACCCTGTCCGCTCCGAAGTCCTCGCTATCGATCGGGTCGTCGATCGCAATCGGTCGCGTCAGGAACTCGGCCTTCCGCTCGATCGAACCGTCATCGCCGTCGTCACAGGCTCGCTCGGCGCCCGACGGGTGAACACCGCCGTACTCGAGGCCCTTCCGTCACTCGCCGATCGACGCGACCTGGCGATCCGTCACGTCGTCGGAACCCGCGACTGGGATCTCGTGCAGGCATCCACTCCGACGTTGCCCGATGACGGGCTCGTCTACGAGCAGATTCCCTACGAGGAACGCATGGACCTTGTGCTCGCCGCCGCCGATCTACTCATCGGTCGCTCGGGAGGAACAACGGTCGCCGAACTTGCCGAGGTCGGACTCGGAGCGGTGCTCGTTCCCCTTCCGATCGCTCCCCGGGATCATCAGACTGCCAACGCCGCGGCACTTGTCCGGGTCGGAGCGGCCATCCTTGTTCCCGATGACGAACTCAGCGGTCACCGCCTTGTTGCCGAACTCCTGCCGCTTCTCGATTATCCGGCATCGCTCGTCGCCATGGGGCATGCCGCCGCAACCCTTGCCCATCCCGATGCGGCCGATCGCGTCGCCGAACTCGTAGAGACCCATGCCCGTGGCGACCGCAACTGAGCCGTTCCCGGATCTTTCAGCGTCGCTGGCGATCCATGTCGTCGGTGTCGGTGGCCCCGGCATGTCGCCGATTGCGACGGTGCTCGCGGCGATGGGACACGCCGTTTCCGGAAGCGACATCCGCGAGTCGGCGGTACTCGATCGACTCCGTTCGCGCGGCGTTCGTGTGTTCGTCGGTCACGATCGGGCGAACATCCCGGAGGCCACGGATCTCGTGGTCATCTCGACGGCGATCCCGTCCGACAACGTCGAAGTTGTCGCGGCCGGAAAGCGATCCATCCCTGTTGTCGGTCGCTCGCCGGTCCTCCGGTCCTTCGCTTCGATGCGCCGCACCATCGCCATCGCGGGAACGCACGGCAAGACAACGACTTCGTCGATGCTCGCGCTCATCCTGCGCGCCGCCGACTCCCGGCCTTCGTTCATCATCGGGGGAGAAGTACTCGATCTCGACACCAGCGCCGACTGGGACTCGGGGGAGTGGTTCGTCATCGAGGCCGACGAGAGCGACGGATCGGGATTCTCGGTTCCCCACGAACTGGCGCTGGTGACCAACATCGAGCCGGACCATCTCGAGTATCACGGCTCGGTCGAAAATCTCCACAGCGCCTTCGCCGCCTTCATGGAATCGACCGCGGGCCGCTGCATCGTCTGCGCCGATGACGATGTGGCTCTCGAACTGGGATCGATCACCGGTGCGCTCACCTACGGCCAGTCTCCGGAAGCCGACGTGCGCATCGTCGATCTACACAGCGGGCGCGACGGTTGCACCTTCGGGGTGGAGCGCAATGGCGTTCCGCTCGGACGGGTGCATCTACCGCTTCCTGGAGTCCACAATGCGCTCAACGCGTGCGGGGCCATCGCTGTGGCGCTTGAAGTCGGAATCGACTTCGCCGTGGCCTCGAAAGCCCTGGGCGAGTTCGGCGGAGTGGGGCGTCGGTTCCAGACCCGTGGCGAAACCTGTGGCGTGACCTTCATCGACGACTATGCACACCTTCCGACGGAGATCGCCGCTGCAGTTTCGGCTGCACGGGATGGCGATTGGCGCCGACTGGTCGTGGTGTTCCAGCCTCACCGGTACAGCCGAACTGCATCTCTATGGCATGAATTCGCCGACGCGTTCGAAGGTGCCGATCAGTTGGTGCTGACCGATATCTATGCGGCGGGGGAGTCGCCTCGCGAAGGCGTGTCGGGAAAACTGATCGTGGATGCGGTTCTCGAATCACATGGTCGTCGCAACGTCGCGTACGTTCCCGTGCGCACCGAACTGCCCGCATTCCTCGCCTCCCGACTTCGATCGGGGGACCTCTGTCTGACACTCGGGGCGGGCGATCTCACCGACATTCCCGATGAAGTCCAGCGACTGCTCGCGGCGAAGGCGGGGGCTGAACAATGATCGATCCGGCACTCATCGACGATCTTGCTGCAG
>WLFD01000025.1 GCA_009703925.1 Actinomycetota bacterium | reverse complement strand
GCCCGATTCCGGCAGGCGAGAACAGTTTGCCCATCCCCTGCACGGATCCGACAACCGTGTCACCGAACGCCGAAGCGGCCTGTCCGGTCGCCTCCACCACGTTCGAGTGGACGATGACCGATTTCGGACCGACACCGAGGAAACCCCGGAAGCCCTCGATCGGCATCTGGATAGGCCCTTCGACCGTTGTCACGAATGTCGTGTCACCCCGCACGAAAGTGAGTTCGACCGGACCTTCGATCTGGCCGAGGGCGCCCACGAGATCGGCGTAATAGGTGATCGGCGTTCCGTTCACCGCCACCACCTGGTCGCCCGGGAGAAGCGGGGCGAGGGCCTGAGCGCCCGAATCGTCGAGGGTCCAACCGATCGTGGTCGGGACGATGATCTGTCGCCCGTCGCGTTCCACCGTGAGATCGACGGTGGTGCCGGCATGGGCACGAACCACTGAGGTGAAGTTGTCGAATCCCGAGATGGGAAGACCGTCGAAGGCCACGATGCGATCGCCCGGTTGGATCCCCGCCTGGTCGGCAGCCGAATCGACCACGACCGAGTTCACCGACCAGGTGTCTGCGGACGGATGGCCGAAACCGGCGAACACCACGACGAGAAGGAGAAAGCCGAGGACGATGTTGACGAGAGGACCGGCGAGCACGACCGGCATCCGCTTGCGGAACGGCTTTGCCCGGTAGGTCTGGACCTCCTCGGTATCGACAAGTTCCTCGAGGTTGTGCATGCCGATGATCCGGACGTAGGCACCGGCTGGAACCAGCTTGAGTCCGTACTCGGTCTCGCCGCGCCTGAACGACCAGATGGTCGGGCCGAACCCGAGGAAGAACTCGGTGACCTTCATGCCGTTTCGTTTGGCCATCAGGAAGTGACCGAGTTCGTGCAGGAAGACCGACAGCACGATGGCCACGATGAGCACGAACATCCAGATCCTCGTGGCCGCCACGTAGACCAATGCGGCCAGAAGGAGTCCGAGGAGGACGCCGCTGTTGCTGAACACCCGCGTGAGCCATGACTCGGGTTTTTCGATCGTGTCCGTCATGCGTTTGCTCCCGTCGCAGCGACGACAAGTTGAAGTTGGAGAGCGGCGATCCTGCGCGCTTCGAGATCGGCGGCGACTACCGCATCCGCATCGGATGCCGGAGCGCCATCGTGTTGATCGAGCGTTGCCGAGATGACCCGGGCGATGTCACCCCAGGCGATTCGACCGGCGAGAAAGGCTTCGACCGCAACTTCGTTGGCGGCGTTCAGCCACGCCGGCGCTGTGCCCCCGGCCCGGCCGGCCTGATAGGCGAGTGAAAGACACACGAATGTCTCGAGGTCCGGGGGTTCGAAATCGAGTCGTCCGAGCGTGGACCAGTCGATGCGCCCGAAGGGGGTCGCTATGCGATCGGGCCAGGCCAATGCGTACCCGATCGGGAGGCGCATGTCAGGCGAGGAGAGCTGGGCGATCGTGGACGCGTCCGTGAACTCGACCATCGAATGCACGATCGACTGCGGGTGGACCACGACATCGATCTCGTCGAAACCGATGCCATAACCGGCATCACCGGCGGGGGTACCGAACAGTTCGTGGGCTTCGATCACTTCGAGACCCTTGTTCATCAGCGTCGAGGAATCGATGGTGATCTTCGGACCCATGCTCCATGTGGGATGGGCGAGTGCTTCGGCGACAGTCACCGACTCGAGGTCGGCGGCCGAACGACCCCGGAACGGCCCGCCGCTGGCGGTGAGCAGCAAGCGCTCGACGCGCGACCGGTTGTCGGTGGCGCGCAGACACTGGTGGATGGCTCCGTGTTCACTGTCGACCGGAACGAGTTCGGCACCCGGCGTCCGTCGGGCGAGTTGCACCACCGGGCCGGCAGCGATGAGCGATTCCTTGTTGGCGAGCGCCAACCGGCGCCCGGCATCGAGGGTGGCGAGAGTGACCGACAATCCGGCGAAACCCACGACACCGTTCACGACCACATCGGCCTCGGTGGCGAGGCTTGCAAGCGCATCGGCGCCGGCCCGCACTTCACATTCGGGAAGCGCCGCCGCGATTTCGGCTGCGGCTGATGTATCGGACACGGCCACGATCTTCGGACGATGACGTCGGGCCTGTTCGATCAGGACCTCGGGCTGGCGGCCGGTCGCTCCGATGGCGGCGAGTTCGAACCGATCCGCCTCGGCACTGATCACGTCGAGCGACTGCGTACCGATCGAGCCGGTCGAACCAGCGAGCGCAACTCGGATCACGGTCATGGCGAGAGCCTACCGACACCCTCCGACTGTTGACCCGCGGGGCTAGGCGAAACCCAGGATCCTTGTGACGTAATACGCCGCCGGGATCACGAAAAGGACGCCGTCGAAACGATCGAGGAGGCCGCCGTGCTGCGGAATGAGCGATCCCATGTCCTTGATCCCGAGATCGCGCTTGAACAGCGATTCGGCGAGATCTCCCAGCGGGGCCACTATCGCGGCAACAACGCCGAACAGCAGTGCCTGACCGACGTTGAAGGGTCCGACTCCGACGATCACGGCGAAGAAGAAGACGGCGAGGAGTGTGGCGAGCATCCCGCCGACAAGGCCTTCGACGGTCTTGTTCGGCGATGTCGCCGAGAGCGGGGTGCGCCCCATGGCCCGGCCGATGAAGAACGCACCGACGTCGTGACCGACCGTCGCCACGATCGCGAGCAGGAGGATGCTCACTCCCTGCACGGGAATATCGAGGATGAGTGCCGCGAACGCTCCGAAGGCGCCGATCCAGATCACGCCGGTGAGCGTGACTCCGAGATTGGCGGTGGGACGCCCGCTGCCTGCGAGACCGCGGAGGTACCAGACGATGCCGAAGACGAACACGAGGAACAGGATCATCGGGAACGCCGCTTCGCCTTTCCAGTAGGCGGCGAGGGGAAAGGCGGCGACGGCGGCGAGGCCGAGAAGGGTGGCGGGCCGGAATCCTCCGCGCTGCACGGCGGCGAAATACTCGAAACCGGCGGCGGTGATGATGACTTCGACTAGGAGAAGGGCGGGAACCGGACCGGCTTTGAAGGCCAACAGGGCGACGACAGCCATTGCGATCCCGACCGCCGCTGCCTTGCCGATGTGACGCTGTCCTGTGGCCGGCGGTTCGGTCGGTGGTGCAGCATCCTGGCGACGTCGCCGGGGAGCGTTCGGAGCGGCGGGATCGTCGTCCACGCCATCCGGGCGGGCAGATGCCCCGGACGCCACCGGAGTGTCGGCAGGCGCAACGGTGGCGGAGCCGACGAGATCGGCGGGGAGGATCGCGGCCAGCGGATCGGCGTTCACCCGATCGGCACGGGACCGGCGCGAACCCCTGCGGGTTCGGCGACGCGGATCGAGTTCGACATCGTCGAAGTTCAGGAATGCCTCGTCGGAGAGTCGCTCGTCGGTGTCGAGTGCACCCAGACGCTCCGAGACCGGCTCATCGGGTTCGGACAGCGCAAGTTCGGCCATGAGATCGCCGTGTTCGCTCGTGTCGTGTTCGTCGCGCCAGCGCAACGAGTCGGCGGCGGCCACGCGCTGCGCCTCGTCGGCTTCGCTCGTCGCATCGCCGATGACAACCTTCGGAACCTGTCCTGTGGCGGGAGCCGTCCAGTGCGGAAGGACATGCTCCCCGGTCGGCGGTCCGAGATTCATGATGGGAGGCGCCAGCAATTCGTCGGCGGCCACGATGCGAACCACATCATCCGCAACGGCGCCCGGAGGCGTCCCCGTTTCGTCGGGCTTGGCGTCTGACGGCGTCTGATCCGGAGCCATCAGTCCTCCAACAACTCTTTTTCCTTGACGGCAAAAGCGTCGCCGATCTCGGCCTCGTAGACATGGATCGCCTTGTCGAGTTCCTTCTCGGCCCGTTCGAGCTCGTCTTTCGACAGGTCGCCGGCCTTCTCGAGCGCTTCGAGTTCCTGGCGCGCGGCACGGCGCTGGTTGCGCAGGGCGATCTTGCCCTCCTCGGCCATGTTCTTGACGACCTTGACGAGTTCCTTGCGACGTTCCTGTGTGAGCGGAGGGAACGTGAGTCGGATCGAGATGCCGTCGTTGCTGGGATTCAATCCGAGATCGGACAACTGCAGCGCACGTTCGATGGCCCCGATCGCACCCTTGTCGTAGGGCGTGATCAACAGTTGACGCGCTTCCGGAACGGTGAAGCCGGCGAGTTGTTGCAGCGCCGTTTCCGAGCCGTAGTAGTCGACCGGAATCTTCTCGACGAGTGCAGGAGCAGCGCGTCCCGTCCGGATCGACGAGAAATCGGCCCGGCTGTGGACCACAACCTTGTGCATTTTCTCGCCCGTTTCGGCGAGAAGAAGATCGGCCATTTCGCTCGTCATCGTTTTTCTCCTGAATTCAGATTCGGGTGTCGGTGACGCGACCGTTGAACAATGCGCTCAACGAACGAGAGTACCGACCTTGCCACCCTCGAGGAGGGAGCGCACATTGCCTTCGCCCATCAGATCGAACATCACGATGGGGAGTTGATTGTCCATACACAGCGTGATCGCCGTGGAATCCATTGCCCGTAGGCCCTGGTTGAGTACATCGAGGTAAGTGACCTCGTCGAGTTTCGTCGCCGCCGGGTTGGTGCGCGGATCATCGGTGTAGATGCCGTCGGTACTTCCGTGGGTGCCCTTGAGCAGCACTTCGGCCTCGATCTCCACGGCTCGCAATGCGGCAGTGGTGTCGGTGGTGAAGAACGGATTGCCCGTGCCGCCGGCGAAGATCACGACGCGTCCCTTTTCGAGATGGCGGGTGGCGCGACGACGGATGTAGGGCTCGGCGACCTGTGCCATCTGGATGGCCGATTGCACGCGGGTCGGTTGACCGAGTTGCTCGAGCGTGTCCTGCAGCGCGAGTGCGTTGATCACCGTGGCAAGCATGCCCATGTAATCGGCCTGGGCGCGGTCCATGCCGGCGCCGGCGCCGGACATGCCCCGCCAGATGTTTCCCCCGCCCACGACGATCGCCATCTGGAGTTCGAGATCGGTACAGACCTCGAAGATCTCCCGGGCGATGCGTTGCACGATGGCGCCGTCGATGCCGTAACCGGCATCGCCGGCAAAAGCCTCACCGGACACCTTGAGCAGAACCCGCGACCAGCGGGCGGGGGTGGCAGCCATCAGCCGCCGATGAATACCTGGGCGAAGCGCACAAGCGTGGCGTCACCGAGGAGTTGTGCGATCGAACGCTTCTCGTCGCGCACGAAGTTCTGTTCGAGGAGAACCTGCTCCTTGAACCAGCCGTTGAGTCGTCCTTCGACGATCTTCGGCCATGCCGCTTCGGGCTTGCCTTCGGCTTTCGTGATGTCGAGCAGTGCCTGCTTCTCGCGCTCGATCGCATCGGCGGGAACTTCGTCGCGCGAAAGGTACGGGGGCTTGGCGAACGCGATGTGCACGGCAAGATCGTGTGCCATTTCGCGGTTGCCGTTGGCGAGTTCGACAAGAACGGCATTGACACCGCGACCGTCCTGCAGATGCAGGTACGAGTCGAGGATGTTGCCTTCGGGAGCGTCGAAGCGGACGACTGTTCCGACCTCGATGTTCTCCTTCTTGGCGATCTTGAGTGCGTCGATCTCGTCGGCCATTTCGCCGAGTCCGTCGACGCCCTTGGCCACAACGGTGTCGGCCATGGCCTGCACAAGCGAGGTGAAGTCGTCGGCCTTGGCCGAGAAATCGGTTTCGCTCTTGAGCTGGACGATGGCGCCGACCTGACCGTCGACAACAACGGTGACCGAACCCTGGGCGTTCTCGCGGTCGCCGAGCTTGGCGACCTTGGCAAGACCCTTTTCACGAAGCCACTGCTTGGCTGCTTCGAAATCGCCGTCGTTCTCCTGCAGAGCCTTCTTGGCGTCCATCATTCCGGCGCCGGTGATCTGGCGGAGGTTCTGGACATCCTTTGCGGTGAATTCCGACATCGGGCTCAGGCCTCCGTGGGTGCGTCGGTCGATTCGATCGGCTCGTCGGAGGTCACGATCGTTGCTTCGGAAGCATCGGCGGCGGCAGCGCGCTCGGCCGCAATGCGGGCGTCGCGGGCTGCGGCAGCTTCGGTGGCCTGACGGCGTGCATCGGCCTGAGCGGCTTCGTGTGCTTCTTCTTCTTCGGCGGTGCGCTCGATCACGACGGGCGGGCCTTCGGGTGCAGCGGCACCGCGACGACGCGAAGCGATGAAGCGACCTTCCTGGACGGCGTCGCAGATGATGCGGGCCATGAGATTGGCCGAGCGGATCGCGTCGTCGTTACCCGGAATCACGAACTGGATGATGTCGGGATCACAGTTGGTGTCCACGACAGCGACGATCGGCAGACCGAGCTTGTTCGCTTCGGTGACTGCGATGTCTTCCTTGTTGGTGTCGAGCACGAAGATCGCGTTCGGGACGCGCTCCATGTTGCGGATGCCTCCAAGGTTGCGCTCGAGCTTCTCGAGCTCGCGGCTGATCATGAGGGCTTCCTTCTTCGGCATGGCCTCGAACTCGCCCGAGTCGCGCATGCGCTGGTATTCCTTCATCTTCGCGACGCGCTTGGAGATCGTCTGGAAGTTGGTGAGCATGCCGCCGAGCCAACGCTCGTTGACGTAGGGCATGCCGCAACGCTCGGCGTAGCTCTGCACCGGATCCTGGGCCTGCTTCTTGGTGCCCACGAACAGGATCGAACCGCCGTCGGCCACGAGATCGCGCACGAAGGCGTACGACGTGTCGATGCGGGCCAGCGTCTGCTGGAGATCAATGAGGTAGATGCCGTTTCGTTCGCCGTGGATGAATCGCTTCATCTTCGGGTTCCAACGGCGGGTCTGATGACCGAAATGCACGCCGGCCTCGAGCAGCTGGCGCATGGTGACAACTGGTGCCATGGATAGTCCTTCCCATCGGTTACGCGGAGAATCGGACTCGTGCAGGCGTTCCCGATGGCGGGAACGACCGTGGGGCGCACGGCCCGAAGGTGTGAGAGCGGGTCGACCTGACCAGCGGAAGGGGTCCTACGTACGTCGGACCGGGCCTTGAGTGTATGGGACACCCGCCTGCGGCGGCCAGCCCGCTATCCCCCGGACCGGATCGCGGCCCCGGCCTGAAGCGCGGGGGACAGGGCCGTTGCGGCCCCGGCAGCGGACAATGCCGACTCGGCCATCCGGACCGATTCCGCCGTCACGAAGGAGCGGGCCGCCTCCCCGAGACTCTGGCAACCGAGGGGCAGCCCGGCCACCGCCAGGCCGATTTCCCTTGTGGTGCGGGGATCGGACGCCAGGTCCCCGTGGGCCTGTGCCCCGATCGACGACGGCAGGATCCGGTGACTCTCGGCCGCGGGATCGGCCGTCACAGTCCCCGGCACCACAAGATCCCCCGCCGCCCCGAGGGAGACGAACCTCACCTGATCCGGCACCGGGCGATCGTGGATCTCGGCGATGATCGCCGAGGTTTCGCTCAATTGGCCGATCGCCGGGTGTCGATCATCGAGTTCCTCCGCCGCCCCGGTCGACCGGATGATCGACAGCGCGGCATCCCCACCGGGGATCTCGCGGAGGGTCTCGATTCCCGTCGCAAGCGGTGCTCCCCCGTGTGGGCTCCCGATGGTCACGAGATTCTCGACGCCCTCGGGCAGACGCCCGTTGGCGCCCGATCGCCCGATCGCAAGCCGGGCCACGATCCCGCCCTGCGAATGGGCCAGCACATCGATCGGCATTCCCGGCCGTGCGGCCGCCACCGATGCGAGAAGGTCGGAGAGCCGGTCGGCCGAGTCGTCGATCGACTGCTGACTGTCGATGGCATCGAACGTGGTGACCGACATTTCGGAAAGCCCGGCACCATCGGGATTGGCGTCGTCCGGCGATCGGCCCCCGGCGTAGGAGAAGCGGACAACGTCGGTGCTGTCGTAACCGAGTGTCTCCGTGTCGATCTCCCACGCCGAGTTGGAACCACTTCCCGTTCCGAGCCCGCTCACGAGAACGGCGACCCGCTGTTCGGAGCGGATCGGCATGGAGACCGACGACGGCGTGCAACTCCCCCGCTGGTCGCGCCACGCCTCGAACGCTCCCGCCGCCCGGGCCAGATGGGTCGCCGGATCGAACTCCTCCGCGTAATGGGCAACGAGTCGCTGCCAGGAAGTGCCGGTTTCCCGGGCGAACTCCAACGCTGCGGCGCCGTTGTCGGTGAGCGTGCTCCACAGACTCCTTCGTTCGCCATCACCCAGAGCGTCGAGCCCCTGATCTGTACCCGGCACGAGAATCACGCGCGGATGCAACGTTCCGTCCAACAGCGCCGCTGGATCGAGATACGTACCGTCAGGCGCCCGCACACCGAAGTGGAACGCTCCGCCGGCAACTCCGACGACGTCACCGACTCCGACCTGTCCCCCGCGCCGCACCCTGATCTCGTCGAGGAAGGAATACGTGGTGCGGAGGCCGTCACCATGTTCGATGGTGACGTGAAGTGCGCCACCGACCGGGCCGGCGAACACGACACGGCCGCCGGCCGCCGCCCTCACCTCGTCACCGGCCACGGTTCCGAAGTCGATCCCGCGGTTCCCCGCCTGCCAGATCTCCTCGGGTGGACGGAACCCGTCGACGATCGGTGCATCCACCGGTGGGACGTAGTCGATGCGCGTCGCCGACGATTCCGCCGCCCCGACGGGAGGACTCGTTGCCGCGAAGAAACAGACAACCAGCAATGCGACAACCAGAGCGCGGAACACGCTTTCTCCCCTGAGTCATAGTCCGAGATTCTCGGAATGATTCGGGGAAGGTTGTGGGTCGGCGCGTCGGTACCGCCGACGAATCGTTCTACGCGCGCGGGTGGGTCGCGTCGACCACGTTGCGCAGACGTTCTTTACTCACGTGGGTGTAGTGCTGCGTTGTCGAAAGGTCGGCATGACCGAGGAGTTCCTGCACCGCCCGGAGATCGGCACCACCATCGAGCAGATGGGTGGCGAACGTGTGCCTGAGCGCGTGCGGATGGGTTGGCGACGGCGAGCGTCGATCAAGGAGACGCCGCACGTCGCGGGTACCCATACGGCCTCCCTTTCGATTCAGAAACACGGCATCGGCCGGCGAATCCGCTGTCGCCAGGACACGACGACCGTGCCCCAACCACTGCTCGAGCGCATCACAGGCAGGCGGGCTCAACGGAACCACCCGCTGCTTCGAACCTTTGCCCCACACGACAACGCGCCGGCGCGGAAGGTCGAGATCTTCGGGCTTGAGACCGCAGAGTTCCGAGACGCGGAGTCCGCTTCCGTAGAGGAGTTCGAGCACCGCGTCGTCCCGACTGCGGACGGCGGGCGGGTCATCGGCAACTTTGCCCGGGGGGTTGTCGAGAACGATCGTGAGTTCGTCGTCGCGCAACACCCTCGGCAATCGACCGGTACTCCCCGGCGCACTCAGGCCGGCGGATGGATCGACCGCCAACCGGCCGGTGCGCGTGAGCCACGCGAAATAGCGGCGGATCGAGGACGCCTTGCGCGCGATCGTCCGACGGGCGAGTCCTCGCGAGGCGAGATGGGCGATGTACCGGCGCAATACCAGCCGGGTGATCGATTCGGGGCCATCGATCTCGAGTCGGTTGGTCCAGTCGGTGAACGATTCGAGATCGGATCGGTAGGCGCGCAGCGTCGCAGGAGCGACCGACGTGAGCGACGCTTCGAAATCCGCGAGTGACCAGTGGTCAGCCTCCGGGGGCACGCTTGTGACTGTAGCGGTGGCAGTGGTCGGAGCCGTTGGATGAGCAGCGGGCATGCATCGCGTCACGATGGCCCCGAAGCGCGTCCGAGGCGCTCGACCCAACCGGCTCGTTGCGTGATCCAACCATCGGTCTCGAGTGCCTCGAGCGCCAACGCGACGGTCCCCAGCGACAGCGACGTCGAGACAACGACATGTTCGACCGACACGGCATGCCACGGAAGTTGTTCGAGTACCGAAGCGGCTTCACCCGTCGGCAGGACCCGATGCTCCGATGCGCGGCGGCGTGCCGCCGGTTCGCGTCCCAGTGCCAGAAGGACGTCCGTCGCGTCGCGCGCGGGACTGCATCCGTCGAAGAGGAGTTGATTCGTCCCCGCCGAACTCGGTGCGGTCACCGGACCCGGAACGGCAAGGACCGGGCGCGAGCGACGCGCCGCTTCGACCGCGGTGCCGAGCGCCCCGCCGGTGTATTGCGACTCCACCACGACGAGGACATCACACAGCGCGGCGATCAGTCGGTTGCGCGCCGGAAACTGCCAGGCCGCGGCCGGAGCCCCCAAGGGGTACTCGGAGATCACGACACCGACCTCGGCCACCCGCCGCCACAGGGCACGATGCTCGCGCGGGTACACCCGGTCGAGACCACAACCCACGACGGCGATCGGGGGCGCTCCCCCGGCCATGACCGCGCCCGAATGCGCAGCACCATCGATCCCGAGGGCAAGACCGGAAACCACAGCGATCCCCGCCTCCGACAGATCCCGAGCCATCGAGTTGGCCACATCGGTTCCGTAGCGACTGGCCTTGCGCGTTCCGACGATTCCTACTCGGGTTCCGGCCAGATGGTCGATGTCGCCCTTCCAGAAGAGCACTGCAGGCGGATCGTCATCCTCGGCAAGTGCCGCCGGAAACGTTTCCGAGCCGAGAACCGCAACACCCACTCCGGCTTCGATGTGGGCGCGCCAGTAGGCAGAAGGATCCAGCGTCTCGGCCGCCCGCTTCCAGGCGGCGACGATCGCTCCGGGGCCGGCGCGTCCCGGGTTCGCGACAACGACGGGATCGACCGATCCGCGACACACCTGGGACCAGGCTTCCTCCGGTTCATACCGTCTGAGCAGAGCGCGCAGACGCGACGGACCGACCTTGGGAAGTCGGGCCATGGCGACGACGAACGCCTCGTCGGGAAGCCGTGCAACGATCGCGCCCACGGTGTCAGCCCGCCCTCTGCGCAGCGAGGAAACCCGGCTCCGAACGCAGGTGGAATGCACTGGCGACATGCCCTGCGGTCAAGGCACCGCTATCGCCCGCAAGATCCGCGATCGTCAGCGCCACTCGCCACACCCGCCGCAACCCGCGAGCCGAAAGACGGCCCGCGTTCAACGCCCGCTCGACCAACTCGGCCGCAGGAACCGACATGGGCGCGCATCGCTCGAGCTGTCTCCCGGTGAGTTCCGCGTTCGTACGAACTCCTCTGTCGAGCGAACGTTGGCGCACAAGCGCAACTCGGCGAGCGACATCCGCGCTTGTCTCCGCAGGGTCGCCATGCAAGAGCTCACGAGGGTCAGGCCGGTGGACGTCAAGACGAAGATCGAATCGATCAAGCAGCGGACCCGACACCCGGCGTCGGTAACGCTCGAGAGAGCGGTCGGTGCAGCGGCACGCCGCCGGCACCACTCCCTCGCCGCATGGACACGGGTTCATCGCCGCCACCAAGAGGAACCTCGCCGGCACTTCGACTCTGGTCTCGGCGCGGGCAATACGGATTGCGCCCTCTTCAAGAGGTTGCCGAAGCGAATCGAGCACCACCGCGCTGAACTCCCCCAGTTCGTCGAGAAAGAGCACTCCGGCATGAGCCAACGAGATCTCGCCCGGTCGGATGCGGATACTCCCGCCGCCGACCATCGCCACCGCGCTGATCCCGTGATGGGGAGCGCGCAGCGGTGGGCGGCGGATGAGGCCTCCGGGGAGCCCGAGGCCGGCGGCCGAATGAATGCGAGTTGCCTCGAGCGCGCATGCGTCATCCAGATCGGGCAGCAACCCGGGAAGCCTTTGGGCCAGCATCGTTTTGCCCGCTCCCGGTGGGCCGATCATCAGGAGGTGATGACCTCCTGCCGCAGCAACTTCGAGGGCCGTACGCGCCAGCGGATGACCACGGACCTCGGACAGTTCCGGCGGATCAACTGGCGGCGGAATCGGTGGTTCATCCGGCAGCCGCGGCCACGGGGCTTCGGCAGTCAGTGCATCGACCAGCGACCGCATGTCCGGCGCACACCGGACCCGATCGCCGGCAACAAGTTGCGCTTCGAAGACCGATGATGGCGGCACCACGATCTGCCCGCACTGAACCGCATCGACCAGCGAAAGCATTCCGGGGACATGCCTGAGAGTTCCGTCGAGCCCGAGCTCCCCCACAAAGCCGCGCCCGTCGATCGCCTCGACCGGCACCTGCTCGCTGGCGACAAGGACAGCAATGGCTATCGCCACGTCCAGAGACGAGCCGATCTTGCGGATCGAGGTGGGCGCAAGATTGACCGTCGTGCGTTTGTCGGGCCATTCGAAACCGGAGGTGAGTAACGCAGCACGTACACGGTCGCGCGCTTCGCGGCATGACGTGTCGGGAAGTCCAACCACCGTGAAGCCGGGTAGGCCCTGACCGACATGGACCTCCACCGTCACCGGTGCACCGTCGACCCCGAACAGGGTTGCTGATGGAATCGTGGCAAGCATGTGCCCTCCGCGAACTTCGGCCGTAGCCGTGGTGGCGGGCGATCTGCATCACCGAGTCATCAGAGAATCACCGGGCCTCCAAAGACCGAGTTCTTAAAGATTAGGGAGCGGAGGCGAACCGAACAACGGCCGTCCGGACCATTGCGAGGCTCTACTGCCCGGCGCCAAGCACCTCGCGCGTGTACCGGGTCACCGCCGTGATCTGTTCGGCGCTGAGCTTCGAACCGAACGCCGGCATCGAGCCTTTGCCGTTCACGAGGATCGCTTCCTGATCCGCGATGTTCGGGTACTTCGTCGCCACGACACCGGCGAGCTTCTTTCCGAATCCCCCTCCACCATTTGCACCGTGACAACTCGCGCAGTTCTGGCTGTAGATCGACTGACCTTCGGCCAGCACCGGATCGGAAGGTGTGGCGATCGGAGTCGACCCGGAGGAGCAGGCCGCGAAGGCCGTCGCCCCGAGAACAAGGACAGATCCGGCCAGAAAAACACGGGGGGAACGCATGGACGATGACGATACCAGCAGACATTCCGGGAACCCCGGCCCGAGATCGGTGTCGATCGGGCTCCCGGAGCGGTGATACTTGTCCCGTGGGATTCAATCCGCATCGCCAACAACACCGATCGCCCTTCGACTACGTCATGGTGGCAGCCGCATTCGCCGTCGTGATCGCGCTGGTCATCTGGGCCATTTTCGGCTGATCCGATGGCCACGGGGAGCAACGCAGAATTCGATCAGCTCGGCATGGAGGTCGAGGTGCGTCGAATCCAGCCCTACGAGGCCAACAAGACCTACCTGTGCCCCGGGTGCAATCAGGACATACCCCGCGGGACCGGTCACATCGTTGCCGTCCCGATCGAAGCAGCAGATCTGCGCCGTCATTGGCATCGTGGTTGCTGGACAAATCGCGCCCGCCGTCGTCCCGGCCGGGGCTGAACAGGAAGACTGACGACATGGAACTGATCTTCGTCCGACACGGACAGCCGCAATGGGACATCGACGGACGCGGGGTCGACAACCCGGTCCTGACCGAATTGGGCCATCGTCAGGCCGAACTTCTCGGCGAGGCGTTCGCCGGAGAAGCCATCGACCGCATCCTCGTGTCGCCACTCATCCGGGCACAACAGACGGCGGCGCCCATCATCGAGGCCCTCGGTATCGAGCCGGAGACCCACGACTGGCTCGCCGAGATCACGGCACCGGTATGGCAGGACACCCCCACCGAGGTGGTCGAGCGCGTCTTCGCCGAGAGCCGTATTCGACCCCTTGAAGAACAATGGCTCGGTATTCCGGGAGGCGAATCATTCCGCGACTTCCATGACCGCGTGACGTTCGGCCTCATCGATTTCCTCAGCAGCATCGACTGCGTCCGACTCAACGGATTTCCGCCTCTTTGGCAACTGACCGAGCCGGGGCCGCGGATCGTCATCGTCGCCCATTCCGGGACGAATGCGGTGAGCCTCGGCCATCTGCTCGGCATTGATCCCGTCCCGTGGGAATGGGAACGGTTTGTCGCCTTCCATGCATCGGTGAGCGTCGTGAAGCCGATGCACATCGCCCAGAAGCACTCGTTCAGCCTGTTCCGCTTCTCCGACCTGAGCCATCTTCCGGCCGAACTTCACACGCGCTGAGCGAGCCTCGTCAACGTTTCTTCGAGCGGACCGACTGCCCGTCGGTGCCGTGCAGACTGCGATGGCGATGCACGGCCATCGCGGCGCCGACGATGCCCGCCTGGTTGAGCAGCGTTGCCGCAACCGTGGGGGTGCGGCAGGTGAGCTTCGGCAGGAACTTGTCGGCCTTCTTCGAGACTCCGCCACCGATGATGAACAGGTCCGGCCAGAAGAGCCGCTCGACCAGACACAGATAGTCGTCGACCCGCGCTGCCCATTCGTCCCAATCGAGTTCGAGTCGTTCGCGGACAGACGCCGCCGACCATGCCTCGGCGTCGCCACCCCGGAACGGGATGTGGCCGAGTTCGGTGTTCGGAACAAGGGTTCCGTCGATCATCAGCGCCGATCCGATCCCGGTTCCGAGCGTGACGGTCATGATGACACCACCCAGACCCCGGGCTGCGCCGAAACGGGTCTCCGCCTCGCCGGCCGCATCGGCATCGTTCACGACCGTGACCGCGCATCCTGTCGCCGCACCGATCACCGTCGCTGCGTCCATCCCGAGCCAGGAGTTGTCGACGTTCGCCGCTGTATGGACGATCCCGCCCCTGACGACCCCGGGGAAGGTGCACCCGATCGGGCCGGTCCACTCGAAATGCCGGACGATCGAGGCCACGGTGTCCGCTACCGCTGCCGGAGTTGCCGGATCGGGAGTGGGAACCCTGATGCGATCGGTGAGCAACCGACCCTTCTTCGTGTCGACCACGGCGCCCTTGACACCCGTACCGCCGATATCGATTCCGAGAGCTTTCATGCGCGGCGCAGGGCCCGGTAGCGGCGGATGAGGGAGTTCGTCGAGGAATCGTGCGACAACGCGGGTTCGGACTCCGAGGTCAGTTCGGGCACGATCGCCTGCGCAAGTTTCTTGCCCAGTTCGACGCCCCACTGGTCGAAGCTGTTGATCCCCCAGACCGCTCCCTGCACGAAGGTCTTGTGCTCGTAGAGCGCAACGAGTTGTCCGAGCACCGACGGCGTCAGATCGGGTACGAGTATCGACGTGCTCGGGTGGTTCCCGGCGAAGGTTCGTGCCGCCACCTGATCCTCGGGAACTCCGTCGGCCCGCACCTGATCGGCAGTCCTACCGAACGCCAGAGCCTCGGGCTGGGCGAAGAAGTTCGCCATGAAGATGTCCTGATGCGGACCCACGTCGTGGGCGGGTCGGGCGATGCCGATGAAGTCGGCCGGAATCAACTTCGTCCCCTGATGAATGAGTTGGTAATACGCGTGTTGCCCATTGGTGCCGGGCTGACCCCACACCACCTCTCCCGTCTGTGTCCCGACGACGCGTCCCCACCGATCGACGGACTTGCCGTTGCTCTCCATCGCGAGTTGCTGCAGGTACGGGGTGAGGGACGCGAGATAGTGACTGTAGGGAAGCACGGCCAGCGTCTCCGCTCCGAAGAAGTTTCCGTTCCAGACCCCGATCAGCCCGAGAATCGCCGGCAGGTTCTGTTCCAGGGGGGCAGTACGGAAGTGCTCGTCCATCGAACGGAAGCCCGCGAGCATGGCGAGAAAGTTCTCCGGACCGATCGCGAGCATGAGCGAGAGTCCGATCGCGGAGTCGTAGCTGTATCGACCACCGACCCAATCCCAAAAACCGAACATGTTGGCGGTGTCGATCCCGAACTCCGCGACTGCGGTCTCGTTGGTGGAAACCGCAACGAAGTGTTTGGCGACAGCGGATTCATCACCAAGAACATTCATCGCCCACTCGCGCGCACTGCGCGCGTTCGTCATCGTTTCGAGTGTCGTGAATGTCTTCGACGCCACGATGAACAAGGTTTCGGCCGGATCCAGATCGCGGGTCAGCTCGAAGAACTCGTTGCCGTCGACATTGGAAACGAACCGGACATCGAGATCCGGATCGGCATAGGGCAACAGCGCTTCGTAGGCCATGCGCGGCCCCAGGTCACTCCCGCCGATACCGATGTTGACGATGTTGCGGATTCGCCTGCCGGTGTGCCCGACCCAGCCGCCGGTCCTCACCCGCTCCGCGAAATTCGCCATTCGATCAAGCACCTCGTGCACGTCGGGAACCACGTTCCGACCGTCAGTCGAGATCTCGGCACCACGGGGAGCGCGGAGCGCTACGTGCAAGACCGCCCGGTCCTCCGTGACATTGATGCGATCTCCGGCGAACATCGAATCGCGCAGTTCTTCGACCTTCGCCTTGCGGGCCAGTGCGAACAGCAGCGACATCGTCTCGTCCGTCACCCGCTGCTTCGCGTAATCGACGTAAAGGTCACCGACCGCGAGATTCAGGCGCTCTCCGCGCGTCGGATCCTGCGCGAACAGTTCCCGAAGATGGACATCCGCGATTTCGGATTGATGGGCGGCGAGTTCCCACCATTGGGAGGTGCGTTCGATGGGTTCAGGCATTTCGGACATCGGGGCTCCTGCTCATGTGAGCGATATTGCGAATCTGGCGGTGTACGACTTGCCGGGCTCCACCATGTCGGTCCCGCCCGAAACCAGCGCGTTGGTGGATGCGGTCATCGGCTCGAGTGCAACATATTGCTCGCCTTCGGGCGCATAGACCTGTGCGAACGGATAGCCACGATCGAGCACGATGGTCAGTCTCCGGCGACCCCCGAAGAGGAGCAGTTGCCGGTCCCGTCCGAGTCGGTAACCGTCGTCATAGGTTCGGCCTGCGAGTTTCAGGATCTCGGCGGGCTCGGCCACTTCCTCACCGGTGGGGAGGTTGCGTTCGTCGAGCACCAATCGTCGGCGGGCGGGAATACCGATGCGGATCTTGTCCCGGTCGGTCTCCGGCAGCCTGAAGTAGGGATGCCAACCGAAACTCACGGGAACGGCACGCTTGCCCGTCGCCGTCAGCGTCGTGGCCACCGTGAGGCGACCGGGCGAGACGGTGAACGCAACGGTCATGGTGTGCTTGAACGGAAAGACCTCCATGATTCGCTGATCATCGGCGGCGTCGAAACGGGCGACGGCACTTGCCGATCCCGCCTGACCGCGGAGAGAGAGGAACTCCCACGCACCTCTCCCGACCATCAGCCCGTGGATCGGCAATCCGTTTGCGTCGCGGTGCACCGTCGGCGAGTCGCCGAGATCCACTTTCTTGCCCGCCACCCGGAAGGAATCGGAACCGAGGCGATTCGCCCATGGCGAGAGCAACGGCAGACCCGTGGTGTGTCCGGCACGAGCGGCGTCCGGTCCGCCGTGGAAATCGAGATAGTCGCGTTCCTTGTGACGGAGAGAAGCACCCAGAAGACCGAGTTCGGGGAACACCGTGAACTCGGTCGGCCCGGCCCGGAGAGTCAGTGCGGCTTCGCCATCGACGATTGCGATCGCCGCGGTGCCGTCGGTCTGCCCGTCAACTGCCGCCATGCTCAGGCGCCGCCGGCCGGCTTCTCGTCGTGGCCACCGAACTGTTTGCGCATCGCCGACAGGAGCCTGTCCGCATAATCGGACTCACCGCGCGAGGTGAATCGCTCGTAGAGGGCCGTCGTCAGAATCGGGGTGGGTACGCCTGCATCGATGGCGGCGAGACTCGTCCAGCGGCCTTCGCCCGAGTCGCTGACGCGTCCACCGAACGACGAGAGGTCCGGATCGTCGACGAGTGCCGCGGCGGTCAGGTCGAGAAGCCAGGAGGCCACGACACTTCCCCGCCTCCACACCTCTGTCACGGCGCGGGTGTCGATCTCGTACTGGTAGTACTTCGGATCGCGCAGCGGCGTCGTCTCGGCGTCGGATTCGTGCGAGCGCTTTCCGACATCGGCATGCTTCAGGATGTTGAGACCTTCCGCGTAGGAAGCCATGAGCCCGTATTCGATGCCGTTGTGGACCATCTTCACGAAATGGCCTGCACCAGCCGGGCCGCAATGGAGATACCCGAGTTCTTCGGCGGCGAGGTCACCGCTGCGACCGGGTGTCCGCTCGGCATCACCGGCGCCGGGAGCGATCGTCCGGAAGATCGGTTCGAGGCGGGCGACGACGTCATCCTCGCCTCCGATCATCAGGCAGAACCCGCGCTCGAGGCCGAACACGCCGCCGCTCGTTCCGACGTCGACGTAATGGATGCCCTTCGGCCCCAGGACTTCGGCCCGATCGACATCGTCGCGGTAGTAGGTGTTGCCGCCATCGATCAGGATGTCGCCCGATTCCATCAGGGCAGCCAGATCATCGACCGTTCCGCCGGCGTAGGCGGCCGGCACCATGATCCAGGCGGCGCGGGGAACGTCGAGCTTCGCCACGAAATCGGCGAGATCGGCTGATCCCGTGATCGCGTCGCTCTCGGCTGCGAGTCGGGAAACCGCATCACCATCGACATCGAATACGACGCACGTGTGTCCGTCGCGGACGAGGCGCCGGACGAGATTGGCACCCATCCGCCCGAGTCCGACCATTCCGAGCTGCATGAGGAGGTTCCTTTCGACGAGACCACAGACATGGCTTCGGGACCCCATCGTGTCAAAGACGGGCAGGTCGCGTGTACCGACCTGTCAGAATCTGCTGAGTCCCGACCCTGGAGCGCGTCAACGTGTCATCCGATCAGCCCATGCCTCCAACGTCCGTAGCGGCGTCGCGGCGTCGACATCGCCCGGTTCTTTCCACATTGTCGGCCATCGCGTTCGGCCTGATCTTCACCACCAGCATCCTGTCGATCTGGGCGAACAACTCGGTCTTCGACCGCAACGACTTCGCCAACCGGGCCGTTCACCTTCTCGATTCCGAAACGGTCCGCACCTCGCTTGCGAACCGTGCCACCGACGCGCTCATCGAGAACGGCCCGTCGCAGTTGGCGTCGTTCCGGTCGATCATCGAACCGGCATTCGCCGAAACGATGAAACTCCGGGCGTTTCGGGAGATATTCCGGGATGGCGTACTGAAGGCCCACGATGCGGTCTTCACGCAGGATGGCAACACCAGTGCAGTCAACCTCAGCCAGTCGCTTTCCATTCTCACCAACAGCCTCTCGATCACGAACCCCACTGTTGCGAACAACATCCCGACGAATCTCGACGATCTCCTCGTCGATTTCGGAAACGAGATCCGAAACCTTCAGGCGTGGAAGTGGGCCGAAGAGTTCAGCGACGCCAGCGGCCAACTCCTGCTTCTGGCGATGGGACTGTTGATCCTCACCGTCTATCTCGCTCCGAATCTTCAGGATGCGCTGCGCAAGATCGGCGTCGCCATCTGCGGATCGGGCCTTGTCGTTGTCGCTGTCGCCTATTCGATTCCCCGGATCGCCGCCAGCTTTGCAAGTACCCCCGAAGATGCCCGGTTCGTCCAGGCCGCCGTCGCTCGTTTCTTCGGTGACCTCACCGCCGTCGGGTTCTGGGTCGTCGGCTACGGCATCGCCTCGATCGCTTTCGCACTCGCCACTGCCCCACAGAAGCCGGCCCTCACCCCCCTCGACCTGTGGGACCGGGTGAGCAACCGCGCCGGCCGATGGCAACCGACGACCGTTCCCGGCCTGGCCTTCCGTGCGTCAGCCGTGATTGCCGCCGGGCTCTTCATCGTGCTCCAACCCACCGCCGTGGTGGACATCCTCGTGTCGCTCGCTGGCGTGTACATCGTCTACCTCGGCTCGTATCAGTTGCTCCTCGCCGTCGCCCCGGCGCAGAGGGGTCCGGCCCCGTCATCGGGAGCGAAGCGGTTCTCCCGTTCGCCTCATCTGATGCGAACCGTCGGCGCAACATTCGCCATCGTGGTCGTCGTCTCGGTCGCCGGATTCGCATTCACCGGGAACACCCGGGCACGAGCCACAGTCCAGGAAACTCGCCGGTGCAACGGTCACGCCGAACTCTGCGATCGCACGATCGACGAGGTGGCCTTCGCCGGATCGCACAACTCGATGTCGGCCAGCACCGATCCTGGCTGGCTCTTCGCCGAGAACACCTTCGGCATTCCGGCCCAACTCGAATACGGCATCCGTGCGCTTCTCGTCAAGACCCATTACGGGGTGCGCACGAACATCGGAACCGGCGGCGACGGGTTGGTCGTCACCGACCGCGCCCTCGAAGCCAAGGTGAATCCCGCTGCCGTCGAGAGCCAGTTGCCCGCCGGTGCCGACCCCTCCATCCTCAAGAGTCTCGATGCGGCACCGATCGATCCCGCCCTGCGGGACATCTACCTCTGTCACGTCTATTGCGAATACGGAGCCACCCGCTTCTCCACGTCCCTCGGTGCCATCCGACAGTTCCTCGTGCGCAATCCCGACGAAGTGATCATCCTCGTGATCGGCAACTACGTCTCGACCGAGGACACCGAAAAGGCGTTCAGGGACGCCCGCCTGTTCGATCAACTCTATGAATGGGACTCCTCGGCGACGCCTCCCACGCTCGGCAGCCTCATCGATCAGGGAAAGAACATCGTGATGATGTCCGAATTCGGCGGACCTCCCCCGGGGTGGAACAACCCGGCTTACGGCCTGCTGCAGGACACACCGTTCACTTTTCGCACCGAAGACGATCTGCTGACTCCGGGCGCTCCCGGCTACACCGGGACCGCCACCGTGACCGGTCCGGTCGACGACACCGTCATCGTCCCGGATCCCGCATCGTCGACAGGTAGCGCTGCCGCATGGTCACCGGACTGGGACGGCCTGGCGAGTTGCCGACCCAACCGGGGGACCCCGGAATCGCCCCTCTTCCAGATCAACCACTGGACCACGCCCTCCGGAAGTGCTTCGACGATCGCCCAGGCACGGATCGTCAACAGCTACGACGTCCTGATGTCCCGGGTCCGGAACTGCATGACCCAACGCGGGGAATTCGCCACGATCGTCGGGGTGAACTTCTACAACGTGGGCGATCTTCTCGAGGTCGTCGACGACCTCAATCGGGTCGGATAGCGCCGATCTGTCGGAACGGGCCTCCGGCGGGTACATTTCCCCTGTTGATTCGGCTGGCCGCATGAGCCCCGGACGGCACTGATTCCGGGCGCAGGCCCGCATCCAAAGGGGAAGCCATGTACACGTACGACAAGTTCTTCATCGGTGGCGAATGGGTCGCCCCCGCCGGCAACGAGACCCTCAAGGTCCTCTCGCCGACCACCGAAGAGGTCATCGGCTCCGTGCCGGTCGCCACCAACGCCGACATGGACCGCGCCGTTGCCGCCGCCAAGGCTGCATTCGAAGGTGAATGGTCCACCTGGACGCCGCAGCAGCGTGCCGAACTCCTCACCCGCGTCTCCGACGGCATCAAGGCCCGTCAGGACGAGTTCACCAACCTCATCACCAACGAGGTCGGCGCTCCGTATTACTTCTCGATGTTCGGACAGGTGCTCTCGAGCACCATGGTCCTCGACTCGTTCGCCCGTCACACGCTCGAGTTCCCGTTCGAAGAGCGCCGCGACGGCGCCCTCGGCGGCCAGATCATCGTCCGCCGCGAGCCGGTCGGGGTTTGCGCCGGCATCATCCCCTGGAACGTCCCGCTCTTCATCACCACCCTCAAGGTGGGCCCGGTGCTCGCTTCGGGTTCGACGATCGTCCTCAAGCCCGCCCCCGAGACTCCTCTCGATGCCAACCTCCTCGCCGAGGTCCTCATCGAAGCCGGAGTTCCGGCCGGTGTCATCAACATCGTTCCCGCCGACCGCGAAGTTGGCGAGCACCTCGTCCGTCACCCCGACATCAACAAGGTGAGCTTCACCGGTTCGACCGCAGCCGGTCGCAAGATCGGTGCGATCTGTGGCGAGCAGCTCAAGCGTTGCACGCTCGAACTGGGCGGCAAGTCCGCAGCCATCATCTGTGACGATGCGAACCTCGACGAGACCATCCCGATGATCATCGGTGGCGGCCTCATGAACAACGGTCAGGCCTGTGTCGCACTCACCCGCGTCCTCGCTCCGAAGAGCCGCTACGCCGAGATCCGCGACGCACTCGCCGCCGCTGTCGCCTCGCAGATCACCGGCGATCCGACCAACCCCGACAACCTCTGCGGACCGCTCATCGCCGAGCGTCAGCGCGAGCGTGTCGAGGGCTACATCGCCAAGGGCATTGCCGAAGGCGCAACCGTCGTCGTCGGCGGCGGTCGTCCCGACGAGGCCACGGGTCACTTCGTGTCCCCCACCCTTTTCGCCGATGTCACAAATGACATGACCATCGCCCGTGAAGAGATCTTCGGCCCGGTGTTGTCGCTCATCCAGTACGACACCCTCGAGGATGCCATCGCCATGGCCAACGACAACGACTACGGCCTTGCCGGTGCGTGCTACACGTCCGACATCGAAAAGGGCATCGGCGTCGCCCGTCGTGTTCGCACCGGAACCTTTGCGGTCAACACCACCCAGGGCATGGACTTCAACGGCCCGTTCGGTGGCTTCAAGAACTCCGGCGTCGGCCGCGAGCTCGGACCGGAAGGCATCCACGCATTCTGCGAGGACAAGACCATCTCGCTTCCCGGTGGCATCGATCTTCCCATCGGTGG
>WLFD01000024.1 GCA_009703925.1 Actinomycetota bacterium | reverse complement strand
TGGCGAAATCCGCCATGTTCAACTTGTCGGCGAGATGACGCCGATCCGAATACAGATCCGGTGAGCGCGGATGGCCTTCGGGATGGGCGGCGACGCCGATGGAGAAATCCCCTTTGGCTGCGATCAACTCGACGAGTTCCGAGGCGAATTCGAATTCGCTCTCGACCACGTCACCGGAATCGTCGACGATCGGATCGCCGGCCAGCGCCAGGATGTTCGATACGCCGGCGGCCTTGTACTCGTCGAGCAGCGAATCGATCTCGTCGCGGGTGTGGCCGACGCAGGTGAGATGGGCCATCGCCGTGATGCCGATGTTCTGTTCGATGTTGATCACCACGTCGCGGGTGCGCTCACGGGTGGAACCACCGGCGCCATAGGTGACCGACACGAACGACGGATCGAGCGGAGCGAGATCGGCGATGGTCTGCTCGAGCGCGCGTGCGGCCTCGTCGGTCTTCGGAGGGAAGAACTCGAACGAACAGGTGCGTCCGGAAGCGAGAAGGTCGGCGATGCGGGTCATCGTGGAAAGGCTACGCGCGTCGCTCTGCGGCATCGACCGTGTTGACCAACAACATCGCCCTGGTCATCGGCCCGACTCCACCGATACGGGGCGACAGCCAGCCGGCCACTTCGGATACCTCGTCGGCGACATCGGAGACCAGTTTCTTGCCTTCGAATGAAACACCCGCGGCGACAACAGCCGCACCGGGCTTGACCATGTCTGCCGTGATCAGACCCGGCGATCCGGCAGCCGCGATGATGATGTCGGCCTGACGCGTGTACGTGGCCAGATCGGCGACGCCGGTGTGCACGACAGTCACCGCCGCATTGGCATTGGGCCTCTTGAGCGTGAGCAGATTCGCCAGTGGACGGCCGATCGTGAGACCCCGGCCGACGATGACCACGTGACGACCCTCGATGGGAACCTCGTAGTACGCAAGAAGCGCCTGAATTCCGGCGGGCGTACACGGGAGCGGTCCGTCGACGCCCTGGACGAGATGTCCGAGATTGACCGGATGCAGGCCGTCGACGTCCTTGGCCGGATCGACCGACAGCAAAGCCCCCTCGAAATCGAGGTGCTTGGGGAACGGATACTGCATCAGATAGGCATCGACGGCCGGGTCGTTGTTGAACCGGTCGATGACGGCGAGAACGTCGTCCTGGGTGGCATCGGCGGGCAGATGGGCGTGATGTGACGAGATGCCCAGAGCCTCGCAATCGCGGTGCTTCATCGAGACATAATTCGATGAAGGGCCGTCATCGCCGACAAGAACCGTGCCGAGTCCGGGGGTGATTCCCCGCTCGACCAGCGCATCGACCCGCCCGGCGAGCCGCTCCTTGATCCCGGCGGCAACAAGTTCCCCATCAAGCACCTGAGCAGACATGCGGTTGACCCTACCGGCCCTCGCTACCGTGTTGGTTCGTGTCACCGTCCCCCGCTTCCGACCCCGACCTGGCCGAGCCAGCTTCCGTCACGACCAGGCCGACGGTGAAGCCCCTCCAGATCGGGCCGATCACGGTGGATCCGCCCGTTGTGCTCGCCCCCATGGCCGGCGTCACCAACATCGCCTTCCGCCAACTGTGTCGTACCTACGGGGCCGGTCTGTACGTCAGCGAGATGGTCAACGCCCGCGGCCTCATGGAGGACGTCGAGAAGAGCTGGCAGCTGGCATCGTTCGCCCCCGACGAGTCGACGCGTTCGCTGCAGCTCTACGGAACCGATCCTGCGGTCGTTGGCGAGGCCATCCGACGGCTGGTCGGCGAGGATCTCGTCGATCACATCGATCTCAATTTCGGGTGCCCGGCTCCCAAGGTGACCCGCCACGGTGGCGGTGCCGCCGTGCCCGCCCGCCCCCGACTTTTCGCTGCTGTCGTTCGATCGGCAGTGGAGGCCGCCGGCAAGGTACCGGTGACGGTCAAGATGCGCATCGGACTCGATGACGAGCGCGTGACGTTCATCGAGGCCGGTCGCCTTGCGGCCGACGCCGGCGCCGCCACCGTCGCTCTCCATGCCCGCACCGCCGCACAGCGCTATTCGGGACGGGCTCGCTGGAGCGCGATCGGCGAACTTGTCGAGGCCGTTCCCGATGTTCCCGTTCTGGGCAACGGCGACATCTGGACTGCCCAGGATGCATTGTCGATGATGAGCGAAACCGGTTGCGCCGGAGTCGTCGTCGGCCGCGCCTGTCTCGGCCGACCCTGGTTCTTCGGACAACTCGCCGACGCGTTCGCCGGACAACCGGTCCGGGCCGAGCCCACCCTTGGCGAAGTCGCCGTGATCGCCACTCGACACGCTCAACTTCTGACCGACGCCATCGACGAGAACCGCGCCATGCGCATGATGCGCAAACATCTGGGTTGGTACCTCACCGGCTTCGCCGTCGGTTCCGAGGTTCGTCGCAGACTCACCTCACTCAGCACACTTGCCGAACTCGACGACACATTTGCGTCCCTCGATCTCTCGCTCGTCGTGCCACCCGAGACCGCAGCCCGACCGCGCGGCACCCAGACCGGTCCGCACGACGTGGTCATTCCCGAAGGTTGGATCGATGCAGATGCCAGTACTCCCCCCGATGCCCTTGCCGATGCGACCGTGAGCGGCGGATGAGCGAACGACTTGTCCTCGCCTCCGGATCACCGCGCCGCGCCGAACTGCTCGGAGGTCTCGGACTGCGCCTCGAAATCCGTCCCGCCGACATCGACGAATCGGTCGAGACCGGCGAATCCGGCACCCGATACGTGGAACGTCTCGCCATCGCAAAGGCCAAGGCCGTAGCGGTTCAGGGTGAGCTCGTCATCGCCGCCGACACCACCGTCGATCTCGACGGAGCCCTGCTCGGCAAGCCCATCAACGACTCGGAGGCGCGCGCATTGCTGCGTCGACTCTCCGGTCGCACCCATCAGGTGCACACCGGTGTGTGCGTGTACCGCTGGCCCGACGAGTCCGCGTCGATCGTGCGCACCGCCACCGTCACCACCGACGTGACCTTCGCCGATCTCCCCAACGCGTGGATCGACTGGTACGTCTCGACCGGCGAACCCTTCGACAAGGCTGGCGGCTACGGCATGCAGGGTTCAGCTGCGTTGTTCGTGGCCGGCATCTCCGGCAGTCCGTCCAACGTCATCGGCCTGCCCCTCGACGTGCTCGCCAGGCTCGTGGCCGAAACCGGAAGCGATCTCTTTCTCTTCCAGTAGCGGCAACCGGTTCCGCATGTCGCCGGCCCTCCCCGTCATCACTTCGGCGCAGGGGCAACCAGTTCGATCGAGTTGCCGTCGGGGTCGACAAGCTGCAGGGAAGGCTTGCCGATTTCGAAAACGATTCCTTCGTGTGTGATCCCCGACCACGCCAGATGATCCGCCCACGCCGAGAGTGCCTCACCGTCAGGAACCGCGAAGGCCAGATGATCGAGCGGCGAAACCGTCTGATCGACAGCGCCCGGTGAGAGAACGAGTACCAGTCGACTCGGGGCATGACGAAGGGCGACGGTGTCGGGCAATTCGACGAACGCTTCCATTCCCAGAACCAGCTCGTACCACCGACGCGACGCCGCCACATCCGCACAACGCAATTGGACGTGGCTGAATCCTGTGACCGGCGATTCCATGGGAACAGTCTTACCCGATCGGAACGTCATGTTCGAGACCTTCCGGATTTACGCGGGGTCAATTTCGGGCCACGACTGCGGCCAGCGTCTCGGTTTTCGAGAACACCGGTTCCGAGATCGCTGCACTCGGCCCGACAGGCCAGAACGGGGCCCGGTAGACCGCAATCGTTGCCGATTGCGCGCAATCGCCTGTCGGCTTGCACACCATCTGATTGGAAACGCCCCGATAGCCGTTGATCACGCGGATGGCCTCGATGAGTGCCGAACGGGGAATCGAAATCGATCCGTCCGAGCCGAGAACGGCAATTCGCTGGATCGAATCGAAGAGCAGATTGGTCGCGTCGAATGCCGAGGTGTTCCAGACCGACAGGGGCTGTCCACCGAACGTGCTGATATACGCCTTCTCGTATTGCTCGCTGTAGAAGGGTTTCTTGCCCAGCGCAGTGATGTCCGGCCCCGATGCGTAGGCGTTGACTCGTGCCGCGGAGGACACCACGTCGCTGTTGACACACGCATCGCTTGTCACCACGGCGATTCCCCCGCCACCGGGAGTTTCCGCGATCGCGTCCATGAGATCTTCGCAGACCGGCGAATTGACGGGCATGTAGACCGCGTCCGCTCCGCTCTCGACAATCGATCGGGCGATCGCGGAGAAATCACTCCCCTTCGGAGCGATCACCGTCGGCAGCGCGGTTGCACCGATGGAACCGAGGCGGTCCACAAACGTCTGCCCGAGTTGCTCCGAGTAGACGGTGCCGTCCGAGATCACGCTGACCGTTTTCGCCGAGAGCCCGTTCACGACGAAATCGGCGACCACCGAACCCTGGATGAGATCGTTCGGCGCTGTTCTCGCATAGGTGCTTCCCGGCTTCTCGATCGACGTGAGACCGGGCGCCGTGTTCTGCGCCGACATCAGCGGAATCCCGGCGCGGGAGAAGATCGGTTCGGCCGCACCCAATGCCGCACCCGAGCAGGACGTTCCGACCGCGGCGACCATCCGCGATCCGAGAAGGATGCGTTCGGCGCCTTCGCGCCCACCTTCGGCCGAGCACTGATCATCGGCGGCAACAACTGCCACCGGATGCCCCATCAGCATTCCGGGGGCCCCGTCGAACTCGGCGTCGAGATAGTCGATGGCCAGATCGATCCCCCGTCGGGAATCCCGCCCGATCCCCATCGAATCGGCGCCCACGCGCAGTAGTGCTCCCAGTTGGATCGAGTCGCCGGCTTCGATCGTGAGACATCCTCGAGGATCGGCCCGACAGGTGCCGGCATCGGTGGCGATCGTCGACCCCGGGCCGACCCACGGCAGATAGACGCCCTGAAGGACCTCTTCCGACATCGACTGGACAGGTCCCTTGTCGACAACGAAAGGACCCCGGAACGGCGCCGATATTCCGAGAATCAGCGCGAGGTCGAGGGCAACGATCACGATGATGCCGACGGCGACGTACGCGGTGCCGCCCCCAGTTCGAAGAGCGACGAACATCGCATTCACGATGAGTGCCAGCCCCGCGATGGCACTCAGGGCGAAGAGTTGAAACGGCATCTCGCTACTGGCCAGCGAGATGAGGTCGCGACGGGAGGACGTGAGTTCGGCCACTGCGCTGTCCATTGCACCGGTTGTCGCCGCCGGCACATAGGGGCGACTCGAGATCGAAAAGACCGTGGACTGCAGTTCGCGCAATGACAGGAATGCAGGCGAATCCTGCGCATCCCCGTCGGCCAGTGCCTCCCAGTCGTCCGTGGATACGTCTCGCAGATACCGGCCCAGTCGCACCTGAATCGCCGACCCGTCGACGGAAGGGAGTCCCTCCGTCGCCGACGCCAGTCGACTCGACGCGGCCGCTTCCGTTCCGACGATCTGGCGAGCGTCCCTGAGCGTCGAATATTCGGAATTGATGAGGAAACCCGTCAGGATCGCGAACAGGCTCCCCAACGCCGTCATGTAGGCCGCTGCGGCCATACCCGCATGCTCGCGATGATCGCCGACCTGCCGATTGATCAACAGGTAGAGCAATACCGAGATCGAACCGACCACTACCAGCACGATCAGAAGAAGGGCCGCCGTCGGCAATGAGGTCAACCAGTTCATCAGCACGGAGATGAAACCTAGGCCGCTTTGGCCCTCGGCTCCCACAATTGAGCGATGCGAGGAGTCAGTGGCGGAAGTGACGCTCGCTCGTGAACACCATCGCGAGTCCGGCGGCATTGGCGGCGGCGATGACTTCCTCGTCGCGGATCGAACCTCCAGGCTGGATCACGCACGTCGCACCGGCTTCGATCGCAGCGTCGAGTCCATCGGCGAAGGGGAAGAACGCGTCCGACGCGTAAGCGCCACCGGCAGCGCGACCCTCGGCCTTCACCGCCGCCAGGTGCCCGGCATCGCGTCGGTTCTGCTGCCCGCAGCCGATACCGACAGCCTGACCGTCCTTCACGAGAACGATGGCGTTCGAGGTGACCTTGGCGACGACCTGCCATGCCAGCACGAGATCGATCCATTCGCCATCGGTCGGCGACCGATCGGTTGCAACGGTCCAGTTGGTCGGATCGTCGGTGACGAGATCGGGAGTCTGCACGAGGTATCCGCCGTCGATCGGACGGAGCGACAGCCCCGGCGCTCCCGGGGCGATGGCGGTGAGGATGCGGAGGTTCTTCTTTTCCTGCAGTGCCGCGAGAGCATCGGGCTCATAGCCGGGGGCAACGAGCACCTCGGTGAACACCGGGGCGATCGCCTGTGCGACCTCGAGAGTCACGATGCGGTTGACGGCGATGATTCCGCCGAACGCGGAGACCGTGTCGCACGCGTGCGCCTGCGTGTAGGCCGTGAAGATGTCGTCGGCGACGGCGACACCACACGGGTTCGCGTGTTTGATCACAACGGCAGCCGGACGCTCGCCGATCGAATGCACGAGGCGCCAGGCCGCTTCGGTGTCATACACGTTGAGATAGCTCATCTCCTTGCCGCCGTGCTGCACTGCCGTCGACCACCAACCGGAATCGCCGGTAGCGGTGTAGCGGGCACCAACCTGATGCGGGTTCTCGCCGTAACGGAGAACCTGATCGCGCACCAGCGAGAGTTCGATGGTTTCGGGAAGTTCGGCAGCCACGTCGGTTGCCGCATTTTCCGCAGAAGCGGAACCGGCGGCCGGCATGCCGGCGTCGAACCAGGCGAGGATCTCGGCGTCATAGGCCGCCGTGTGCGCGAATGCATCGCGGGCCAGACGCGTGCGCGTCGACAACGAAAGCGAACCGTTCGCTTTCAGTTCGTCGACAATCTCGTTGTACCGGGACGGATCGGTGACAATGCCGACATGCGCGTGGTTCTTCGCCGCACCTCGCACCATCGTGGGCCCACCCACATCGATGAGTTCGATCGACGGCTCGGCCGAGAAGGGGTAGAGGTTGGCGACGACGAGATCGATCGACTCGATGCCGTAGGCGTCCATGTCGGCGCGGTGTTCGGCGTTCGTCGGGTCGGCGAGGATGCCGCCGTGAACCTTCGGGTGGAGGGTCACGACACGGTGGCCGAGGATCGCCGGGAATCCGGTGAGATCGGCAACATCGGTGACGGGGATACCGGCTTCGGCGATCACCCGGGCGGTTCCGCCACTCGAGACGAGATCCCATCCGAGATCGTTCAGCGAGCGCGCCAGATCGACAACACCGGACTTGTCATACACGGACAGGAGAGCCCTCATTGGACACTGCCCCTTTCGATGATTTCGGAGATGGTTCGAACGTAGATGCGACGCTCGACGGCCTTGATGCGTTCATGCAGCGATTCGACGGTGTCATCGGGTTCGATGGCAACCGCTTCCTGGGCGAGGATCGGGCCGGCGTCGACCTCTTCGGTGGCGATGTGCACCGTGCAACCGGTGACCTTCACGCCATACGCGAGCGCATCGGCGACGCCGTGCCAACCCGGAAATGAGGGAAGAAGAGCGGGATGCGTGTTGAGCACGTGTCCGGGGAAAGCGTCGAACATGCCCTTGCCGAGCACCGTGCCGAACCCGGCCATGGCGACAAGTTCGATGTCCCAGCCGCTCAGGACGCCGAGGACCTCGGCTGTGTAGCCGTTGCGATCGAAGTCGGGGCCGTAGGTGCGACGCTCGATCAGTTCACAGGAAATGCCGTTCCGAGCCGCAACTTCCTGCGCGCCACAGGGGCGGTCGACGATGACAACCGAGACAGCGATGCCGTCGGCGCAGATCGAATCGAGGATGGTCCCACTTCCAGATGCAAGAACTGCCAATCGCATAAGCCCTGAAACTATCAGGGGCGGGAAGGGGGCCTTCCCTGCTGGAAACCCCCGGGTTCAGCGGCCAGTCTCGCCGTCGAGCAGCTCGCGGATGATGTCGGCGTGCCCGGCATGACGAGCGACTTCCTCGAGCATGTGCCCGAGCACCCAGCGGAGGTTCACCATCTCGCCCCGGCCTACCTGCACGCATTCGGCATTCAGATCCGTCGCCGCATCGAGCATTGCGTCGGCCCGTTGACGAGCGAGCGCGTAACGCTCGAGCGAGACACCGATCGGCCCGCGCTCGTAATCGGGAGCCACGAACTCCTTCCCCGCGAAACAATGCAGGAACCAGTACTCCTCGACGAAGACAAGATGGTTGACCAGCCACACCAACGTGGTGTCCGAGGGCAGCAGTTGTCGGGCTGCTGCCTCGTCACTCACACCCGAGACCTTGCGCACGAACGACTCCCGCTGGAAGTCGAACAGCACGCGCAATGTGGCGAGCTCGTCGGCGACGAGATGCGGAGGACCAGCGTCAGTCATGACGACACGTTACGGAAAACGACGAAGGCCCGGCGCAACGCGATTGCCGACCCCGGCCGAATCGACTCAACGAACAGTCAACGGCCCAGCGACGGCCGTTGCCGCATCGATGGATCCTTGCTCGAGGCGATCAGCTTCAGGGTCCTTCCGAAGAAGCGTCGTGCACACCACAGTGACGAACAGGGGCGTTCCCACGATCGCATTATCCGCCACCGGTACCTCGATCTCCGCCCCGCCCGAGCTCGATGGACGACCAGTCGCATGGGACTCACCGAGGGTGATCTTTGTTGTGGAGTTGAAACTGATCTTGCCTTGGAAAAGGGTCGGACCCCACATGTTGCCGTCGGGTGGAGCCAGCCCGAGGTGAATTTCATCACCCTTCGAGCGAAGTGTTCCCTCTCGAGGACATCCCTGAACCATGGCGACGATGATTTCGCCGGGCGTCGCCGTCTCCGTCGAGAGGGAGACCTGCAGGGCCGAAAGCTGCGTCACAGGTTTCCCCGACGGGTTCGCACACGAAGCCAGGAGGAGCGATCCGAACGACACCGACGCAAGCGTGAGCAGCCCGCAGAGCATTACAACCGACCGCCGCATCGCCGCACCTCGTGACCTTCCGAGCCTCCCGCCGTGGTCGCTCACCAAACGACCGTAGTTCTCCACAGATGCCGTGTCACCAGCCACTTGGCAAGCTGGCTCGTTTCTGGTCGCCAGAGCGACCGAAATCGAGCCAGCTTTAGGGGTGGGGCGGACGCGACGAAGGCCCGGCGCAATGGCCGGGCCTTCGTGCAACAACTTTGAAGCTGAAGGCTCAGGCCCAGCCGTGCTCGCGCACAACCTCGACCATGAGTTCGCCGGCTTCGGTGGGGTTCTTGCCCACGCGCACACCAGCGGCTTCGAGCGCTTCCATCTTGGCGGCGGCAGTGCCCTTGCCACCCGAGACGATGGCGCCAGCGTGGCCCATCTTCTTCCCGGGAGGAGCCGTGACACCGGCGACGTAGGAAACAACCGGCTTCGACATCATGTTCTTGATGAACTCGGCTGCTTCTTCTTCGGCCGAACCACCGATTTCGCCGATCATCATGACGGCCTTGGTGTCGGGATCGGCTTCGAACGCCTCGAGGCAATCGATGAACGACGTGCCGGGAACCGGATCGCCACCGATACCGACGCACGTGGTGACGCCGATGTCCTGAAGCTTGAGCTCATAGAGCGCCTGGTAGGTGAGCGTGCCGGAGCGGCTCACGATGCCCACCGGGCCACCGGGCTTGGCGATCTCACCAGCGGTGATTCCGATGTTGCACTTTCCGGGGCTGATGATGCCGGGGCAGTTCGGGCCCAGAAGGCGCACGTTCGGGAAGTCGCGCTTGAGTTCGTTGTAGAACCACGCTTCGTCATGTGCCGGCACACCTTCGGTGATGCACACGATGAATTCGACGCCACCTTCGGCCGCATCCATGATCGCGGCGCGCACGCCGGGAGCGGGGATGAAGATGCATGACGCATTGGCGCCGGTGGCGGCAACTGCTTCACCGACGTTGGCGAAGATCGGAATGCCGTCGACGTCCTCGCCGGCCTTCTTGGGGTTCGTGCCACCAACAACATTGGTGCCGTAATCGCGGTTGCGCAGGCCGTAGAAGCGACCCTGCGAACCGGTGAGGCCCTGGTAGATGACCTTTGTGTTCTCGTCTACGAAGATGCTCACAGGATTCCTCAGTTCTTCTTCGCGAGTGCGACTGCGGCAGCAGCGGCTTCGAGCATGGTGGGCTTGCTCTGGAGCTTGTCCGACAGGTGTGGTTCGAGCAGTGCCCGGCCCTCTTCGGCGTTGGTGCCGTCGAGGCGGATCACGATCGGAGCGGCGATGTCGACACGCGACAGCGCTTCGATGATGCCCTTGGCAACTTCTTCGCCGCGGGTGATGCCGCCGAAGATGTTGATGAAGATCGACTTGACCTTGGGATCGTCGTTGATGACCTGCAGAGCGCCGGCCATGACGTCGGCGTTCGCGCCGCCGCCGATGTCCAGGAAGTTGGCGGCTTCGCCACCGGCCTGGTTCACGACGTCGAGCGTGCTCATGGCGAGACCGGCTCCGTTGGCGATGATGCCGACGCTTCCGTCGAGGCCCACGTACTGAAGGCCCTTCTCGTGCGCAGCCTCTTCACGAACGTCGCGTACCTGCGTCGATGCGTACTCGTCCCACTCGTGACGGAACTCGGCGTTGTCGTCGAGGGTGACCTTGGCGTCGAGAGCATGGACGTTGCCGTCGGTCTTGACGATCAGCGGATTGATCTCCGCAAGATCGGCGTCGCCTTCGACATAAGCCGTGTAGAGCTTGAGCAGTAGCGCAACTGCACCGTCGGTGACGTCGGGGTTGAGCTTGGCTGCAAGCACCCAGGCACGGCACACCTCTTCGGTGAGGCCATCGACCGGGTCGATCCAGATCTTGGCGATCGCGTCGGGGTTATCGACGGCAACCGTTTCGATCTCGACGCCACCCTCTTTCGAGAGCATGCCGAGATGCTTCTTGGCGGAGCGATCGAGCGTGAACGACGCGTAGTACTCCTCCGCGATGTCCGACGCGATCTCGATCCACAAGGTGCGCGTGATGTGCCCCGAGATGTCGAGTCCGAGGATGTTTCCGGCGTGCTCGCGCACTTCGTCGGCATTGTTGGCGAGCTTGACGCCGCCTGCCTTGCCACGACCACCGGCATGCACCTGGGCCTTGACGACGACCGGGTAACCGACTGCCTCTGCGGCGGCCAGTGCCTCGTCTACGGATGTGACAGCTCGTCCATCAGATACGGGAATGCCGAACTGAGCGAAGAACTGCTTGCCTTGATATTCGAGAAGATCCACGGCGACAACGTAGTCAGTCCGAAGGCATCCCTCCCAAACCGCCCCCCGACGGCGCTCCCCGGGCGGGGGGGGCCGACTTCACCCACCCATCCCCCGGGGGCGATACTTGAGCCATGAGTCCGGTCAAGGAAACCAAGACCCGTGCCCCCAGATCGGTGATCCTCGCCGTCGGCGGCATCGCCATCGGGATCGCTCTCGTCCTCATCCTCTTCGTGGTGGCGATTCCTTCACTCACCGAGTCGGGCACGGTCGAGGTGAAACTCGGTTCCGAGACCTACGACGCCGGTCAGGCCGAGTCGCGGGCCTCCAACATCGCCTCCGGAGGGCCCCTGCTGTTCTCCGATGTCTCTGGCGGCAGGCGCGACATCTACCTCCAACACATCGGCGACGATCCCGCTACGGGATGGTTCGCGTTCGACGCACGCCGCCCCGGCCAGAGCCGGTCATGCACACTCGAATGGCAGCCCGGGTCCGGTGATTTCCGCGATCCGTGCGACGGCACCATCGTTGCGGCCGACGGAACCGGCCTCACCGACTATCCGGTGACCATCACCGACGGAGGCAAGGTCATCGTGAACCTGAACCCCGACAGCGCCGCTCAAGAAGGCTGATCTCAGCGGGGCACACGCCTCCGGCCGGAAACCCGTTCAGGCTCGGGTCACTGGCTCCGGGTACACACGCACCTGGCCTCGGCGAAGGATCACGTCGACCTCTCCCGAAATCGGTCCGTGGCTCTCGGCTCGAAATGTCCCCAGAGGAGTTATGACCTCCTGGCCGACGAGTCGTCCGGTGGTGACATCGACCTCGCCGAGAAAGGATGCAACTCGCTCGGAGACCGGCTCGCGATGGAGAGTCACCGGGTCGGCGCATTGAACGATCTTTCCGTCCATCATCACGGCGATGAGATCGGCGACCGCCAGGGCCTCGTCCCGATCGTGCGTGACGATCACCGCCGTTGCGGCATCACCGCGTAGGGCGGAGACAACATCGGCGCAGATCGCCGGCCTCAGGGCCGCGTCGAGCGCCGAAAAGGGTTCATCCATGACCACGAGACGCGGTCGCGGGGCGAGCGCCCGAGCCAGAGCGACGCGCTGTTGTTGCCCACCCGAGAGTTCGTCGACCCGTCGATCACCGAGTCCTGCCAGACCGACAAGTTCGAGGCACTCGGCGACGCGTTTCGATCGCATGCCGCCACGGGGCAGACCGAAGCCGATATTGCCGGCAACGGAGAGATGCGGGAACAACGCGCCTTCCTGTGGGACGTAGCCCACGTGCCGATTCTCGGGAGCGACAAACAGTCCGGATTCGACGACCGGTGCACCATCGATGCTGATCTCGCCGGTGTCGGGGCGCTCGAACCCCGCTATGCAGCGCAGCACCGTCGTCTTTCCGCTGCCCGAGGGCCCGACAATCACGGCGATCTGCCCGGGCGCCACGGTCAGCGAGACCTGGTCCACGATGGGAGCCCCACCGAACGACTTGCTGATGGACCGGACATCGAGTGTCGGATCCACTATGCGTCCCGATTCAGGGTGAGCACTGCAGCCGGCAACGCCGCAACGAGGACCAGCACCAGCGCATACGGCGCTGCCCCCGCGTAGTCGGCGACCGAGGTGTGGGACCAAAGTTCAGTGGACATGGTCTCCATTCCGGTCGGACGCAGCAAAATCGTAGCCGGGAGTTCCTTCATCACCGTGAGGAACACCAGGGCTGCGCCGGCGAGAATGCCCGGGCGAGAGAGCGGAATCGTCACCCGACGCAACACCGCAGTCCTCGAAAGACCAAGCGAACGCGCGGCCTCCTCGATGGAGCCGGGAGTCTGCTCCACCGATGCCCGGATCGATCCGACGGCCAGCGAGCAGAAGAGAACGACGTAAGCAAACACCAGCATCGGAACTCGTTGGTAAAGAGACGGCACGAGACGAATCCCGACGTACACAACGGCAAGGCCGATCACGATGCCGGGGAGAGCATGCGCGACGAACACGACGCGCTCGGTCGATTGGGCCCAGCGAGTTCGCACTCGGGCCGAGAGAACACCGGTGGGCACCGCGAGAACGATCACCGCGACCGTCGCCATCGCCGAGACCAGCACGGTCTCGCGCAGCGCTGTCAGCAATCTCGACCAATCGATACCGACATTGGCAGCATCGAAGAACCATCGCACGACGAGTCCGATCGGGATGACAAGCGTGACAAGTCCGACGGAGGCAACGGCAAGAACTGCCGGCCAGCGCATCACACCGAGGGCGATCCGACGAGGCTGACGCGACGCACCGCCTCCGATCCGCGCGGATGAACCCGTGCCCCTGACCGACAATTCGGCCCACACGAGGACGATGGCGATCGCAACAAGTACAAGCGCGAGAATTGCTGCACGAGTCGGGTTGAACCCCGCCCGATATGCCCCGAAGATCACCCAGGTGAAACTCTCGAAACGCATCGTGGCGACGGCACCGAAGTCCGACAGCGTGTAGAGGCAGACCATCAGGGCGCCTGCTGTCGCTGCCGGCCGCACCTGACGCAGCGTGAGGCTGAAGGCGACACGTGTGGGCCCCATTCCCAATGAACGCGCAACGTCTTCCTGACTTGCGTCGATCCGCCGCATCGATGCCGTCACCGGAAGCAGGACAAACGGAAACGAGATCGAGGTGATGACCAGCGCTGCTCCCCAGAACCCCGCCAACGAGGGAATCCAGGAGATCCACGCATACGCCGCCACATACGAAGGCATCGCCAACGGAAGGGCCAACATGACGTTGAAAAACTTGCGACCGGGCAGGTCTGTCCGAACCAGAGCGAACGCACCTCCCAAGCCGATGGCGAGGCTCGCCATCGTCACGACGAAAGCAAGCCCGAGGGAACGCACCGTCAGTTCCAGCGTCCGTCGCTGCCAGATCTCCTCGACGAGATTCTCGAGGCCCCGCGACGATGCTTTGGCAACGAGGTAACCCAACGGGAGCGCGGTGGTGACGGCCGCGAGAACGGCCAACACCACCACGACGGGGGAAACCGTGATCGGCCTTCGGGAGATCACCCGACGAATCGCGGAGTCCGCGGATTCCGATCCCCTTCCGCTCCTCGCTGCGTTGCTCACTTTGTCAGCAGACCAACCTTCTGGAGGAGTTCTTGTGTGGCCTCCAACGATGCCAGATCCGACAGGTCGATCTCGGGAGCGTCCAGCGATGACAGCGATGGCAGAGAGGCGTCGGCAGACGTTATGTCTCCGACCAACGCGAACTCGAACGTCCGGTCGGCGAAATACTGCTGGGCGGTGGGGCTGAGGAGGAATTCGACGAATTTCTCGGCGCTGGTCCTGTGCTTTGTCGACTTGAGTATTCCGACGCCGGCCACATTCACGAGACCACCGGGATCTCCACCCGTCAGGTACTGGTTCGAGATCTTGACGCTGTCGGCACCCTTCGCCTTGATCCGCTCCTGGAGGTAGTAGTGGTTGACCAGGCCCAACTGCACTTCACCTTTGGCGATTCCGTCGAGTACGGCGCCATTCTTCTCGTACGCCTTGGGATCATTTGCAGCGAAAGCACGCAACCACGCTTCCGCTCCGTCTTCACCGCGCAGAATTCGAAGCCCGGTCACGAATGACTGCCACGACGCATTGGTCGGAGCAAAGCCGATCTCGCCCTTCCATCGCGGATCGAGAAGTCCGTCGATCGTTGTCGGAGGATCGGTGACGGTGACGTTGTCGTAGGCGATCACGCGAACGCGACCCGAGACACCCACCCACGTGCCGTCATCGGCCTGCAGCGCCGCGGGAACGAGATCAAGCACCGACGTCGGAAGCTTCAGGAACTCTCCGGTCGCCGAAACCGCTCCAAGCGCCCCCGCGTCCTGGGAGAAGAACACGTCGGCGGGAGATGCTCCGCCCTCGGTGATGATCTGGGCCCCGAGTTCTCCGCTGTCGCCGAAACGGGCTTCGACCTGAACCCCCGTCTCGGCCGTGAACATCTCGAAGAGCGGTGCGACAAGTGCCTCGCTGCGACCCGAGTAGACGGTGATCGGCCCCGCCGAGTCGGTCGACCCGCCCGAACCGCAGGCCGATGCCAGGAGCGCCACGAGGAGCCCCAGACAGACGACGAGCGCTCCTCCGCGGATTCCCTTTCGGTGCCCGCGTCGGCCTTCGTTCAGACCGCTGGCGTCTGGCGAGCTTGCGTTCGTCGTGCTTTTGTTCGTCATGGCGAGACTCCCATCTCCGGTTCGGCCCCACCCGAAAAGCGTGCTGTTAGGCGTACCTAACAGCTTGGGGTTAGGTATGCCTAACACACCGTCCGCATCATGCCAAGACAGAATCTGACGAATCGTCAGATTGTGACAGAAGTCATGATTTCGGGGCAGGAGCGGGAATCACGCCCGGGCCGGCTCCCCTACCGCTTGGCGAGTGGCGCCCACGCCAGCAGGAGTCGCTTCTCGCCCACTCCGCGGAAATGCACGACGGCCTCGGCCTTGTCTCCCGAGCCCTCGATGGCGGTGATGACCCCGTCGCCGAACTTGCCGTGGTGCACATCGTCGCCGACGCGCAGCCCGATCTGATCGGCCCCGCTCGGCGCAGGAGGGGCCGGCTTGAGCGCGGCCTCGATCGATTCGTCGCTGTGCGAGCGCCCACCGATGACCGAACCGCTCCAGTCGTCGTCGTTGTTCTTCGTCGCCGTCCTGTTGCTCCACGAACTTCCGGACGTACGCCCATACGTGCCGCCGCTCGTGCCACCGGTCGCACGTTGCGATTGACGACGCGTACCTTCGACCACCTTCAGCAACTGCGGAGGAATCTCCTCGAAGAAACGACTCGGCGGGTTGTATTGCGTACTTCCGTAGATCGACCTCGCCCAGGCGTGAGTCATGTAGAGCCGTTCGCGTGCACGGGTGATGCCCACGTAGGCCAGACGCCGTTCCTCTTCGAGTTCGTCGGGATCACCGATCGAGCGCATGTGCGGGAAGATGCCGTCTTCCATGCCGATGAGAAACACGTTCGGGAACTCGAGGCCCTTCGCCGAATGAAGAGTCATCATGACGACGGCGGAGTCGTCCGGATCGAGTGAATCGATGTCGGCCACGAGACCGACCTGTTCGAGGAATTCATCGATCGAACCGAAATCGCGGGCAACGCCAACCAGTTCGGCGATGTTCTCCATGCGCCCTTCCGCCTCGATCGAATGTTCGGCCTCGAGTTCCTCAAGATATCCGGAACGTTGCATCGCCGCTTCGATCACTGCGGACGGACCGTCATCGACGAACAACTGGAGGTCATCAAGCAGCTTGAGGAAGCCGTCGATGCCTTTCAGCGCCTTGCCCGTGACTCCCGCGTCGCCGGCTTCGCGGAGCGCTTCGATGAACGCGAGTCCGTGACTGCGCGCCCATGCGTCGAGACGCCCGACCGAGGATTCGCCGATCCCGCGTTTCGGCACGTTGAGGACCCGCTTCATGCTCACTTCGTCGGATGGATTCACGACGCACTTGAGATACGAAAGTGCATCGCGGACTTCGCGTCGATCGTAGAAACGCGTTCCGCCGATGACCTTGTAGGGGATGCCGACGCGCATCAGGTATTCCTCGACCACGCGGCTCTGCGCGTTCGTTCGGTAGAAGATCGCGCTGTCGGACCAGACGTGGCCGGCATCGTGCAACGCCATCAACTGATTCGCGATCCACTGCGCTTCGTCGGCTTCATCGTCGGCCTGATAACGGACGATCGCATCACCGTGACCACTGTCGGTCCAGAGCTCTTTCGGCTTGCGCCCGAAGTTGTTCGCGATGACGGCGTTGGCGGCATCGAGGATGGTCTGCGTCGAGCGATAGTTCTGCTCGAGCAACACCACCGTGACATCCGGAAACGCGTTCTCGAATTCGAGGATGTTGCGCATGTCGGCACCGCGGAAGCGATAGATGCTCTGATCACTGTCGCCCACAACGCACACGTTGCCCTGCGGCTGCGAAAGCATGAGCACAAGCTCGTTCTGTACCTGATTCGTGTCCTGATACTCGTCGACCATGACATGACTGAATCGACGCTGATAGGTCTCGAGGACCTCGGGGAACTGACGGAACAACTCCACCGTGTTGGCGAGGAGATCGTCGAAATCCATCGCCCCGGCCTTGAGCAGCCGTGCCTGATACTCGTTGTAGACATCGGAGATCTTGCGCTCGAAGATCGTCGACGCCTTCTCCGAATAGGCCTTGGCGCCGTAACCGTCGTTCTTCGCCGCCGAGATCGAACTGTGCACCGAGCGCGGAGGGAACTTCTTCGCATCGAGTCCGAGATCGCGGATGACGTAGCTCGTCAGTCGCTGTGCATCGGACTGGTCGTAGATCGTGAACGACGCCGGGAACCCGAGACGCCCGGCATCGCGCCGGAGAATGCGGACACACGCCGAATGGAACGTCGACACCCACATCTTCTCGGCGACCGGACCCACGAGGGCGGCGACGCGCTCCTTCATCTCCTGCGCGGCTTTGTTGGTGAACGTGATCGCAAGGATCTCGAACGGCGAGACGCCCTCGGCCTGGATCAGGTGGGCGATGCGATGGGTCAGAACCCGGGTCTTGCCCGATCCGGCGCCCGCCACGATGAGCAGCGGTCCGTGAGTGTGCGTGACCGCTTCGTACTGGACGGGATTGAGGCCTTCGAGCAGATCATCGGTCATGGGGCGACAACTCTACCGGCCGGAAAATTTCCGATGAACCTCTTGACGGAGGAGGTGGGTTTCCGTAAAATCGAACACATGTTCGAAAGCGTAGGGCAGGGGTCAAGGCGGGAGCCAAGGCAGGAGCCCATCTCTTCAAACTTCACGGATGACTCCACCGCTCGCCGGCTTGCACAGAGCGCCGCCGAACTCACCGACGATCAGTTGGTCGATCGATCGCGCGAGTTGGCCGGCACGCTCTCTGCCGCCGAGGCCGAACTGGCATCGGTTCTGGCCGAAGTCGAGATCCGCCGACTGCACACGAAGTGGGAATGTGGCTCGGTCGAGTTCTTCGCCTCCTGGCACTGTCAGCTCGGTCGACGACGGGCGCGCAGCATCGCCGCACTCGGCCGGGCCCTGCACGAACTCCCCGTCCTCGCCGAGGCCGTCACCGAGGGTCGCCTCTCGGTTTCGAAGGCCGAGCCGATCATCCGGGTCGCCACACCCGAGACCGAAGCGGCACTTGTCGACCTTGCCGTCCATGCAACCGTCGGTCAGGTACAGCGCATCTGCTCCACATGGCGCCGCATCGAGGCCGCCGAGCTCGCCGAAGCCTCCGCCCCCGAGCCAGCATCGATCGGACGGGTGATCGTCATCCGCGACGAGGACGGCATCGAGCTGCGCGCCCGGTTCGATCACGTACACGGCGAACTCGTGCTGGCCAGTCTCGAAACGGCCACCGCTGCGGTGCGCGCCGAGAGGGCGCACGCCGCTGCTCTCGATGGTGCTCCCCCGGCGACGCTCGATCGCAGCCAATGGCGTGCCGAGGCTCTTCTGCGCCTGTGCGAAACCGCGCCCGTGTCCACACCTCCGACCCTGCAGCCGAGCGGATTCACCGCCCAACTCGTCGTGCATGTCCCGGTCGACACGCTCATCGACCCCGCCGACATCACCGACACCGACAGCACCGGGGCGGCAGCCGACGTGCTGGAGCCGGCCGGCGTTGCCATCCGACGCGATGCCGCCCGGTGGTTGGCCTGCGATGCCGGGCTCCTCACCGTCCTCGAGGACGGCAACGGCGATCCGCTCCACCTCGGGCGTCGCACCATCACGATCACACCACAACAACGTCGGGCCGTTCACGCCCGCCATCGCACCTGCGCCTGGCCGGGCTGCACGGCAACCCTCGTCCAGATCCACCATCGCCATCATCGGGCCTTCGGTGGTCACGATGATGTCGAGAATCTCGTCCCCGAATGTCGCTATCACCACGGCCTCGTTCATCGTCGAAACATCCTCGTGACAGCCGATTCCGACGGAACCATCCACCATTGGCGCCCCGACGGTTCAGAGATCCTCGCCAATCCCTCGGCCCTCGATCCACCCGGAGTCACCGCTCTCGAGGCCTCCAACGATCTGCGCGAACGACAACGACGCAACGGAATCGACGTCGAAGATCGTCGGCGCCTACCCCAATGGTTCGGCGACTCCATGCGCATGATGGATGCCATCGATGCAATCGTGCAACGGCAGAACGCCGCCCGCCGACGCACCCGACCCACCGGACCGCCCGCCGATGCGACGGCGAAAGTTCTTGCCCGGGTCTAATCCGTCGGATCGACCAGACGGGTCCTGAAGAATTCGAGGACCTGATCCATAGCGTCGCGCGTCGGGTGTCCGGGTTCGTCGACGAAATGCTCGGTCAGCACCGAGTGCGCATTCGTGGGGATTCCCCAGGCATTGCCTTCGGACGAATCGATTTCGACGCCGATGAATCCGTCGCCGAGTTCGCGCCGCAATGTCTCGAAGCGCTCGGCCGGAACCGCCCGATCGCCGGTGAATCGCAGCCCCATGACGCACGTACCTTCGGCGACGCGCTCCTTCACGATTTTCAGATCCTCCGGGCTCAACTGAACGCTCGCCTTCGCCTTCGCCGTGAAACCGATGGGCAACGAGGGCTGACTCAACACCGGGGCGATCAGTTCGGGTCCGGCCATCATGCCGAGCGCGAACCCGCCGGTGAAACACATACCGACCGCTCCGACTCCGGGACCACCGAAGGAACCATGGGCATAACGGGCCAGCGCACGCAGCCACTCGGACACCGGGGCGGTCTTGCCTGTGGCGAATGCCGCAAACTCCCTCGACACGCAGGCCTTCGCGATCGACGACGCGATGTATCGACCCGAGGGTTCGCGGCCGGGTTCACCGAACAACACCGGCAGCAACACCGTGCAGCCGAGGGCCCGAACCCTGCGGGCGAAATCGGCAACCTTGGGCGTAATGCCCGGGATCTCCGCGATCACGATGACAGCTGGTCCCTCGCCACTGCGAAACACGTCATGAACGATCCCCCGGTGGGCGAACGACCCGCGGTCGAAGTCGGAAAGGTCATCGGCACCGTTGTCACCGGCGTTCAGGCCGTGGGAGTTTTCGGACATCACCCGACGCTAGGCCGGGACTCGAACCCGATGGCGGCGATTCTCCGGGAAGGCCGCAAACGAACACGACGTCATCTCTGGCGGCAGCACCTGGCAGCAGCACCCGGCAGTAGAAACTGGGCCGGGTGGTAGAAACTGAGTTGGATCACCGGAATCATCACCGGGTCGTCAACAGGATTTCGGGGGCATTCGTGGCACGCAGCGAGGGACGTTTCGAAGGCAAAGTGGTTTTCATCACCGGTGCCGCCCGCGGCCAGGGGCGTGCGCATGCGCGCCGATTCGCCGCCGAGGGCGCCAACATCATCGCCGTCGATGTCTGCGCTCCGGTCCTTCCCGACGTCAGCTACGAATCGGCCACCGTCGAAGACCTGCACGAGACCGTTCGCCTCGTGGAACAGGAAGGTCGCGGCATCGTCGCCCATGTCGCCGATGTGCGCGATCAGGCGTCGCTCGACGCCGCCGTGGCCGAAGGCGTCGACCGGTTCGGGAGACTCGACGTCGTCGTCGCCAACGCCGGAGTCGCCAGTTACCACCTCACCTGGGAAGTCCCCGAGGAGCATTGGGCCACCGTTCTCGACGTGAACCTCACCGGCGTCTGGCGCACGGTCAAGGCATCGCTTCCCGCCATGATCGAGGCCGGCAACGGCGGCGCCATCACGTTCATAAGTTCCGCTGCCGGCCTCCGCGGCTATTCCTACCTCGGCCATTACGCAGCCACCAAGCACGGCCTCGTCGGCCTGATGCGCTCGCTCACCCTCGAGGTCGGTCAGTACGACATCCGAGTGAACTCCCTGCACCCCGGGGCCGTCGACACCGTCATGGGGAACGATCCCGACGTTCCTCGCATCATCGCCGAAGATCCCCGGACCACCGGCGCCTACACCGGTCAGCGCCCGCTCGGCGGCGGAGCCCAGATGACCGACGACATCTCCAACGCGCTGCTGTGGATCAGCTCCGACGAGGCCCGTATGGTCACCGGCATCACCCTGCCCATCGACGCCGGCGCGTCGATGCGCTGAGAGGATTCCACCATGAGCGTCACACTCCCCCGCCAGAAGCCGTTCCGATTCAGCATTCAGGCCAGCGATCCGCCCGGCGGATTCACGGGAACAGCCGACGACGGTGATCGCTGGCGAGCACTCGCCCGTCAGGTCGAAGCCCTGGGTTACGACTCGCTGACGATCGCGGACCATCTCGACGAGCAGTTCGCCGTCACCCCCGCACTCGTGTCGGCGGCCGAAGCGACCACGACGCTCAAGATCGGCACCCTCGTGTGGTGCAACGACTATCGCCATCCCGTCCTTCTTGCCAAGGAAGCCGCCACCATCGACATCCTGAGCGGCGGTCGCCTCGAGTTCGGACTCGGTGCCGGCTGGATGACAACCGATTACGAACAGTCCGGCATCACCCTCGACCGGCCCGGCGTGCGCATCGATCGTCTGGCCGAATCACTCCAGATCATCAAGGGACTCTTCGCCGACGGACCCGTCACGTTCAACGGGGACCATTACAACGTCACCGCACACGAGGGCACGCCGAAGCCGCTCCAGAAGCCGGGCCCTCCGATCCTTCTCGGCGGTGGCGGCAAGCGCATGCTCACCCTCGCGGCGCAACAGGCCGACATCATCGGCATCAACGTGTCACTCGCCGCCGGCGTCATCGACGCGACCGCCGGACCCAACGCGACCGGCGAAGCCACCGAGGAGAAACTCCGCTGGATCGCCGAAGCCGCCGGCGACCGCTACGACGATCTCGAACTGCAGACCCGTGTTCACCTCGCTGTCGTCACCGATGATCGCGAAGCGTTCGCCGAGATGGTCGCACCCGCGCTCGGACTGACCGGCGCGCAAGCACTCGAGTCACCGCACGCGCTGGCCGGCACCGTCGATCAGTTGTGCGAAACCATCATCGAACGCCGAGAACGTTGGGGACTGTCATACGTCACCGTCGGTGCAGATGCCGTGGAATCGTTCGCACCGATCGTGGCCCGACTCAGCGGAACCTGAACGGGCTCAGAGAGGCCCCGTCACTCCCACTCGATCGTGCCGGGGGGCTTCGAGGTGATGTCGTACGCCACGCGGTTGATGCCCGCCACCTCGTTGATGATCCGCGACGACATGCGTTCGAGTAGGTCGTAAGGAAGTCGA
>WLFD01000023.1 GCA_009703925.1 Actinomycetota bacterium | reverse complement strand
GCTTCCCTTTACCGGCGACCTCGATGCCCGCATCGACTGGGGCGACGGATCGGTTGATTCCTGGACCACTGGCCAGACGCCCACGCATACGTATTCGTCGGCTGGCTCCCGCATCATCGAAGTGACGAACATCGCCACACGGTTCGGCAGCGGCAATACAACCTGGATCGGCGCGAAGTGCATCACTTCGGTTGTCCAGTGGGGAGATTTGGGAATCACCAGTCTCAGCGGAGCGCTCTCCGGCGCGACCAATCTCACCTCGGTTCCCGACTGGCTCCCCGCCTCGGTCACCGACATTTCCTTCATGTTCGACGGTGCGACCTCGTTCAACGGTCGGATCGGCAACTGGGAAACCGCTGCGAACACAAGCCTCGAGGGCACCTTCCGAGGCGCAACATCGTTCAACCAGTCGCTGAATACCTGGAATACCGCAGCCGTCACGAACTTCGCCGAGACCTTCAGCGGCGCGAGCGCGTTCAACCGTCCGCTCAACAACTGGACCACTCCGCTGGCGACGACCTTCCGGGCGATGTTCAAAAACGCAACAGCGTTCAATCAGCCGGTCAACATCGATCCCACCAACGCGAATGACGCCTCGGAGATGTTCCGCGGGGCTTCAGCCTTCAATCAGTACTTCGCAATGTGGCCGAATCACCAAGGTGCGAATGCCGGAACGACGCTGAAGGGCATGTTCCGCGATGCCTCTGCATTCAACCAGAGGATCGACTGGAACACCTACGGAATCACCGACATGTCCGACATGTTTCGTGGCGCGACCACGTTCAACGGATATGTCAACAGTATGCAGATGCAGACAGTGGCCGACGCATCGCACATGTTTGACGGAGCAACCTCTTTCAACGGAGATGTGACTCAATGGCAGACCTGGTCGCTACAGACGACCAATTCGATGTTTCGTGGTGCAACATCATTCAACGGCTATCTCGGTAGCGCTTCGACCTCAAATGTCACCGACATGGCTCACATGTTCGACGGGGCCACATCGTTCAACAGCACGGTAAGCAATTTCGATACCAGGCAGGTGGTGACGATGAACTCGATGTTCAACGGTGCCAAAAATTTCAACGCCGACCTCACCGGATGGGACGTCTCGCTCGTGACGGACGCCGGTTCGATGTTTGCCGGCGCTGCGAGTTTTGATCAATTGCTCTCCAATTGGAACGTGGGAGCGATGACCAACATCTCGCACATGTTCGACGGTGCGACACGGTTCGGACGAGCGAACGGCGGCTCTGGTGGCCTGGCTCTCTGGAACGTTTCGAATGTCACCGACATGACGAGTGCGTTCGCGAACACGCTCCACTTCAATCAGGACCTCTCCGCCTGGACAACCACGAGCCTCACTCGTGCACTCGGAGTGTTCTCGTACGCCAGAGCGTTCGATCAGTCGCTTGCCACATGGGACACGACCCATCTCGTGGACGGCGATGGCCTCGGCATCGAGTACTCGGCCATCTCCACAATGAATTATTCGAAGGCCCTCGCGGCATGGGGACGCCAGGCACAGCCCGCCCGGTCGGCGAACTCGATTCGTCTCGATGCCGCCGATAAGTCCTACGACCGCGTTTGGGAGCAGAGTCGTCGCTTCTCCCTTAAATCAAAGGGATGGAAGATCATCGACGCTGGTCGGGCGGTGGCCCAGACGCCACTGTCGCTCAGCTATGACTTCACCGACGCGCTTTCGGACGCCGGCGTGGTCGACGCAGGCGGCATGACGGTTTTCCTGCCGCTCACGGGCGTGCATCGTCTGACCGTCGACTGGGGCGATGGAAGCACCGAGACCTTCGGTGCGGGATCGACTGCTTCGCACTTCTACTCATTCGTCGTGGACGACCCGGAGATCGATCTGACCTACACGGTGTCGGTAACTGGTGAGGCGACTGGCTTCGATTCCCGGGTGCACGGAACGGACACCCTCGATGGCATGCAGTTCGTGAGCGCGATCGGCTCGTGGGGTCAGGTCGGTCTGACCTCCATGGAACATGGACTTTCGAACATGACCGGTCTGAAGACCGCAGTTCCTGCGCTTCCTGCCACAGTGCGCACACTCGCGCACATGTATGACGGCCTCGTGAGCCCGAGCGCAGCGAGCGGTCTCGTCGCTCCGCCTTCGTCATGGGTGACGAGCAACGTGGTCGATATGTCCTCGATGTTCGAGGGTTCGAATCTCCTCATCGCCGATCTATCGGGATGGGACACCAGCAATGTGATCGACATGTCGGCGATGTTCGCCGGCACCCCCGGATCCTCACATCCGTCGGTTGGTGCGCTCGATCTGAGTGGATGGAATGTCTCAACCGTCGAGAACATGAACTCGATGTTCCGGGAATCGAATTTCAACGGTTCGATCATCGACTGGAATGTCAGCAACGTTCGTGAGATGGCGAGCATGTTCGCCGGCGATGTTCTGTTCGATCAGCCACTGACGACCTGGGACGTCGGTCGCGTGACGTCGATGACCAGCATGTTCCAGGGCGCAACATCGTTCGATCAGCCGCTCGGCGCATGGAACACGAGATCTGTCACGAGTTTCAACGCGATGTTCGATGGGGCATCGTCGTTGGATCAGTCATTCGCGAACTGGTCACTGGGTAATGGCGCCGACATGGGCAACTTCATCTCCAGCACGGCAATCTCGACGAGCAACTATGGCGAAACCCTCGAGGGATTCGCCCGCAGTTTGGCCTACAACGTTGCTCTGGGTTCCGACGGGCTCACCTATGACAGCCGTGGCGAGATCGCCCGCACACGCCTCGTGAACGAGCGCGGATGGGTGATCAGCGGAGATACTGCTGCTCCGGCAGGTGCGCCGATGACGATGACGTTCGACAGCACCTCCGCTACCGAGTGTGGGACGAATGATGTCGTTCTTCCCCTCGGCAGTCATCACGGCGTGACCGTTGACTGGGGCGACGGCGGGGATGCGATCCCTTACGGGCCGGGTGAGAATGTCTGGCACAGCTACGTGACCTCAGGCGTCTACAAGATCGCGGTGACCGGTGTCGCCGAGCACTTCGGTTCAGACTCGTGGCAGGGTCTGGGATGTATCACCAAGGTGGGTTCCTACGGCGAACTCGGTCTCACCGACCTCAGTTCGGCATGGTCATACTCGAGCCACCTCACCCAACTTCCGCTGCTTCCGCCGCGGGTCACCAACATCTCGAAGATGTTCTACAACGCCTCGACATTCGACCTTGATGTGTCCGGCTGGGACACGTCGAACGTTGTGAACATGGCACAGACGTTCTTCGGCGCGGCACAATTCGATCAGGCCCTAAACGGTTGGGACACCTCGAACGTCGTCGACATGACACAGATGTTCTTCGGCGCGACGGCGTTCGATCAGGACCTGAGTGGTTGGGACACTTCGAAGGTCATCTACATGACCCAGATGTTCTATGCCGCTGATGCGTTCAATGGAAATATCTCGACCTGGGACACTTCGAAGGTATCGACCATGTCCCAGATGTTTTACGGCGCCCGGATGTTCAATTCCGCGATCGGCGGATGGGACACCTCGAGAGTGACGACCATGTCCCAGATGTTCCTCGGTGCGGCAGCGTTCAACCAGCCGATCGGAGACTGGAATACATCCAGCCTCACCCAGATGGATTTTTTGTTCGCGGAGGCAACATCATTCAACCAGTCGCTCAGCGGTTGGGACGTCTCGCATGTGACGTCGATGGCCACTGTCTTCAGGGGCGCGACTCGATTCAACGGCGACATCTCAACTTGGGACACATCGAGTGTCACCGACTTCAACGGGATGTTCAGTGGTGCCACAGCGTTCGATTCGCCAATCGGTTTCTGGGACGTCACCCTCGGGCAGAACTTCACGGGGATGTTTGAGTCCTCGGGGTTCAATCAGCCGATCGAGCGTTGGACGATGCGCTCGGCCACAAACACCTCGCGTATGTTCAACGCCGCCACGAGGTTCAACCAGAATCTTGTGGGCTGGGAGATGTCAAGGGTCTCCAACACGGAGTCCATGTTCGTAGGCGCCTTGTCGTTCAACGGTGACATCTCCACATGGGACACGAGCGCGATCACCTGGGCCCAGTCGATGTTCCAGGGAGCAACCTCGTTCAATGGCGATCTCTCGAGTTGGAATCTCGATCGTCTCACCGTCATCAATAACATGTTCTATGACGCCTCCTCCTTCAACCAGTCGCTTGGTCAGTGGAACCTCGCAGTTATGACGCAGGCCTATGACGTCTTCAATGGCAGTGGCATTTCGGCTCGCGGTTATACCGACACACTCATCGGATGGGCCGATCAGGTGGGGCAGGGGTCCATGTCGGACAACGGGGTGTTGAGGGCCTCGAAGGCCTACTACGCCGAAGCCCAGTCGTCGGTCGACACACTCCGTTCGCATGGCTGGAGCATTCAGGATGACGGTGAATACCTGATTTCACCGATGACGCTGGTCATGCAACCGGTCTCTACGGAGTGCGGCTCGAACTCGATCAGTCTTGCGTTCGGTGGCCCTACCGTCGACGGTTTCGTCATGTGGGGCGATGGAGCGAAGACAGTCCTCTCGGAACCGGGAACCGTCTCGCACACCTATGCCGACGACAGCATGTACGTCATCTCGATCTACGGCGAGATCTCGACCTTCGGTGACGGCACCGAGCTCGCAGGCACCGACTGCATCACCGGGGTTGGTCAGTGGGGCCATCTCAATCTCAGGGCTCTCCCCGGCGCGTTCCGCGGATGGTCCAATCTCGTGAGCTTCCCGTCGGAGTCTCCCGGTCGGATGATCGATCTCTCTAATACTTTCCGCGATGCGACTTCCTTCAACGTTGATCTGAACTGGGACACCTCCGGAGCTCGCACGACGTCGCACATGTTCGACGGGGCGACGAGTTTCAACTCGTGGGTCGATGGCTGGAATCTCGCCAGCGCGACCGATGTGTCGTACATGTTCGCGAACGCCACATCGTTCGCTCGCAGTTTCCCGTATCTGAACGTTCCCTCCGTCCGCAACTTCTCGCATATGTTCGATGGTGCGACCTCGTTCAACTCCTCGCTCGTCGGTTGGACCACTTCATCCGCAACCGACATGTCCCACATGTTCAGGGATGCTCCGGAGTTCAATCAGAACCTCCAGGCGTTCGACGTTTCCTTGGTCTCCGACATGACCGACATGTTCGTCGGCTCGGGTCTGAGCACCTTCAACTACGACCAGGCGCTGATTGGTTGGTCATCACGTCCGACAATGTCGGGCGTCACGCTCGGGGCGACGGGTCGCGGATACCGCACCGATGCAGCCAGCGCACGGCGAATCCTCACAATGGATCGTGGCTGGACAATCCTGGATGATGGCCCTGCCGCAGAAGCGCCGATGGTCCTCGTCTTCGACACCACGATGACGGACTGCAATCCCGGAATCTGGTTGCCGATCACCGGCGGCCTCGGATTCTCTGTGGACTGGGGCGATGGATCGACCCCGTACACGGTCGCCCCTGGAAATGACTGGGCGTATCACGAATTTGCTGCCGGCACTTTTACGGTGACGATCTCCGGCGAGGCCGGAGCCTTCGGTCACGGAGGTGACTGGCAGGGAAATCGCTGTCTCAAGTCCGTCACCTCGTTCGGCGAGATGGGCATGACCAGTCTCTTTGCCGCCTTCTACAACGCAACGAATCTCATCTCCGTCTCACCGACGATGACTTCGACTGTCACGGATATGCGATCGATGTTCCAGGGAGCGACCAGTTTCAACGGTGACATCTCGGACTGGAACACCTCGAAGGTCACGAAGATGGGCTCGATGTTCCAGGGTGCGACCGCCTTCAACAGTGACGTCTCGTCTTGGAATACGGCAAAAGTCACCGACATGCAGTCGATGTTCTCAAGCGCCTCGACCTTCACCAGTGACCTTTCGGCATGGGACGTCTCTCATGTTGTCGATATGAACTACATGTTCTCCGGGGCCACAGCGTTCGATCAGTCACTTGCCACATGGCATCTTGATCGACTGCAGACGGCATACAACTTCCTCGATGGGTCACGTATCAGTCCCATCCACTATGCCGATTCGCTGAAGGGCTGGGCGAACGCGCCGACGACGGCGGACAACGTCAACATGACGAACCAGATCTGGTACTCGGCCTCGGCCCAGACTGCTCGCGACGCGCTGGTCGCCAAGGGATGGAGCCTCAACGATTCGGGTGCCTATCCGGTGTCTCCGATGACGCTCATTGTGGACAACAGACTTTCGTCGTGCAGTGGACTCACTCAGACACTTCCGGTGAGCGGAACCGTGCGCGACGAGGTGATCGTCGACTGGGGCGACGGGACCATCACGCCGATCGCCGAGGGGACGACCCCCTCTCATACCTATGCCTCGGCAGGGGAGTACACCGTCGCCATCTCCGGACTGGCGGAGCGATTCGGTTCCGATGTCACCGGCACGGAGTCCGCCTACATCGGCGCAGACTGCATCACCGCCCTCACATCGTGGGGTGGCACCGAGTTCACGAGCCTTGAAGGTGCATTTCGGGGAGCGACGAATCTCACTTCGGTTCCGACCAACCTTCCGACGTCGGTCACGAATCTGTCGTGGATGTTTGCCGACGCAACCGCATTCAACGCCGAAGGTGTCCAATACTGGAACCTCTACTACGCCGCAGATTTGTCCCACATGTTCGAGGGGGCCACGAGTTTCAATGCGAACGTGAACTCATGGGATGTCACAAATATCCTTGATATGTCACACATGTTCGACGGCGCATCGGAATTCCAGGGTTACCTGACCAGCTGGCGTCCGGAACGCACCACGAACATGGCGTCGATGTTCGAGGATGCGGCCTTCTTCAATGCCGATATTCGCGACTGGGGGTTGGTCAGCGTCACGAACATGTCGAACATGTTCGATCGTTCGGGGCTGACGACATGGACCTACGACATCCTGCTCAACGCCTGGTCACTCCAGGAGCTGCAGGAAAACGTGACCCTCGGTGCGTCAACCACGACATACCGGGCAAAGGCCGAAGTGGCCCGCACCCATCTCATCGATGACTTGGGATGGACGGTTGCCGACGGAGGCCTTCTCCCCGACATCCCGATGGTCATGACCATCGACACCTCAAAGCCCGAGTGCAACGGCGCGGTCACGTTCCCGTTCACGTCGATCCGCGACATGACCATCGACTACGGCGACGGCTCTGATCCGGTTGTGCTGGGCCCGGGTAACGACTATCCGACACACACTTATGAAGGCGTCGCCGAGTTCATCGTGACGGTGCACGGCGAGGTGGATAATTTCGGTCAGTTCGGCGGATGGTCCGGCGTGGGATGCCTCACGTCGGTGTCCTCGTTCGGTGAACTGGGAATGCTGTCGCTGGCTTCAGCATTCTCGGGCGCTGCCAATCTCACCACGGTTCCGACGAAATTGCCGGCGACTGTGACAGACATAAGCCGGATGTTCGGCTCAGCGATCATCTTCAACCAGGACATCAGCGTGTGGGACGTCTCGCATGTCAAAACCATGCAGGCAATGTTCCACGATGCCCACGCATTCAATCAGCCCATCGGCTCGTGGAACATCGGAAGGGTCACCGATCTGAGTTGGATGTTCCAGAACGCAACAGCGTTCAACCAGAACCTCGCGACATGGAACACGAGCAGGGTCACGACTCTTGAGGGGATGTTCCATTCGGCGGTCGCCTTCAACGGGACAGTCGACGGTTGGGACACCAAACGTGTCGAGAACATGGTGTACGTCTTCGAGAATGCAACTGCGTTCAACAAGCCGGTGAATGCATGGAACTTTTCGAACGTCGCCTCGACGCAGCGGATGTTTCATGGAGCGAGCTCGTTCAACCAGCCGGTGAGTTCCTGGAACACCGGCAAGGTGGTGAACATGGTGGCCATGTTCAGTTACGCGTCGGAGTTCAATCAGCCGATTGGCGGTTGGGATGTCTCGAAGGTCGTCTACATGGGCACGATGCTCCTCGAGGCTCTGAAGTTCGATCAGCCGCTTGATGGTTGGCATCTCGCAAGTCTTCAGAATGCCGGAGAACTGGTCGGTGGCACGGCTGTAAGTCCCCACAACTACGGGAAGTCGCTGACCGCATGGGCCACGTTCCCCGATACAGCTCCTGGCATTTACATGACGAACTGGTCGTTGAAGTACTCGGCATCGTCAGCTGCTGCCCATGACGAACTCATCAACTCCCGCGGGTGGACTCTCGGCGATGCCGGGGTGTTCTCCTCGACTCCGATGACGCTCACTGTCGACACCTCGATCACGGATTGCGACCTGACTCCGATCGAGATCCCCGTCGGTGGTGTCATCAGCGACACCCCGATCGTCGACTGGGGTGATGGCCTGACCTCCACCTATGTGACGGGCACATCTCCCAGCCACGTCTACGAAGCTGCCGGTCAGTACACGGTGTCCGTGAATGGCGTGTTCAGCCACTTCGGAGATCCGAGTGGCTATCTCGGTGCACAGTGCATCACCGGCATCACCGATTGGGGTGATGCGGCCACAACAGATCTGGCCGGTGCGTTCAAGGGTGCGACGAACCTTGCCGCACTTCCGACGCTCCCGAGTGCGGTTACCGACCTGTCGTCGGCCTTTGCCGACAACTCGACCTTCAACCTCGACATGAGCGGATGGGATGTCGGCAACGTCGAGCACTTCGACAACATGTTCGCCGGATCGACGTCGTTCAACAGCGACATCAGCGGCTGGGACATGAGCAGTGCGAAAACCATGAACGGCATGTTCTCGGGTGCGACTGCGTTCGATCGATCATTGGCTGATTGGTCGTTGAACTCGGTTACCTCGATGTCTGACGGATTCGCCCGTTCGGCGATCTCCGAGGCCAACTGGACCGCCACGCTGATCGGGTGGGCCTCCAACGTCGACATCGCGCAGAAGGTAGCGCTCGATGCATCGGGCCATACCTGGTTGGTTGCTGCCAGTGCGGCGCATACGAGCCTGACCGGGACATCCGGTTGGGTGTTCACCAACGACGGTGGCCTGGTCGACATCCCGTTGATCACGTCGGTTCCCTCCGGCGTGCACGGCGACCGCAGGGTGACGGTGTCCTGGTCGGCGCTCACCGATGCCGAGAAGATGGGCGCCGATGTCGATCGGATCGTGGTGGCGGCGTTCAACAATGCCGGCCCCGAATTCGCCACCTGCGAGCCGGCGACGTTGTCGACTCGGACCTGTGTGTTCTCCGGCCTCACCAATGGCACTGCGTATACGTTCAAACTGAAGGCCCATAACCGTATTGGTTGGAGCGAGTACTCGTTGTCCTCGAACACGGTGACCCCATCGACGGTGCCGGCGAAAGCTGCGATCTCGAGTACAGCGATCGGCAGTCGGAAGGTCACGGTGAACTGGTCTGCTCCAGCGGCCAACGGTGCGCCGATCACCGGTTACGTCGTGACCGCCTACGCGGGTGGCGTCTCGACTGGTCGCACCTGCTCGCCGTCACCGGCGACCGGTCTGACCTGCGATGTCACTGGCCTCGCCAACGGCACTGCTTACACGTTCAAACTCGTCGCCTCGAACCTGAATGGTCCCGGCGCCGAGTCCAACGCGTCCGGCAGCGTGACGCCCTTGGGAGCACCGGAGGCCCCTGCTGTTCCCACGACTAAGGCTGGTAACGCGAAGGTCACGGTGACGTGGGCGGCTCCGGCAAATGGTGGTTCGGCGATCACCGGATATTTGGTGACCACTTACGCTGCTGGAAGTGTTGTCGCCGGCAAGACCTGCGTTCCGACACCGGCGACGGGATTGACCTGTGATGTTGCCGGCCTCGCCAACGGAACCTCCTACACGTTCAGGGTGAAAGCTACGAACGCCATCGGAACCGGGTCGAACTCGGCAGACTCGCTCGTGGCTGTACCCGCCACCATTCCCTCGACGCCGACTGCGCCGACCGTTACCCGAGGCAACACGCGGGTGACGGTCACGTGGGTCGCTCCTTTCAACGGTGGATCGACGATCACGGGATACTCGGTAACGACGTTCGCAGCCGGCGTGGCGGTAGCGGGCAAGACCTGTGCGACGGCTTCGCAGGCACTTGTGGCCTGTGATGTCACCGGTCTCGCGAATGGCACGGCATACACGTTCAAGGTGAAGGCGACGAACCTCCTGGGCTCGAGTGTCGATTCGGCGGCGTCGAACTCGATCACGCCGGCGACCATCCCGAATGCTCCTGCGGCACCGACGACGGTCCGGGGTAACGGGCAGGTGACGGTCAACTGGGTCGCACCGACCGTGAATGGTGGCTCGCCGATCACCGGGTACACCGTGACCACATTCGCGGGTGGGACAGTAGTCGTCGGCAAGACGTGTTCCACGGCTTCGCCGACAGCAGTCACGTGCAATGTCACCGGTCTCTCGAACGGCACGGCCTACACATTCAAGGTGAAGGCGACAAATGTCGTGGGCTCGACCGAATCGGCAGCTTCGGCTGCGGTGACCCCGGCCGCTGCTCCGAAGGCACCAGCCGCTCCCACCGCAGTCAAGGGTCATCAGTCCGTTCAGCTGAGCTGGGTCGCTCCAGCGGCCAACGGCTCCGCCATCACCGGGTATACCGTCACGGTCTTTGCCGGTGGGACTGCCGTGACAGGCAAGACCTGTCCGCTATCGCCGGCCACGGCGACCACTTGTGTCATGACCGGGCTCACCAACGGCACGGCCTACACGTTCAAGGTGAAGGCGACGAACGCGGTTGGCTCGACTGATTCGGCGGCCTCCATCGCGGTCACGCCTGCGGCGGTACCGGTTGCTCCGACGGCCCCGAGGGTCGCTGTGGGTGTGGGGGTCGGAGCGAACAAGGCCACGATCACGTGGGTCGCTCCCGCCAACAATGGTTCGGCGATCACCGGATTCACGGTCACGGCCTTCACAAGCAGCGGAACCTCGGCAGGAACGTGCACGACTACGGCGGTAACCGCGCTGTCGTGCTCCATCACGGGTTTGACGACGGGAGTTACCTACACCTTCAAGGTGATGGCGAAGAATGCCAACGGATTCAGTTTCCAGTCGCCGCCGACCACGGGAATCCCGACGTGATGGGTGACCGAAGAGTGGGGTTCAGTGGCGGCCCACTCATCCATTCAATCGAGATCGGGGATGGCTTTCGGGACGATGTTCTCGGCCGCTCCGCCATCGACCTCGAGCAACTTGCCCGTGATCCAGCACGCTGCAGGTGAGGCGAGGAACAGCACGGCATCGGCGATGTCCCGAGGCTGACCGTTGCGGCGCATGAGCGTGTTGGCATGCATGGTGTCGCGGATCTCGGCGCCCCGGGTCGAGAGGTAGGTGGCAAGGGCATCGGTTTCGATCGCTCCCGGGAGCACGGCATTGACGCGGATGCGGGGGGCGAGCTCGGCGGCCATGAGCTTCGTCAGATGCGACTCGGAGTTCTTGGTGAGGCTGTGGGTGAGTGATCCGCGCAGCGCATGCTGACCGGCGACGGAGCTGATGTTGATCACCGATGCATTGTCACTCTGCAGAAGATGCGGGGTGGCGAGTCGGGTGAGTTCGAACGGAACCGAGACGTTGAAATGGAACGACTTCTCGATCTGATCGACGGTGGTGGCGAGCATTGGCCGCGAAATGGAACCACCGGCGTTGTTGACCACGATGTCGAGACGGCCGAACTCGGCGATGGTGGCGTCGACCAGGTCGGCGAGAGCAGACAGGTCGTTGACGTCGCCGGGGACGACGAGCGCCCGTCGACCGAGTCCGCGTACCAGCGAGGCCACCGATTCGAGATCTTCGACACTTCGGGAGGTGAGAACGACATCGGCCCCGGCGGCGGCGAAGGTCGTGGCGATCGACGCTCCGATTCCCTTTCCGGCGCCGGTGATGATGGCGACCCGGTCGGTCAGTCGGAAGCGATCGTCATTGTCTGTCTGTTCGGGCATCGGCGAACCATACGGGAGTTTCCGGGTCTGTGGGTCGGTGGGCCGATCGTGCCCGAATCGAGCGCACATATTTGTGCGCGGTGTCGGCGAGCAGCACGATCGGGAATGCGGCGATCGCAATGGTCCAGCCGATGACTGTCGGTGGTGACTGCTCGAGAAGATCGGCGATGGCGGGAACGAAGAGAAACGCGAGCAATGCGAGTGCCTCGACAACGAGTGCAATGGGCATGAGGGGGTTCGACCTCAGCGGGACCTGCCAGACAAAGCGCGTCGCCGATCGGCAAGCGAGAGCGTTCGCCAATTGACCGATGACGACAGCGCTGAATGCAGCGCCTGACGCAGCAAGGAGGGCCGACCCTCCGGGGAATTCATCCCCGGGCCGCCAGCCGATGACGAGGAACGTCGCTAGAAACGCCGCCATCTCGGTGACGGCCTCGGCGGGTCCGAGGACCGAGAACACCCTGACGAGAACCCGGCGGTTCATCAGCCGACCGGCATGGGGTGGATGGACGAGGACGTCGCGCGAAGGGGGCTCGACCCCGAGCCCGAGTGCCGGCAGGAGATCGGTGCCGATATCGAGGAAGAGGATCTGGAGCACCGTCAGGGCAAGCGGGATTCGTCCGCCACTGATGGCCCAGACGACGAACGGAGTCAGTTCGGCGACGTTGTCGGTCAGGTGGTACGTGAGAAACCTGCGGATGTTCGTGTACGTGGATCGCCCCTGAGCGATCGCCGTGATGATTGTCGCGAAGTTGTCGTCGAGCAGCACGAGGTCGGAGGCTTCGCGGGCCACGTCGGTGCCGGATGCACCCATGGCGATTCCGATGTCGGCCTGTTGAAGTGCCGGGCCGTCGTTCACGCCATCTCCAGTCATGGCCACGACATGCCCCCGCTTCTGGAGTGCGGCGGCGATGCGCAGTTTGTCCTCGGGCGATACGCGGGCAACGACGGTTCCGTCGACATCGATCTGCGCACCCAGTTCCGTTTCGTCATCAGGGAGGCAGGACCCGTCGACCACGGGAGAACCGGGAAGGGCGAGGCCCGTCTCGGTGGCGATGGCACGAGCGGTGGCCGGGTGATCGCCGGTGACCATGATCACGGAGATGCCGGCATTGCGACACGTGGTGAGTGCGGCCAACGCTTCGGCCCGGGGCGGGTCCTCGAGGGCGATGAGGCCGCAGAGAGTCAGATCGCGCTCGGCTCCCTCGAGCGACAGGATCCGGACATCTTCTCCCGGCTCGAGATCCCGGGCGGCAACAGCGAGAACCCGAAGACCGCGCGACGTGAGCGCTTCGAGTTCGGAGGCGAGGCCTTCCGGAACCCGACTGCATGCCGGAATCACCGACTCGGGGGCTCCCTTCACGAAAACCATCGACCCGGCGATGACCGACATCCGCCGCCGTCGGGGGTCGAACGGAAAACGCTTGCGAATCTCGGGCTCGGGGGTCGTCCCGCCAAGCCGTTGGTGGGCAGAATCGATCGCCGCTTCCATCGGGTCTCCGACTGCGATCCAGCAGCCATCATCTTTGCGAACATGCCCGTTCGAGGCGATCACCCCGAACCGGCAGAGTTCGGCGGCGGCAGACAACGACGCAGGACTTCCGGAGACATCGGCAAACGGGCCGTAGCCCGCGCCGACGAGTGTCACCGATCCGGTCGGGGTCCAGATCTCGACCACCTCCATCTCGTTGCGAGTGAGTGTGCCGGTCTTGTCCGTGCAGATGATCGTGGTCGACCCCAGGGTCTCGACCGATTCCAGCCGCCGGACGAGGGCGTTCTCGCCGGCCATTCGCTGGGCGCCGAGAGCAAGGGACAGCGTGACGGTTGGCAGCAGTCCCTCGGGAACGAGTGCAACGGTCACTCCGACGGCGAAGAGGAACCCATCCGAAGGAGATGTTCCGAGGAGCAACGAGAGAGCGAAGAAGGTGGCGCCAACGGCAACGGCGATCGTGGCAATCGTGCGGACGAGGTGATTGATCTCGACGGCAAGCGGGCCCCGCGGGCGGACCCGCGAACGCGTGAGATCGGCGATGGACGCGAGGCGGGTTGAGGACCCGGTCGCGGTGACGACGGCGACGGCCTCCCCCTCGACCACGAATGTCCCGGCGAAGGCCGTGTCTCCCGGCCCCACCGCATCGGGCACGCTCTCACCGGTGAGGGTCGACGAGTCGACCGAAAGTCCATGGGCCTCGATGACGGACAGGTCTGCCGAGATCCTGTCTCCGGGGTCGAGAAGCACGACATCATCGAGGACGAGGAGTGATGCGTCGATCTGCGTCGTGATCCCTTCTCTGCGGACGGTGACGTTCATCGGCAGGAGGTCGCGGAGTCGGGCAGCCATTCGGTCGGCGCGACGTTCCTGCGCGAATGCGAACAGTGCGTTGATGACAACAACCGCGATGATCGCCACGCCGAGTTCCGGCATCCCACCGAGTATCGCCAGTCCGGCGGCGACCCAGAGCATGATCGCGAAGAAGTGGGTGAGTTGATGGGCGAGAAGGACCCACGATCGCACCGGGCGCTTGGCGGGCAACTCGTTGGGTCCGTCGCGCTCGAGACGCAGGCGTACGCCGTCCGCGTCCAGCCCGGAGAGTGAACCGAATCCTCCGGGTGGTCGATCGCTTTCCTCGCTGATCGCCATCGCGTGAACCTCATCACAGGGTGACCTGCTCCGTGAATACCGGATCGAAGTGATGCTCCGAATGCCATGCCGAAACATCATCTTCGGGCGACAGGCCGCGTGTGCCTCGTGGGCGGGGGCAAGAGTGGCATGGGAACTTTCGACAGAAAGCACAGACACAAGCGACTGGCCGAGCAACTCCAGATGTACGCGTCGGAGGATGTGGTCGTGCTCGGGACGTCGGTGGGCGGTCTGGCTGCCGCGATCGAGGTGGCGGCAACTATTGCGAAGCCTCTCGACGTTGTAGAGGTGCGAAAACTCGAAGTCCCGTACCGGCCTGAACTGGAGCTGGGTGTCGTCGCCGACCCGGACGTCACGGTGATCGACCGGGCGATCGCAAAGGAAGCGCACGTCACGAACGGAGTTCTGAACGAGACGTTGCGTCGGGCGCGGAACGAACTGCAGAGTTCGCTTGCCGACCGCGATGAACGGGCGCACCCCCTCGATGGGCGTACGGCGGTCGTGGTAGATGACGGAGAGGGCCCCTGGTTCTCGGCCTTTGCCGCGTGTCAGGTCGCGAGGGCACGCGGTGCGGAAAGGGTGATCGTGGCCGTACCCGGCTCCCCGAAAAGGATGAGGGAGGCGTTCCGGGGCCATGCGGACGAGGTGGTTCTTGTCGATGAACAGAACTCCTCCACCGGAAGATTCCCGACCGATGTCCGGATTCCTGCCCTGTCGAACGGGAAGAAGCTCGGAGTATCGCTTCCCGGGGTGTTCAGCGCTCCCTCCGATGCCCGCGCCACAGTCGTCATCGCCCGCGGCGCGAACATCGACGGGAACAGTGCGCGGGACGGGTTCATCGCCGATTCACTCAATGCGAACGGTTTCGCGACGCTGATGTTCGACCTCCTTGTCGACAACGACCCCCATCTCAACGGTGCGGATTTCGAGATCGACAAGTTCTCGGCAAGGGTCATGGGGGCAGTCGATTGGGCCCGATCCGAGATGGATGACTCGATGCCCGTCGGGGTCTACGGGTCGAGCACGGGTGCGGCGATCGCCCTGTGGGCGGCGGCCGATCCAGACTCGAAGATCGATGCGGTCGTCTCCCGCGGAGGTCTCCTCGGCTTGGTCACGCACCGTCTCGACATGGTGGTGGCACCGACGCTCCTGCTCGTGGGGGGCGAGGATCATCGTGTTTTTCAGGGAAATCACGAAGCGGCCGAGCGACTTCTGTGCCCCCATGCGCTTTGCGTGATCAACAACATGGCCGACCTCTACGCCGACCCGACTGCGGTGGATGCAGTGGCCAGACAATCGATCTCGTGGTTCAGGCAATGGCTGGCCCCTGGGGCAGCCGTCCCGCGGATTCCGGTGATTGCCGGGAGGCGGAGGGGTCGTCAGAACCAGAACCGATGAGAGACCGCAGACAAAGGAGAAGACAATGACAAACACGATCCGACAAGATCGTCCCCAGCGCCCGACGAACCCCACAGGTATCGGCGGTCAGGGATGGCTGGGATCCCTTCGCTGGGCTCCGCGTGAATTCCGGGACTGGGTTGCACAAGGCGGGATCCGGATCGAGGAGTGCCGCGATGCGGATTCGCTCGTCATCAGGGCCGAACTCCCCGGTGTCGATCCGCTCACCGATGTCACCGTCACGGCCACCGAGGATCACTTGGCGATCGAGGCGGAGCGCCGGGAGAGTTCCGAGGAACAGGACGAGTCGACGTATCGGACCGAGTTTCATTACGGGCGCATGTTCCGGGAGATCCCGCTTCCCGCGGGGGCGAAGGTGGAGCAGATCACCGCGACCTTCGACAACGGTCTGCTCAACGTGCAGGTTCCCCTGGCCGGAACCGAGGGCCCCGAAGTCCGTGAGATTCCTGTGCACGCTGCGGGTGCAGGTGACGGGAACAACGGGTCTGGTGGCGCATGATCCTGCGGGCGATCCGCTGGTTGGGTGAGGTCGCCGGCGTCGACGAGCCGGAGGTGGGCGGCAAGGCCGCGAATCTCGGTGAGATGACCGAGGCGGGGTTCTCGGTGCCTCCGGGATTCGTGGTGACTGCTCCGGCCTATCTCGACGCTCTCGATCAGTTGGGAATTCGCAAGAGTCTCAGGGCGCTGGTTCGCGATCATGTGGCGGGCAGTTTGCTGCTCGCCGATGTGTCGAGTCGGGCCCGACTTCTGATTCTGAACGCGGGACTTCCCTCCGGTCTGACCTCGGCCGTGACCGACTCCCTTGAACAACTCAAGGAGAAGCGGCACGGCGTGACGCCACTCGTCGTTGCGGTTCGAAGCTCCGCTACTGGTGAGGATTCCGAAGCGACATCATTTGCGGGAGTGAACGAATCGTTCACGAACATGGTGACGGCCGAGGAGGTTTGTGCGGCAATTGTTCAATGTTGGGCGTCGCTTTACAGCGAACGGGCGCTTGTGTATCGAAACGAGCAGGGCATTTCAGGCGAGCCGGCAATGGCGGTGGTCGTCCAGTCGATGATCGACTCGGATCGCTCCGGCGTGATGTTCACCGCCGATCCTGTCCATGGTGAGCGGGGAGTGCTCGTGATCGAGGCGGTTGTCGGACTGGGCGAGGTGATCGTCGGTGGTCAGGTCGAACCGGACACCTACCGAATCCATCGCGGGGCTTCGGACCAGGATCGACCGGAGATCGGCGACATCCGGGTTGGAAACCAGACATTCGCAGTGCGGCGTTCACCGGGGGGCGTCGAGGAGAAGGTGGTACTTGCGCCGGGGGAGGCGACGGTGCGCAAACTCTCCGACCGGCAGCTGCTTGCCATCGCGGAGTTGGGTCTCGGCGTCGAGCGCCATTACGGGAAACCCCAGGACATCGAGTGGTCGATCGCACCCGACGGAACGATCTGGCTGATCCAGTCCCGTCCGATCACGACGTTCGTGGAACCGGGAGCGACATCCGGAGACGGAAAGGCGGGTTCAAGGCTCGTGGCGGGTCTCGGTGCCTCTCCCGGACGCGTCGTGGGAAGGGTCCGGATTCTTTCGAACACGGTCGAGGGCCGGGACCTGCGCGAGGGGGAGATTCTCGTTGCGGCCATGACGAGCCCCGATTGGTTGCCGGTGTTTCGACGCGCCGCTGCGGTTGTGACGGAGCAGGGAGGCATGACCTGCCATGCCGCCATCGTGAGTCGGGAACTCGGTCTGCCCGCCGTCGTGGGCGCGACCGATGCCACGAATTGTCTGAGCGACGGTCAACTCGTCGCGGTCGACGGCACGACGGGCGTCGTGAGCGCGGCATCGGACGGAGACTCGTCGGAGTCGGACGCAGAGGTGACGACTGTTACTGCACAGGCCAAGGCTGTGACCGACGGGATGGCCCCCGACGGTCACGAGTACGTGCTTTCAACAAGGGTCTATGTGAATCTGGCGCTGGCGAAGAAGGCCCTCGCCGCCGCGGCACTACCCGGGATCGATGGTGTCGGTCTGCTGCGCGCGGAGTTTCTCCTTTCCGAGGCACTCGGTGGAGTCCATCCGAAGGCGCTCATCGCTTCGGGGGGCGATCGGGAATTCGTGGACCGACTGAGTCGCTCGCTCCTCGAGATCACGAGTGCGTTCCACCCGAGGCCGGTCATCTATCGCACGACCGACTTTCGGACCAACGAATTCCGGGCGCTGGAGGGTGGCGAAGTATTCGAACCGCTCGAACAGAATCCGATGATCGGCTACCGGGGTTGCTTCCGGTACACGCAGGATCCGGAAGTGTTCGCACTCGAACTCGAAGCATTGGCGAGGGTCCGCGAGCAGACGCCGAACACCCACATCATGATTCCGTTCGTCCGCACGCTCTGGGAACTCGAAGCGTGTCTCGAACTCGTCGACGCGAGTCCGCTCGGTCGTCAGGAGGGACTGAAGCGCTGGATCATGGCCGAGGTCCCGTCGGTTGCGTACCGGATTCCCGAGTATGCGGCCCTGGGCATCGACGGCGTCTCCATCGGCTCGAACGATCTGACGCAACTGGTGCTCGGGGTCGACCGCGACTCGGCGATCTGTTCGGAGCTCTTCGATGAAAGCGATGCGGCGGTACTTGATGCGATCAGGCAGATCATCACCGCCGCATCCGATGCAGGGATCTCCTCGTCCCTGTGTGGTCAGGCCCCGTCGAACAATCCTGCGTTCGCTGATCATCTTGTGCGCTACGGGATCGATTCGGTGTCGGTGGATCCATCCGCTGTGAGTGCGACCAGAGCGATCATCGCCGATGCGGAAGAGCGTTATTCGCGTTAGCGCATTGGGGTCCGGCGGGCGCGGACCTCCTGTCGAATTACCTCATTCGAGTATTCACAATGCCCGTACGTTCCGTCACCATTTGCATTCGCTCGATCAGACGGGTCGCGGGTTGTCACGAGGGAGATCAGGGTGGAGTGTTTTTCAGATGATGGACGTCGGATGGTGATTGCGGGGACACGGATCTCGGTTTGTGAAATTGCGGGATTGGTGCTCCGATGACCGATACGACGTCGAAAGTTCTTGTACCCGTTCCCACGTTGAACCCGCTGGTGGCGAGGTTGTCTCCGATCGGGATCGTCGAGCACTCGATCGGGGCGATTCCCGAGCCATCACTCGGTCACTGCGTGGATGATGCAGGAAGGGCGCTGGGAATGGCTGCCTTCCTTCCTGACGATCCGAATGCCGAACGCCTCGCTCTGGCGTGCATGCACCAACTTCTCCGCTCCCGCACGACGGTGGGGACGCTGAGCCTCCGTCTGGACGAGAAGGGGGAGCAGACCGATGATCCTCCGAGCGACGACGCGACCTCGCGGGCGGTGTGGGGTCTTGCTCTCGTCTCGACCAGGTTCGGATCGCGGGCGATCCGCAAGATCGCCGCGCAGCAACTGGATGGTCTCCGGCGATTTCGATCTCCGTATCCGAGGGCAGCAGCTCAAGCCGTGCTGGCGGCATGTGTGCTTCTGGATGCCTCGCCGTCATCTCTGGTCGGTATAGAGCTGCTTGCGAACAATCTCGGAGCGGTTCCTAGGAGGAGTCAGGACGGTAAGTGGTTCTGGCCCGAGGATCGCCTCTCCTATGGCAACGCGATCCTTCCCGAGGCGCTTCTGGCCGCCGGTCAGGTCCTCCGCGAGCCGGCCCTCGTCTCGGACGGGCTGCGACAACTGGCGTGGCTCATCGAGATCGAGCGTCCGAATTATGGACACTTCAGTTTCACGCCCATCGGCGGCCGCGGCCCGGGCGAGCCCGGTGGGTTCGACCAGCAACCGCTCGAGGCGTGGGCGATGGCATCGGCCTGCGCACGGGCACATGCCTTCGACGCCGATCCGTTGTGGAGTGAATCGGCTTTGCGTGCCGCCCGTTGGTTCGCTGGCGACAATGACACGGGTGACGTGATGTGGGACACGGAAACCGGCGCATCGTTCGATGCACTGACGGCGAAGGGGCCGAATCGGAATCAGGGTGCGGAGTCCTCGCTCTCGCTCATCGGCACCGTTCTCGCGGCAACGTCGGCGACCGAAGGGCGCTTTGCCGCCACGTGACCAGTGCAGTGACCAGTGCAGTTATGTGGATGCCGCCGCCCGAACAGCGGGCGGCGGCATCCACATACCTATTTCCGGATCACGGAGCGATCGTCACGGAGTAATCATCGGTGACAACGGTTCCCGTCGAGGCGAGCCCGATGCCGAACGACAGCGCCGTGGCCCCAGCCGGTATCGGTGGGGTGGTCATCGAAGCCTTGGCCCATGTCGAGGTGGGAGCCCCGACGTTCGCCGATGTCCACCACCGCCAGGTTCCGCCTGCATCGAGGTAGTAGGCGACGAGCTTCACGTTCGCGTCGGAGTGATACCAAGCGGCCAGCGTGTAACTGGTCCCGGGAACGGCATCGGGAGCGCAGCCGCCGAGGCTCTGGGCCTTGTCGATCGTCTGCACCATCTTCCGATCGCCGCTCGTGAACGACGTGACCGTCAATTTCTCGCCCCACAGGCCCGAGTGGGCATCGGAGACTCGGGAATATGCATAGGTGTTGGTTCCGAACCCGGCAGGCAGCCAGCAGTCCGGTACGCCATTGCTGTCGGCGTCGGCTTCAAGCGACGAGTTCCTCACGACGGCATCAACCTCGGCGGGGGGCGGAGCGGGTGGGAGAGTGATTCGGGACAACGAATAGTCGTCGGTGGCGAGGGTGCCGACCGTGGAGAGGGCAAGTCCGAAACTGATGGCTGTCGTCCCGGCAGGCAGTCGTCCTGTCTCGTAGAAGGCTTCCGACCAGTTGGGCGAACTGTTGATCCAGGGGCCGGTCCGCCAGTAGCGCCACGCGCCGGCCGAGTCTCTCAGGAACACCACGAAGCGGGTATCGGCGGTGGAGCGATACCACGATCCGAGGCGATAACTGCTGTCCGGATCCACCGAAGGCGCACAACCGCCGTTGGCTGTTCCGCCATCGAGGACAGGGACAAGTTTTCGATCGCCATTTGTGAATTCCGTGATCGAGACTTCCTCGGCCCATGATCCGCTGTGGCTTCCGGATGTCCGATTCCATGTGGCCGTATTCGTCCTCGCATACCCGCGGAGCCAACAATCTGAAACCGGGTTGCCATCGACGTTCGCCTCGAGCCCTGCATTCGTGATGGACATCGGAATTGGCGGGGGGGGAGCGGTGGTCGTGGTCGTGGTCGTGACCTGACTTGTTGCGGGTGATGTCGACGTCGTGGTGGCGGTCGGCACGCCGTTGGCGATGACGTCGCCCACGGTCCGCACAGTCACATCCTGACGGGCCTTGAGCCAGTCGAGGAACTCGCCATAGAGGACGGGGTCGATACTGAGCGAATCTGTTGGAACGCCCAGCGAGTGCAGAACAAGAATCACCCACCCGCCGCCGGTCACCGAGGCGTTCTCGACCTGAAACTGGAGGTCGGCGAGTGTCGTCTTGTTGGAGACCGAAGCACCAGGTGTCCGGAGACGGTAGGGGTTGGTCGGTGGAATCGTCTCCGAGGGGGGGCAGCCCGTACATGCGTAGGGGCTGACCACGCCGGAAACGCTGCGGGCACTTGCGTATCCGCAATCTTTGGTGATCTGTTCGACCGCTGTGTTCGATGCACCGAATGGATACGCGAACGAGTTACCTGCTTGCGAGCCGTACCAGGACATGATCTGGTTTCGATCGTTGCAGATCGTGGCGCTGGCCTCCTCCGGCGTTATTTTGGTGAGGTTCTCATGGCGTCGGGTGTGTCCGCCGATCTCGTTTCCGCCGGCTGCGATCTCGTCCAACTGTGGTTTGGTGAGGTAGTAACCGCTCGATCCGACCATGCCGCTGTTCACGTAATAGGTCGCGGGAAATCCCCGACTCTGTTGAATCGCGGTCGATCCCGCCTGACTCGACCGTCCGTCATCCCACGTGAGGGAGACGACAACCGGACCCCTCGAAACGGCCGAGGCCCTGTTTGATTGGATGACGAACGAAGAGGCGAGAAGCGCCAGAATAAGCCCGGCAATCCCGGCACGGACAAAAGGTTTGCGAACAAAAGACAACTTGGCCACCTCATCTATCGGCTGCTTGGCTATCTCGATGAGTAGACCAAGACGAAGCAGTGAGTTCTTCCCCCGGATTACGTAATTCCGGAGGTGGCATGTGGGATGGGATGCACAGGTAATCGAGCCTTTGAAAAGTAGGGATTTCTCGTGTCCGTGAGTTGCAAATACGGTGCATCGGCGCTTCAATGAGGTTTCATCGATCCATCTTCTAGGGCTTTGATGATCAATAGCAAAAATGAGTTACTTTCATTGGGTTTTCGCGTGGTTTCATGCATTTCAGTGATCACCACAAGTGATCGCAGAACAGGCGAATCCGTCAAGCGGTTTCGGGTTGTTCGATCTGACATAGCGATGAATGCAACACACACACGACACTCGACATACAAAGGAATGAAGATGACTTATCTGGCGGTACGCAACGATCTGCAACTGCTCACTGCTCGTGAGCTCGAGGTGCTTCAGAATCTGGTGAACGGGTTGTGCCCGGTGGAAATTGCAAAGGAGCTTTTCATCTCGGTGCACACAGCCCGAACCCACGTGAAGAGCATTCTTCTCAAGATGAACGCCCACTCCTCGCTTGAGGCCGTGAGCATTGCGGTCCGCAACGGGATGTTGCCCACGCCCCTCACGGCCTAGTAGTGCGGAGGGGTGTCGGCCAGGGCGTAAATGGTCCGATGGGCGCGAATTACTGACTTTTGGCAATTTCGATCGAGGGTTGCGGTCGACATACTGCAAGGACGTCGGTGGGTATCCCTGACGAGTCGACCTGAGGCTCATCCGCCGGAGCCTCGGGTCGGCGCCCCCGCTGCAGG
>WLFD01000222.1 GCA_009703925.1 Actinomycetota bacterium | reverse complement strand
CGTGTCCTTTGCCGGATTCGATGCTGTCGGAGGACGCCGTCCAGCATCGAATGCCGATCGGATTACGGGCAAGTCGCGAGCTCGTGGCAATTGTTCGAAAGGGAGTCCGATGATCCGACCGGGAGCTCCATGCGCGAGTTGATTGCGAATCTCGCGTAGCGGAGCAACAAGTTGAGGTTCGGCGAAAACGATCAGAGCGTGTCGGGTCGAGAGAATCCCATCGCAGTGCCCGAGATACCAATTGCCGTCTCTGCGGTCGCTTGACTCTCGCGAATGGAGGTCGAAGAGCGCAGTAACGACGGTGGTCTGCGCTGATGGCACGAGGTTCAGTCGGCTCGATCGTTCAGCGGTTTGTCGGTGTCGAGGTCGACGAGCGGCGGAAGCGCATCGTGATCGATGAAGAGTCCCGAGGCGGTCGACGTCCGACTGAGTGCGTCGGCCGCGAGAATGACGGCGGCATCGGTGTAGGTGGTGCGCTCGTCGCCGGGGAAGTGGATCTCGTCGGGGAACACGATGCCGGTCCAGTAATGGCCATCGGTGTCGCGTAGCGCCTGTGCCCAGGTGAAGAGTTTGAGTGCATTCTCGGTGTTGCCGACGGAGAGTTCGGCCATCATGCACTCGCAGGTTTCGGCCGCAGTGATCCACGGTCGATCGCTCACACAACGAACGCCGCGGTCTTCGACCACGAACGTGTTGCGTCGGGCGTCGAGATGGGCGCGGGCCCGATCGCCGGTCAGCACTCCGCCGAGAACCGGGTAGTACCAGTCCATCGCCCAACGGGCCTTGGGTGCGAATGCGTCCGGGGCATCGCCGGCGCAGTGTTGGCTGATCACCTGAGCGAGGCGGGCCACGCTCAGCTCCCAATCGGGGCGCTCGTGGTCGAGCAGTTCGGCGATCGCGACCGCGCAGCGAAGACTGTGACAGATGCTCGACGAGCCGGTGAGCAACGCAAATGACCACGGGGTGCCGTCGGCATGGCGGGCCCACAGGATCTCTCCGCGTGGAGTCTGCAGATCGAGAACGAAATCGATGGCGGACTCGACGACCGGCCACATGGTCTCGACGAAACCGAGATCGGCGGTGAGCAACCAGTGATGCCACACGCCGGCGGCGATGTAGGCGACGGTGTTGGCGTCGAGTTTGTCCTGCTCGATGCTGTCTTCGAGGTAGTACTGATGCCACGAGCCGTCGGGACGCTGGATGTCGGACAGCCATTGGTAGCCGCGCTCGGCTTCGGTTCGGAGCCCGGCGAGGTCGAGTGCCATGGCGCCCTCGACATGGTTCCAGGGATCGGAATGTCCGCCCGGAAACCACGGGATCATGCCGTTGGGCAGTTGCCACGAAGCGATGGCTTCGGCGGTCTCGACGACCTGTTTCGCGCTCAGGATTCCTTCGACGGCGGGAATGGCGGTCATCGTTGCGAAGCTCCGGTGAGGACCGCCTCGTTCGCGGTTCCCCGTTCGATCGGTTTCGTCGCGTAGACGACGAGCGACTTGCCGAGGATCGGGTTCAGGAGTTTTTCGGTGACGCGGGTGATCTTGGGCGCCGACATGATGTCCCACTCGAGCAACTTCGTGTACGCCTTGACCAACGGATTGGTGTCGTTCGTCGGGCCGACGGCGCAACGCAGCCACCAGTAGGGAGCGTGCAGCGCGTGGGCGAGATGTGAGCCTCCGGGCACGAGACCGGCACCGCGCATCTTCTGGCGCAGTTCTTCCTCGGTGTAGATGCGCACATGTCCACCGGGAACGAAAGGAGCGTGGTACTGGTCGGTGATCTTCCAGCAAACCTTCTCGGGGAACCAGGCCGGGATCGTGATTGCGATCGTGCCGCCGGGCCGCAGCACGCGGGTGAGTTCCCCGAGGGCGGCGAGATCGTCGGGCACATGCTCCATCACTTCGGACGCAATGATCCTGTCGAAGGAATTGTCCGCGAACGGCAGGCGAGTCCCGTCACCGTTGACGGAGGTGCACAGAAGATCGGGGCCGATCTCTCCGGCGGAGCGCATGGCTTCGGCAGTGCCGACGACCTGCTCGAGTTCGGGGAAGGCCATGTCGCAGGCAACGACTCGTCCACCGCGACGCAACGCTTCGAACGCGTGGCGACCGAAGCCGCATCCGAGATCGAGGAGTCGGTCGCCGGCCTTCAGGCCGAGGCGGTCATAGTCGGCGGTGAGCACGGCTCACGACTCCCGGTTCTGAACGCGCGAGCGCTGATAGCGCGGTGCGGCACCGGCTCCACCGGGACGACGGGCCTGGATGTGCGGGGTCTCGGCGAGGAGGGCCCGGTAATGCTCGACGGTGCCGACGGCCGTGTGGCGCCAGGTCCAGCGTTCGATGACGCGCTGGCGTCCGGCCGCACCGATGCGTTCACGGAGCGCTTCGTCATCGAGTGCGATCGTGAGCATGGCGGCAAGGGCTTCGCTGTCACCCGGGGGAACGACGAGTGCGGTTTCGTTGTGGGTGCCGACGACCTCGGGGAGGGCCCCGCCGGTGGTTGCCACGAGGGGAACGCCACAACTCATGGCTTCGATCGCCGGGAGCGAGAAGCCCTCGTAGAGCGACGGCACGACGGCGACCTGTGCTTCGGCGTACAGCTCGATGATCCGCTCTTCGGGAACACCGGTGATGAATGTGACGGCGTCGCGGAGACCGAGGTCGTCGATGATCTGGGCCGACGGGCCGCCTTCCTTGAGGCGACCGATGACGACGAGTTCGATGTGACGCTCGGTGCGGAGTTTGGCGACCGCTTCGAGAAGGTAGCGAAGCCCCTTCATCGTCACGTCGGCACTGGCCGTCGTGATGAGCCGGCCCGGTATGCGCTTCACGCCTGGTTGCGGTTTGAAGAGTTCCTGATCGACGCCCACTGGAACGACATGCAGACGGTCGAGAGGGACCTTTTGGTCGGCGTGGATGTCCTTGAGCGAGTTCTGGGAAACGGTGATCACGCGGGGCATGCGCGATGCGACGCGGGTCTGCATCTTGGTGAATCCGTACCAGCGGCCTTTGGCGAAGCGCTTGT
>WLFD01000221.1 GCA_009703925.1 Actinomycetota bacterium | reverse complement strand
TCACCCGTCGCACCCGCCGACGCATGGAAGAACTCATCACCGCCGGCGATCCCCCGTCGCTGCGCCCTCCGTCGGGCGCTGTCGTCACTTCCGCCGATCCCGAATCCGACGAGTTCGATCAACTCGACGAAGACGAAGACATCGAGAGCGGCTCGGTCGCCGTCCGTTCGGTGCCGGCCGGGCGCGGGCTCGAGGCACTCATGGGCGAGCTCGACAATCTGACCGGTCTCTCGCCGGCCAAGGACGAGATCCGGGGGCTCATCGCCGCCCAGGAAGTCGCCCGCATGCGCGGCCTCAAGGGTCTCGCCGCCGCCGTGCCCTCGCCGCACCTCGTGTTCGTCGGTAACCCCGGCACCGGCAAGACCACCGTGGCCCGCATCGTCGGCGAGCTCTACCGCGAGATCGGCCTGCTTCCCACCGGGCACCTCGTCGAGACCGACCGCTCGGGACTCGTCGCCGCCTATCTCGGCCAGACCGCCCTCAAGACAAAGGCCGTTTGCGAGCGCGCCCTCGGCGGCGTGCTCTTCATCGACGAGGCCTACAGCCTCGCCGGACGTCACGACGATTACGGCTCCGAGGCCATCGATGCGCTGCTCACCTTCATGGAGAACCACCGTGGCGAATTCGCGGTGGTTGTGGCCGGTTATCCCGAGGAGATGGGCGACTTCCTCGGTTCGAACCCCGGGCTCAACAGTCGCTTCGATCTCATGATCCCGTTCCCCGACTATTCGGCCGGCGAACTCGAGTCGATCTTCTGCGATCTGGTCCGCGAGCACGATTACGACCTCGACGACGATGCACTGCTCCAGCTTCGGGGCTTGCTCGACTCGTGGCCCCGCCATCGGGGTTTCGGCAACGGGCGCGAAGTGCGGCGCCTGTTCCACACCGTCGTGCGCAACCAGGCCGAGCTCGTCACCGAGGGTGGGGCCATCAACACCCAGTTGCTGCGCACGATCCCCGCCGCCGCGATACCAACGCCGATTCCCGTGAGCGTGCCGCCACGTGGCGCCCGCAACTACAGCGGTTATCTGTAACCGCTTCGCCGGATCGGGCCACCTCTTCGGCTGCGTTCATTCGTCAACCACTGGACTCCACGCCCTACTCTGGCGAGGCAAGGCGGCAGGAATAGGCGGGCATTCATGAGTTACAGATCAGACGGTCGTCAACGACTTGTTGTCATCGATACCGAAACCACAGGTCTCGGGACGTTCGACCGTGTCGTGGAAGTTGCTGCGGTTGTTCTTGATCGGACAACCGGTGAGACGCTCGACGAGTACGACACCTTGGTGAATCCCATGCGGGACATCGGACCGGTCCGGATCCACGGAATCAGTTCCTCCATGGTTTCCGCCGCCCCCACGTTCGAGGAGATCGCAGCCTCCCTCGCACTCCGCATCGAAGGGGCTGTCCTTGTCGCCCACAACCTCTCGTTCGATGTTCGAATGCTCGACAACGAATATCAGCGCCTCGATGCACGACTCGACCCGGGCGACGGGATCTGCACCCTGCGCTTATCCGGCGAGAAACTCAGCCTCGCCTGCGACAGGTACGAAATCCCGATGACCCGGCATCACCGTGCCCTTTCAGACGCCCGAGCGACAGCGGAACTCGTCAAGGTGCTGATCGACGAGCAGACCCCGAGCAGTCCGGCCTCGATCCTCGGCCTGTCGTCGATTGTCAATCCGCGTACCCATCGCCGTGATGCCTCCTCCGAAGATGCCGGTTCTCAATTGATGGAACGCCTCATCGGAACAGTCAGGTATCCGACGTCCGACGGCGATCTCCTGACCTATCTCAACGCTCTCGACTGGGTCCTCGACGACCTCGTGATCAACGATTCAGAGAAGGCTCATTTAGACCAATTGGCCAGAAGTCTTGATCTCACCGCTGGTCAGATCGAGAACGCGCACCGCGCGTATCTCCTCTCGCTCATTAGAGCGGCAAAACGCGACAACGTGATCACCGATGAGGAGGACGGCCTCCTCCGGTCAGTGGCCCGCCTCCTCGACATCGATGACATCGAACTGCCCGGGGTCACCGCCCTAGTTCCGGCAAGTACCGAACTCGCCGCGGGAACGCGCGTCTGCTTCACGGGTGAGGTCGTCGTCGACGGGGCGGTGGTCACCCGATCCAATCTCGAGGAGACCGCGGCAGCAGCAGGGCTCCAGCCTGTTGCATCCGTGACGAAAAAGTGCGATCTGCTCGTGTGCGCCGATCCCTCGTCGATGTCGAAGAAGGCCACGACGGCACGTAATTATCAGATCCCCATCATGAGCATCACGGAATTCATCACGGCACTCGGGTTTGTCGACCTCCCGTGAGCGTGCCACCCCGCGGCGCCCGCAACTACAGCGGTTACCTGTAACCGCTTCGTCGGATCGGGCCATTCGACTCTGTACAAGATCTAATTAGATACGTACAATTCTTTCCATGGCGCAGATCCCGGTGAGCGAAGCCCGAGGCAATCTCTCGGAAGTTGTCGAAACCTCACAGACCGAAGTCGTGTTCCTCGAGCGTTACGGGCGGCCCGCTGCCGTGCTCATCAGCCCCGAGCGTTACGAAGAACTACTCGAGGCTTTCGAAGAGGCGCAGGACGTTGCGGCATTCGATGAATCCCTCGCTGACGAGAACCCGAACATTCCGTGGGATCAGGTCAAGTCGGACCTCGGCTGGACGTGACCTGGCGTATCGAAGTGCGCCCGGCGGCGCTGCGGGCCCTTCGCCGGATCGACAAGAAGACGCAGCCCCGCATCCGGGGTGCAATCGCAATGCTGGCCGCGGATCCGAGGCCGCCGGCAGCGAGACCGTTGCGCGGGCGCGACGCATTCCGACTGCGTGTCGGCGATTACCGGATCATCTACACCATCGACGACGACGTACTTCTCATCGTGGTCGTGACGCTCGGTCATCGCCGGGATGTTTACGACTGAGAATTTCTCGAAACAATTCCGCACACATCTCGTGACTCGGTGCGTTCTCTCCTTGTAAGCGACGCAAGGAGAGTCACGATGGCAATCGAACAGCTGGAACGGGCCGCAATCGGCCGACCGATCACCCGGGGCGCAATGTCCGTGTTCCCCGTCTATCTCCATGGTGCAAACGATCTGAACAT
>WLFD01000220.1 GCA_009703925.1 Actinomycetota bacterium | reverse complement strand
CGACGCCGATGAAGGCGATGTCGCCGTCCTCGATGAGACGACGGGTCACCTCGCAGCGCCATGCATAGAACTCGTGGGTGCCGTGAGATGCTTCGCCGAGGCAGACGACCCGTTTGTCCCGCAGCGCGGATATGAGAGGGTCGAGATCGGCGAGCGAGGTCAGCGGGCGGGCCATGGCGCGGATCTCCGTGCACTCGCGACGGATTTCGTCGCCGTTCATCGGTTGCGGCCCCCCGCCTTCGCCGGGTGCGGTGCCGTGAGGTGGGCGGCGAACCAGGCGCTGGCTTCGGCCGCCGCTTCCTCGAGGGTTCCGGGCTCCTCGAAAAGGTGGGTCGCTTCGGGGATGACGCGGATCCGCCATTCACAGCGGAGTTTCGCAGCGGCCTTCCTGTTCAGGTCGAGGACCACGGGGTCATTCCCGCCGACGATGAGCAATGTTGGTGCGGCAACTTCGCCGAGCCTGCTTCCGGCGAGATCGGCTCGTCCTCCACGCGAAACGACAGCCGAGATGGGGAAGGGCGAGTCCGCAGCGGCGACAAGTGCTGCGGCAGCACCAGTGCTGGCACCGAAATAGCCGATGGGGCTCCCGTTCGATTCGGGCTGCGACAGGAACCACCTTGTGGCGGAGCGCAGACGGCCGGCGAGAAGATCGATGTCGAAAACGTTGGAGCGGTTGGCTTCCTCCTCTTTGGTCAGGAGATCGAAAAGGAGCGTGCCGATTCCGGCGCCGTGGAGTTGTTCGGCGACAAACCTGTTGCGGGGGCTGTGACGACTGCTTCCGCTTCCGTGGGCGAACAGGACCATGCCGATGCTGTTTTCGGGAATGTCGAGATGCCCGGGCAGGCGAACCCCGTTGGCGTCGATGATTACTTCTCTGGACGTGGCGGGCAGCGTGGGGCGGCGGGGGCCGGATTTTTCGAGCAACTCGACAACCTCCCGGTCGGTTACCTGCGTGAAGTGCTCATAGAAGTTGCCCACAGCACCAAACGGTTCGGGACTCATCAGCGTGACGAATCCGTCGGCGATTCCCATCAGCCGTTCGGCGGCATCGAGTGGGGCGACCGGCACGGCCACGATCACCGTCGCCGCGCCCATCTTGCGGGCGGCCTGACAGGCCACGCGAGCTGTCGATCCGGTGGCGAAGCCGTCGTCAACGATGATCGCCGTCTTCCCAACGAGATCCAATGGGGGGCGCCCACCACGCAACAGGACCGATCGCCGCTGCAGTTCGGCCCGCTCGGCCGCCTCGACCTTTGCGATCTGGTCCTCGGTGACACTGGCCAGTCGGATCACGTCCTCGTTGAGGAATCTGGTGTTGCCCCCGCCGATTGCTCCCATGGCGAGTTCGGGTTGACGAGGTAGCCCCAGTTTGCGAACGATGATCACATCGAGCGGTGCACCTATGCGATCAGCGACCTCGCGGGCGATGGGAACGCCACCCCGGGGTAATCCCAGAACGACTGTCGCCTCACCGTCGAACGATTGCAGCCGATTGGCGAGTCGCTGGCCGGCTTCGACACGGTTCCGAAAGCGCATGGGGCCTCCCCGGTTGTGCTCCTGCGCAAAACAGGATGATCCGGGATGAACAAAGGAGAATCGCCAAAAAGCAGTGTTCCCCGGGAAGCGTCAGCGAACGTTGACCCTGACGACTTCGCGCCGGCGCGGGTAGTAGTCGGCGACGGCGAAATGAAGCGTCGGTCGTTCGTCCCAGAGCACGACGTCACCAACAGTCCAGTTCCAACGCATGGCGAAGTTCGGGTTGGCGCAATGCGCATAGAGGAAGTCCAGGATGGCATCGCTCTCGGGTCGCGACATCTGCACGATGTGGTCGGTGAACTCCGAGTTGACATTGATGTGCTTGCGGCCGGTCACCGGATGGACGGCGATCACGGGGTGTTCGGCCCCGGGCGCGATCGCAAGAGTTGCATCGACGACAGCATCGCCCGCCTTCGAGCGGAAGGCGGTTTCGTCACCCATCGTGTGCCAGGCGGTGAGCCCGTCGAGCGACGATTTCATGGCGTCACTCAGAGCATCGTACGCGGCATGGGTCGAGGAGAAGATCGTGTCACCGCCGCGTTCGGGTCGATCGACCATGCGCAGGCATCCGAATGTCGGGGGAGTCGGGTCCCAGGTGACATCGGTGTGCCATTTGTCCTGAAACGGAGGATGATCGACATCGTCGATGATGCGGCCGGACGTGAACTCCGTGACACCCATCGCCCTGGCGACCGGATGGATGTAGGGGCCGCCGAAGTGGGACGTGAACACGACCTGTTCCTCGTCGGTCATCGACCCCTGACCGGGGAAAGCGAGCACGAGGTGCTCGCCAATGAGGGTGCGGAGCGACTCGACGGCTTCGGCATCGAGGTCCCGCAGGTCGATGTCGGTGACGACCGCGCCGATGTGGCCTGCTGCAGGTGTGATGTTCATGTTCAGTCCAGCCATTTCGATGCGTGTTCAAGTAAGTAGGTGCTGACCGTGTGGCAGGTGTCGAGCAGATCGCAGAGATGCTCCTGCCCGAGATAGATGCGGTCGAGGCCGACGTCGATGCGCGAAACGATGGTGAGGCTGCGCTCGGGGGCGTCGGTGACTGCTGCGAAGGAATCGATGGCCGACACTTCGAGCGGCAGATCGATACCGCCGCGTCCGGCGAGTTCGGTGGCGAGAACCAGAAGGTCCGGCGGGTAACGCAGGGGAGGGAGCGCCCAGGTGAAGATGAGGGGGAACGCCATTCCTTCCACCGGGTCGGCGGTATCGGGGAGTTCGAGCATCTGATCCTCGAATCGGATCATGATCCGGGGGTCCACCTCGAGGGCCAGATGAAGATCGAGGGGGCCGCCGCAGGCGTCCTCGGGGTGCAGATCGATCTCCCAGGCCTGACGCATGGAGTAGGTCTCGATGAAGTGGCGCTCGTCGTGCACATGGAAGGCGTGATCGACGGCGTGATCCTTCAGATCGGCTATGAAACCCGGTACATCGATGATTGCCACAGCACCAGCCTGCCATGACGGGGAGCACGGGGCTACCGTCGCTGGGATGAACGACGAAACGCTGTGCGAAGTGCTCGATGAGGCTGCGACGGCGATTCGGGTTGCGCTCGGAGGTCTGGACGACTG
>WLFD01000022.1 GCA_009703925.1 Actinomycetota bacterium | reverse complement strand
GGGCCGACGGGCCGCCTTCCTTGAGGCGACCGATGACGACGAGTTCGATGTGACGCTCGGTGCGGAGTTTGGCGACCGCTTCGAGAAGGTAGCGAAGCCCCTTCATCGTCACGTCGGCACTGGCCGTCGTGATGAGCCGACCCGGTATGCGCTTCACGCCTGGTTGCGGTTTGAAGAGTTCCTGATCGACGCCCACGGGCACGACATGCAGACGGTCGAGGGGGACCTTCTGGTCGGCGTGGATGTCCTTGAGCGAGTTCTGGGAAACGGTGATCACGCGGGGCATGCGCGATGCGACGCGGGTCTGCATCTTGGTGAATCCGTACCAGCGGCCTTTGGCGAAGCGCTTGTAGGCGGATTCGGCGTGTTCCATCTCGAGTCGGCGGTCGACGGTGATGGGATGGTGGATCGTGGCGAGGACCGGAAGACCGGCGCGCTCGATGCCGAAGAGCCCGTATCCGAGGCACTGGTTGTCCTGGACGAGATCGAATTCGTTGACGCGATGACGCAGGTGCTGCCAGGCGCGCACGCTGAATGCGAGCGGTTCGGGGAACGAGCCGGACATGAACGTGCCGACCTCGAGAGCGTCGCCGAGGGTCTTGATCTCCGACGGGAACGGGAGGCGCATCGGGAACTGGTCGTTGTAGATGTCGAGGCTCGGAAGTTCGACGAGGGGAACCCTCGGATCGAGCACGGGAAAGGGTTGTCCGCCGAGTACTTCGACCTCGTGACCGAGGTCGACAAGGGCTTTGGTGAGATGGCGCGTGTAGACGCCCTGCCCGCCGACATGGGGCTTTCCTCGGTAGGTCAGAAAGGCGATGCGCAGGGGGAGCTCGCCATCAGCGGCTCGGGGGGCGCTTCGGGGCGCGTCAGATTGGGGGGACATGGGGGTGCAAGTCTCGCTGTCGCCCCCTAACGGGTCAAGTACGGCCGGAACCGCAGCCGGGGCCGTCCGATCACCTGGAACCACGCGATACCAAGCAGGGCAAGGGAAAGAAGGGCGATCGGCATCGGTCCGATGCGGGTGGCGATGGTGTCTCCGGAACGAAGGAACACGATCTGCTGGAGTACCCGCTGTTCGGAGATCGAGGAACGCTGCTCGACCCGGCCCGAGGGGGTGACGATCGCCGAGAAACCGGTCGGGGCGGCCTGCAGGACCCATCGGCCGGTCTCGATGGCCCGAAGCCGACTCGACGCGACCTGTTGGGTCTGGACCTCCGTGAGCCAGTAACTCGATCCGTTGGTGGGGTTGAGGAGGATCTCTCCGCCGTTGAGCACCCCATCGCGGCCGCGGTTGGTGAAGAAGATCTCCCACGAGATGGCGACGGCGAGGTTGCCGAGCGGTGTCCGGAGAACGGCGGGCCCCGTCCCGGCGCGGGCATCGCGGAGGGGAAGTCCACTGTTTCCCGCGATCGATTCGAGCAGGTCGCGGGCGGGGACGTATTCGCCGAAGGGAACGCGGCGTACCTTCTCGTAACGGTCCCCGATCGAGCCATCGGGGAGATAGACGATCGATTCGTTGATGAACGTGTGCGAGTCGACCCCTTCGGTGACCCCGGCGACGAGGGTGGTGTCGAGGGTCTGTGCGAGTTCCGAGAGAATCGCGTTCTCGGGGTTGGCGGTGATGGGGCCTTCGACGTCGACCACGTTCTCGGGCCAGAGGACGAGATCGACGGGAACCGTCACCAGTTGGGTGGCATCGAGATGACGGAGGAACACGTCGTTCGGATCGGTCTCGGTCGCACGGGTGCCCTGAGGGCCGCCACCCTGCACGATCGCCGCATCGATCGATCGGGTGTCGTGGCCGCGCGGTGCGATCATCGCCAGCGCCCAGACGACAACGGTGAGGGCGAACATGGCGCCGGCGACGCGCCAGCGTCGTGCCCAGGCCATGGAGAGGGCGACGCCGCAGACACCGACGAAGAACACGACGCCGAGCGCACAGATGATCCGGGCGATCTGCCCGAGAGGAGCGGCGGCCTGACCCATGGCCGTGGTCGCGAGCGGAACTCCGCCGAACGGAAACGTCCAGCGGGAAGCTTCAGCCAGCGTGAATGCCGCCGGAACCGAGACCCAACGAACCCAAGGCGTGGAGGACCGACCGGGAACGAGAAGGCCGGCGACGCCGAGATACCCGGCGTACAGGACTATTGCGATGGGGAAGCCGACCGCGGTGAGATCGGCCATCCAGAGCATGGACGGTCCGAACCATGCCAGTCCCATCAACCAGGAGCGGGCGAAACGGGCTCGGGGAGAAGCCCCGGCGAGAAGGCGATCCCACAGGGCGACGCCGACGAATGCCAACGGCCACCATCCCCACGGAGGCACGGAGGCGGCGATGCACAGGCCGGCCAGGAGGGACAGGAGCGTCGAACGCAACCTCGGGGGCAGGGTGCGCCGATCTGATTGCGACACGGGTGGTCAGGCCTGCGCAGCGACTGGAACCAGACGCCGGGTCACCTGTGACACGAGCTCGCGCCCGGCGAGGACGATGAAGAAGATGGCCACGGCGGTTCCGGCCATTGTCGCCCCGGCCGCAGTGTCGTAGTGATAGGTGAGGACGAGTCCGAGAGCGACGGAGAAGACCCCGATGGCGCAGGCAAGGGCCATCATCGCCGGTACCCGTCGCACGATCAGCGCCGCGGTTGCCGGTGGAGCGACGAGAAGGCCGAACACGAGGAGTGTGCCCACGGTCCGGAACGACGCCACGATGGCCAGCGCCACCAGAGTGAGCATGGCGATGTGGGCAAATCGGGGGTGCATGCCGAGAGCAGCAGCTTTTTCCGCGTTGAACGACAGCGCGAGGAACATGCGGTGCAGGACCACGACAGCGACGAGCGCAATCGCGACTGTCACCGCCTGGAGGGTGATGTCGGATGTGTTCGCCCCGAGGACGCTGCCGAACAGGAACGATGTGAGATCACCGGTGAACGAACGCGTTCTCGAGATCAGGACGACTCCTAGTGCGAGCATCCCGACGAACAACAGTCCGATCCCTGTGTCACTTGCGAGTTTCGATGCGCGGTTGACGACGTTGATGCCCAGCACCATGAGGATTGCCGAGACGAAGGCACCGATCGTGACGTTGAAGCCCATGAGGAACGCGACGGCGATACCGGGAAGAACGCCATGGGCGAGTGCGTCGCCCATGAACGAAAGTCCGCGGATCACGACCCATGTGCCGATGAGCGCGCACGTGATCGCCGCGAGTGAACCGGCGATCAGGGCACGCACGACGAAGTCGTACTGGAAAGGGTCGGTCAGCCAGTGCACAGGAATCCGAGGTTAGAGGTTGGTGGAGGCGTCTGCGACGCCGCCACCAACCGTGCCGGTGCTAACGGCCCAGAAGTCCGTTGGCGACAAGAGTCGCATCGGTGGTGATCAGGCCGGCATAGGTGTCGGCTCCGGAACCCGGCTCGCCGAGCGAGTCGGTGAAGAGTTCGACCACGATGATGTTGCGTCCCACTTCGGTCGCCACCGCTTCGACGAGTCGGGGCGAGACGGTGTTCTCGGAGAACACGGCGTTCACGTCGGTTGCGGCGAGGGCATCGGCAAGTGCGCTGATGTCGGCGGCGCTGGGCTCGGCGAGGGTCGAGCCGCCCGGGATGACGGTTCCGAGGACGGTCAGGTTGAAGCGTCGGGCGAAGTAGCCGAGCGCATCGTGGTTCGTGACGAGCAGGCGCTGATCGGCGGGAACGGCGGCGAGGATCGCGTCGGCTTCCTGACCGGCTGCGATCGCATCGGCCGCATAGCGGGCGGCACGTTCCTGGAAGGGTGCGGGATCGAGGCCGGTGGCATCGGCGAGCTGTGTCGCCACAAGACCGGCGGCCATCGCCATGCGATCGGGATCGAGCCAGACGTGGGGATCGAATTCCCCGTGGTCGTGGCCTTCGGGTTCGGCCCCGGCTTCGGCTTCGAGGTGCTCCCCGGACTCTTCTTCCATGGGCTGGGGATCGAGTTCGGGTCCGACTTCGTAGACGGTCACTCCGTCGGCACTCGCAGCCTCGAGGGTTCCCTCGAGGCGCTCCTCGAGGCCGAGTCCGTTGGCCACGACGAGCGAGGCCGAGCGGATCCGAGCCGCCTGGGCAACCGATGCTTCGAACTCGTGGGGATCGGCGCCGGGGGGCATGAGCACCTCGACCTCGACGGAATCGCCGGCCACCTGCGAGACAAGGTCGCCGAGGATCGTGGTGGTGGCGATGACGCGGGGCTTGTCGGTGCTTGCCGACGAACCCGATCCGCATGCGGCCACCGAGGTCGCGAGCAGGGCCGCGACTGCGACCGGGGCAAGAAACGAACGAACCTTCATGACGCGTGAACCTTCATGACACTCCAGGGGGACGAAACCGCTACGGACGATCCATAACGGTAATGAGAACCATTCTCATTATGGCCCGGAGCGAAAGGCTCGTCAACCCCTCGGGCGGGTCAGCGCTCCCCGGGGAGCTTGAGCCGGGACGGGAGCATCCGGTCGGCGATCTCGAGATAGGTCTGCACATCAGCCTCGACGGTGATGTTCCCGGCTCGTTCGAAACGCAGGGTCAACTGGATCTTCTCCCCGACGACCAGAGGCTTGACGAGCCCTTCGAGGAGCAACTGGTCGCTACCCGGTTGAAGGCGAAGATCACTGAAGCCTTCGACGGAGAGCGAGTCGACAGCCTCGAGGATGCCGGCCGGATCGGTCGGCGATGGTCGTCGTTGCTGGATCGTGACGGAGGCCGCGGCGGGAGTGGAGGCGCCGAGGAGCGTGTCCGATCCACCCGCATTGTGGATGACGACGTAACCGGCGGCGGGATTCGTGTCGGCGCCGACGAGTGGCAGGCGGAGATCGATCGCGGCCGGCGGCTTCTTGAACGGACTGGCGAAGGCGGCGAAAACGAGGATGCCCATGCAGAAGACCACGACGAGGATCGGAGCCTTGCGGCGAATCTTCCGATAGATCGGCGATGGCATCTTCCGGACCGGTCCGGGAGTGGGGACGCCGTCCGGGGTGTCGCCTGTCGTGGATGTCGAGGTCATGCGCCCATCCTTGCGCCAATGTCGGCTCGGGTCAGATCGGGGGAGCAGTCGGTTTCACGCGGTCGGACGGCCCGGGAGTTCCCCCCGCACGAGTTCGTCGAGCCAGAGCCGGAAGGGGGAGAGCAGGTCTGGTCCGAACCGATGGCCGCCGTCAACCTCGGACCACGAGACGATCGCCCCGGATCGATCGAGGGCTTTGGCGGCGCTGCGACCGCGGATCATGTCCACGGTCTCGTCATCGCGGCCGTGGGCCACGAGGACGGGACGATCCATTGCGGAGGCGAGGTCGATGTCGTCGTGATCGGGCAGATAGCCGGCGAGAACGGCGACAGCGCCCGGTGCCGGATGGAACGAAGGGACCAGAAGCGAGGCCAGGGCGAGGGCTCCACCCTGCGAAAACCCGGCGATGACGAGACGGTCCGATCCGATTCCGGTGTCCTCGAGGGTCCGGCCGACGCAGTCGGCGAGTTCGTCGAGGCTTCCGCTGAGGGCGCTTTGGTCGAGCCCGTTCTCGTCGACGGAATACCAGATGGGTCCGTCGGCCGACCGGAGTCGGGGCTCGGGAACCACGACGAGCCAGCGCCGTTCGGGATCGAACTCGTCGACCCGGTCGAGGAAGTATCCGGGGGAATCGCCGTAACCGGGGAGCAGGAACAGAACCCGCTCGGCTCGATCGGGATCACGACGGATGGTGTGCAACACGGCTGAAGCTTAGAGAACCCGTCCGGCTCCGAGCGTCGAGCCGGTCCACCAGGTGATCGGGTCGAACCGGACCTGACCGCCACCGTTGGGGGAATGGATCATGGTGCCGTCGCCGACGTAGAGGCCGACGTGCCCCGGGCTGCTTTCACCGGCATCCCAGTTGAAGACGAGATCTCCGGGTTGCAGATCAGCGAGGTCGATGTGTTCGACCTGTGCCCACTGGGCCACTGAGTTATGGGCGAGGGTGACGCCCATCTGTTGCCAGGCCCATCGGGTGAAGCCGGAGCAGTCGAACGCCCCCGGGCCGGAAGCGCCATAGGAGTACGGGGTGCCGAGCTTGGTGATGGCGGTCTGGAGCACGACTTCGATGACGGCCCGGCGAAACACCGAAGCCGTGATCTCGGGGGAGGTTCCGGAACTGACGATCGCCGACGAGGGGGTGACCGAGTCGACGACGTTTGCCGCCGACGCCGCCGCGGCGGGGAGCGAGCCGATGTCGACGGCTTCGGCGCGGGCCGGTACGAAACCGAGGGAGGTGGCGATGACGCCGACCGCGATCGCCCCACGGAACATCGTGCGGCGGAGCGAGGTGCGTCGGGCGGAACCGGACCGGACCGGACGGGAGCCGGTGACTGCGGAGGAGGTCATTGTTACGAAATGGTTGCAGAATGACGCCAGCGCTGCAACACAAGCGACGCAATTACGGCCCTATAACCCTGTGAGCAGGGGAATTACAACGTAACAATTCCGTAGCATCGGGGGCCGTTTCAGGCCGCGTCTAGGGCCGCCTGTCGACCCTGACGGATGCAGGCGGGCAGACCGAGCCCGTCATAAGCCGCCCCGGCGACGGTGACGCCGGGAGCACATTCGGCCAACTCGGCCCGCCAGGTGCGGACACGCCCGAGATGACCGGGAAGGAACTGCGGCAGCGCGTCGACCCATCGGGTGACGCGGGCCTCGATCGGCGCCTCCGTCAGCCCCATGGTCGTGGCGAGATCGGCGGTGAGCGCGGCGACGAGGTCGCCATCGCTCAGTTCGAGCGCGGCGGTGTCGCCGAACCGGCCCGCCGAGACGCGCAGGATCGCAACATCGGGATCGGCGAGGTGGGCCCACTTGGTCGACGCCCACGAACACGCGGTGAGCGTCGGAAGGTGATCGGTCTTGGCGACGAGGAATCCGCTCGCATCGATCGGATGGCCGAGTGCTGTCCGGCGAACCGCGAGGGTGACCATCGCAACCGATGCGTAGTCGAGTTCGGCGATGTGGCTGGAGACGGTGGGAGCCGGCCCGGCGAGAAGGCGGCTGGCGACCGGACCCGGCGTCGCGAGGATGACGCGGTCGGCGACGATCGTCCCCAGCGGCGTGGTGACGGACCAGCCGCCAGCGGTGCGCACGAGTGCGGTGGCCGGGCAACGGAGATGAACCGGAACCCCGGCGGCGGTGAGCCGCGAGAGCAGGAGGTCGGTGAGGGTCTGGGTGCCGACCGGAAGTCCGTAGAACACGGGAGCATCCGGATCGGCCTGGGCATCGCGGGCCGCTTTCGCCTGTGCTCGCAGGGCCGTGATCAGACTCGGGTTGGCACGGGCGGCGCCGGCGAGCTGCCCGGCTCCGGCGGCGACACTCAACTGGTCGGCATCGCCGGCATTCACGCCCGAGAGCAACGGTGCGACGAGACGTTCGAAGACCTCGTCGCCGAGTCGACCCCTGACGAGTTCGCCGACCGACATGTCACCGCGACCATCCGGATCCGCCGGCGGCCCGCCCTCCGGCCACTCGGTGACATCGAGATCGAGACGGGCGCGTTCGACGCCGGCCGGACTGACGATGCCGGAGGATGTGAGTGCGTCGAGATCGGTCGGTACGCCGAGCACGAGTCCGGCGGGGAGTCGCCGCAACGCTCCCCGAGTCCAGACGAGGGCCGAACGTTCGGCCGGCGATGCGAGCACGTCACTCAATCCGAGTTCGGCGCACAGGTCGCGCGCCTCGGGAACCCGGGCGAGAAAGGCATCGGCACCGCAGTCGACGGGCCGGCCGGCGAACGGGGTGGTGAGTATCTTTCCGCCGACACGATCGGCCGCCTCGAGCACGGTGACGTCTATTCCCGGATGACGGGTTGCGAGGGTGAATGCGGCGGTGAGGCCCGTGATCCCTGCACCGATCACGACGACCCGTCCGGATCTCGGGCCGGTCGTGTCAGTCGGGTCGGTCATGTCAGACGACACCGTCATCGGCGGCGCACGCGATGACGAGATCGGCGAGTGCTGCCATCACCTGGGGATCGTCGTTCAGGGAACGGGTGCGGGCGAACGCAAGGCCGACTTCTTCGGCGACGGCCGTTGCTTCGATGTCGAGATCGAAGAGCACCTCGAGGTGATCTGCAGTGAAACCCTGGGCGCAGACGAGCACGCCGTCGATGTCGTCGGCTTCGCCCGCCTCGCGGATGATCTCGAGGATGTCGGGACCGCGCCACGGTTCGGGAGTGCGACCGGCACTCTGCCATCCGAGGCCCCACGATGCGCCTTCACCGAGAGCGATCCGGTCCATGACGGCTGCCGCGCTCTGCTGGAGTTCGTCGGGATAGGGATCGTCGACAAGAACACGTTCGGGCAGCGAGTGGGCGGTGAAGAGGATCTTGTGATGCTCGGGGAGTCCGCTTCGGGCATCGGCGACTGCGGCCGACAGGAAATCGACGTAGGCGGGATCGAGATGCCAGTTCAAGACGGCGTGCATCGAGAGGCCTGCCTCGGCCCCCGCTTCGGCCGCACGGCGCTGGTACTCGCCGACGCTGAAACCGGAATAGTGCGGGGCGAGAACGAGACCGACGGCGTGGGTGATCCCGGCAGCGGCCAGTTCCGCAACAGCGTCCTCGATGAACGGTGCGGCATGCTTCTGTCCGAGTACGACCATCCAACGTCCGGGCATCCGCTCTTCGAGGGCGGACTCGATGGCCGCTCGTTGTGCTTCGGTGCGCTGGGCCAGGGGCGAGATGCCGCCGATGGCGTCGTAGCGCGAGATGAGGTCGGCGAGTTGTTCCGGAGTGGCCGGCCGGCCCCTGCGGATGTGCGTGTAATACGGCTCGATTTCGGCGGGTGTCCGGGGCGTGCCATACGCCATCACGATCAGTCCAAGGCGCTGCTGTTCGGTCATCGGATGGTTTCCTTCGTCTCGGCGGTGCCGTCGCAGCGGCCTTCGTTGTGCACGAGTTCGACAACGCGCTCGAGCATCTCGGGATCGGTTTCCGGCATGACACCGTGACCGAGGTTGAAGATGTGGCCCGGATTGCCGGCGTTGCGGCGAAGGACATCGCGGGTGGCGTCGGCGAGCACCTCCCATGGTGCGAAGCAGAGTGCCGGGTCGAGGTTCCCCTGGAGGGCGGTGCCGGCGGGAACCCGCGTGCGCGCCACATCGATCGGGACGCGCCAGTCGACACCGACGACATCGGCCCCGGCGCCGGCCATCAATCCCAACAGTTCACCGGTGCCGACGCCGAAGTGGATGCGGGGAACACCGAGATCGGCGACACCTTCGAACACGCGTTGGCTGTGGGGGAGTACGAACCGCTCGTAATCCGGCGGGCTGAGTGTCCCGGCCCACGAGTCGAACAACTGGAGTGCCACGGCCCCGGCATCGATCTGGGAACGCAGCGACACGATGGCGAGATCGGCGAGGCGCTCCATGAGCGCGTGCCAGAGCGCCGGGTCACCGTGCATGAGGGCCTTCGTCTTCGTGTACGTGCGCGAGGGCTGACCCTCGATGAGATAGCTCGCGACCGTGAAGGGGGCACCGGCGAATCCGATGAGCGGAACGGTCAGTTCGCGGGCGAGGATCTTGACGGTCTCGATGACGTAGGGCGTGTCGGCTTCGGGATCGAGGGGTCGCAACCGTTCGAGATCGGCCTTCCTGGTGAAGGGTTCGGCGACGACCGGACCGATGCCCGGGGCCACATCCACGCCGAATCCGATGGCGGCGACGGGTACCACGATGTCCGAGTACAGGATCGCGGCGTCGACGTCGTAGCGGCGCACGGGCTGCATCGTGATCTCGGCGGAGAGCTCCGGGTCATGGATGGCATCGAGGATGCTCCCCGAGCCGCGGATCGACCGGTACTCCGGAAGGGATCGTCCCGCCTGACGCATGAACCAGACCGGCACGCGGTCCGCGGGTCCGCCCGGTATGCCCCGGCATGCCCGCAGGAACGGGGGAAGGGTTTCTGAACCGGGCTGGGTGGTGGCGGGGAGAGAGGACACACCGCCACGCTACCGATCGGCAGGACTCCGCGAGAATCCGACGGAGCCGGGATCTCCGGGCGAAATCCGCGCCGGTGTCGATAGAGTGGTCAATCCCCTTCGGAGCCCGGCTGCTGCGGATGCGGGGCGGTACGCAGCATTTTCACTCACTTGACGGAGCCCATGGCCCCCCATCCGGATCTCATCGACGAACAGGCACACATCGATCACGCCTACGCGTGCCTTCAGGCGACCCGCGAAGCGGCGGCGCGTCTGACCTCGATGGTCGAGGTCGGCCGAGGTGGCACCGAACAGGCGCGCTTCGAGCGCGAAGTGATCCAGGAGACGGTCGTGAACCGGCTCACCCAACTCCAGTTGGGGGATGCCGCCCTCTGTTTCGGTCGGATCGACCGGGCCGCCGAGGGACCCGATGCCGAGACCGAGAGCTTCCACATCGGGCGAATCGCCGTGAGTGACGAGAACCAGGATCCGGTGATCGTCGATTGGCGGGCCCCGGTTGCCGAACCGTTCTATCGGGCCACCGGTCGACAGCCGATGGGACTCTCCCGACGCAGGCACTTCGCGACCCGCGGCCGCAAACTTCTTGCGATCGAGGATGAACTCTTCGGCGACACCCTTGCGAGTCTCGGCACGCCGGTCGGTGATGCCAAGCCGACGATCTCGGGACAGGGCGCCCTGTTCAGTGCCCTCGAAGAATCGCGGACCGGTCGCCTCGGAGACATCGTCGCCACGATTCAGGGCGAGCAGGACGAGATCATCCGCGCCCCGCTCCCCGGCGTTCTTGTCGTGCAGGGCGGTCCGGGAACGGGCAAGACGGTCGTCGCGCTGCACCGCGCCGCGTACCTCCTCTACACCCACCGGTTTCCACTCGAGGGACAGGGCGTTCTGGTCATAGGCCCGAACCGTCTCTTCCTCGGATACATCGAGCAGGTCCTTCCCTCACTCGGCGAAGCAGGTGTCGAGTTGGCGGTTCTGGGCGATCTTGTTCCCGACGTCAGCATCCGCGCGTACGACCGCGGTCTCGCGGCGCGGGTCAAGGGTGATCCGAGAATGGTGCGGATGCTGGCCCGCGCCGCACGCGACCGCGAACGACCGTTGCGCTCCGATCTCGTCATCGGTTACGGATTGCAGCGCCTCACGCTCACGCGCGAACGCAGCGCCGCGATCATCGCCGACGCTCGGCGTCGCTACCGACGGCACAATCCGGCGCGCAAGTACGTCGAGAACGAACTGTTCGCCGAACTCGCCCTCTCTGGGCGCGGTGAAATCGCCGCCTCCGAGGTGCGCGAGCGACTTCGACACCATCCCGACGTCCGCGAGGCGCTCGAATGGATGTGGCCGGTACTCACGCCGCCGCAATTCCTCCACGATCTCTTCGGGGCCCGCGGACTTCTCCGCAACGCGGCCCGCGGTCTGCTCTCCGATGCCGAGTGGGCGGCTCTGCATCGCGAACGGTCCGAAGAACTCGGTCAGGTGCCGTGGACCCACGACGATGCCCCTCTTCTCGACGAAGCCCGCTACCTGCTGGGGCCGAAGCCGCGCCGCCGACGTCAGGGTGAAACCAATCTCGAGGACGAGATCCGCACCTACGGACACATCGTCGTCGACGAGGCCCAGGATCTTTCCCCGATGCAGCTCCGGATGCTCGAGCGTCGCTCGCTCAACGGTTCGATGACTGTTGTCGGCGACATCGCGCAGGCGACGGGTCAGTGGGCGCACGGTTCGTGGGAGGAGATCCTCGATCTCCTGCCGACGAAGCGGCCCCCGCACCGGACGGAACTCACGCTCGGTTACCGCCTTCCCGCTCCGATCATGGCGCTGGCCTCGCGGGTGCTGCGGCACGCCGCCCCGGAGATCAGTCCTCCCCGATCTGTCCGCGAGGACGGAGCCGAACCGCGGATCATCCGCGCCGCGATGGGCCAACTCGCCGCCGAGGTGGCGCGCACGGCACTTGCGGAACGCGAAGCGGTCGATCCCGGTCAGGTGGCGGTCATCTGTCCGCCTTCGCGGATCGACGCGGTGTGCGATGCGCTCGAAGATGCAGGCATCGCGTTCGGCCGGGCGACACGGAACGGACTCGAACACCGGGTGACCGTTGTCGAGGTCGGTCTCGTCAAGGGCCTCGAGGTTGATGCCGCGATCGTCGTCGAACCATCGCTGATGGTCGACGAGGAGTCGCAGGGTGACCGCGCCCTCTACGTCGCACTCACCCGAGCGACGAAACGTCTTGCCGTCGTGCACGAAGCACCACTGCCGCGTTCACTGCTGCCCTGAACCAATCGGTTGCCCGATCGAAGGTCGGGACTCAGGCGGCGGTGACGAGGATGCGTTCACTCGAGAACGCATCGATCTCGACGAGCAGCCCGCCGATGTCGACGGTGGTCGTTCCGCCCGGAGTTGTTCCGGTGACCGTCCCGGCGTTGCCCGGCAGCAGCGATGACGATTCGAGAAACGTCAACAGACCTGGAGTGAATTCGAGTTCCTCGGGTATGCGCGAGACGACGAAGCCCTGACCGACCGACAGTTGTCCGAGAGTCACGGCGTCGGGCGGGATGTAATCGGTGCCGGGAATGGGATTGCCGTGGGGGCAGGTCGTGGGTGCCCCGAGCACGCGCATCATCGCGATCTCGACCGTCGGGGAGATCACGTGTTCCCATCGGCCAGCTTCGGCATGGGCATCGGCCCACGAGAGTCCGAGCATGTCGGTCAGGAAACGCTCGGCCAGGCGATGGCGGCGGACCACCGACTCGGCAAGCACGATGCCGGCTTCGGTCAATCGGATGGAATTGCCGGTGAGATCGACCAGATCGGCCTTCTCCATGCGCCGGATCATCTCGGACACGGCCGGTCGGGACAACTCGAGCCGCTCGGCGATGCGGGCCTGGATGACCTCGACGTCGTCCTCGCGCAGTTCGAAAATGGCCTCGCAATACTCCTCGAAGGCCGGGTGCCATTCGCGCTGCTGATGAGGTGCCATGGGGAGGAGTCTACGGTCGGCGGACTGCGAAACCCTTGGTCGTCAGCCGCGACCGAGAATGCGGTCCACGGCGATCTCGATCACGACCCGGTCGATCCGTTCCTTGGGCTCGCGGTAGCGCTCGGCATATCTGCGCACGGCTTCGGAGACGCGGTCCGGTTCGGAGGTGACAGTGGCGCGTCCCTCGAGAGTGAGCCAACGACCACCGTCGACCTGGCACACGGCGGCGGCAGACCCGGGAGATGCGGCGACATTGCGGGCCTTGCGGCTGGCTTCCCAGGTGATGACCCGGACGATTCGTTCGTCGGGATCCCAGGTGAAGCCGACGGCAACGACATGCGGCGTTCCGTCGAGGCGCATCGTGGTGAGTGACGCAAGATGTCGTTCGGTGAGGAACGCGGTGATCTCGGGTGAGAGGGAGTTCGGATCGTGGGCCATCGGTGCCTATTCGCTCGAGACGGCGCGCAGGACGTCGAGACGACCGGCGCGCCAGGCGGGGTAGAGGGCCGCGCCGACGCCGGCAAGTGCGGCGAGCAACACGACGATGACAAGTTGCGCCCACGGAATCGCGAATGCGGTGATGCCCTCGTCGGCGAGGGCTTTCACGAGCGCCCACCCGAACACGAGTCCGATGGCGAGACCGACGAGTGTGCCGATGAGGCTGATGATCACGGACTCCCAACGGATGCTCGATCGCAGTTGCCGTCGACTCATGCCGACGGCACGGAGAAGACCGATCTCGCGGGTCCGTTCATAGACCGAGAGGAGCAGGGTGTTGATGACACCCACGATCGCGATGACCAGCGCCAGTGCAAGAAGGACGTAAACGATGGCGAGGAACTGGTTGGCCTGATCGGTCTGTGCCTGCTTGAACTCGTCGAGGTTCTGGAGATTCGCTCCGGGAACCGCATCGACGATTGCTTCGAGCGATGGGCGTGCCGCTTCGATCCCGGCTTTCGAGCTGTCTTTGAGCTCGATGTAGATCGAGGAGTCGGTCTGCTGTGCCGGAGGAACGAGTCGGTTGAACTCTTCGGTGGTGATGAGCCAACCGCCCCCCTGGATGGGGAACTGTGTGTCGTAGATCGCCTCGAGGATGAGCGTTGTCGAGCCACCTTGGAGGAACGTTGCGTCGATCTCCTGGCCGATCACGAGATTCTTGTCGGCGGCGAGCGTCTTCGACGCCGCGATCCCGTTCACGGTGAGATCCGCAAGAGAACCATCGACATCGGTGAAGTCGATGACCTTCACCAGATCCTTCGGGTTGGCGGCGATGACGATCTTGTTCGATCCGTCGACGGTAGCGAATGTGCCGCGCAGTCCGGCGGCCGTTTCGACCTCGGGAAGGGCCCTGATCTGGATGGCGACGTCGGCGGGCAGGGCGGTGGATCCGAATCCGTCGCTGGTCACCACGTATTGGCCGCTCACCGACTGGTCGATGGCCTCGACGGTCGAGACCTTGATGGACTGGGCGGTGACGGCGATGAACCCGACGAGACCGACCCCGATCATGAGAGCGGACGCGGTCGTGGCGGTGCGCTTCGGATTGCGCATGGCGTTCTCGCGGGCAAGGCGACCGTTGACGCCGCCGAAACGGGCGAGGGGCCAGCCGAGGAATCGGGCCATGTGGGGAGCGGTGACCGGACCGATGACCGTCATGCCGATGAACACCGTGAATGCCCCGAGGCCGACCAGTTGCAGTCCGGAATCGAGGTTGCCGAAGAGGCCGAACCAGAGCGCGATCGCGCCGCCGGCAAGCAGGACGAGTCCGGCGGAAAGACGACGACGGGAGGTGAGGACGGACTCGACGGCAACATCGCGCATTGCGGCGACCGGTGCGATCGTGGCCGCTCGTCGGGCGGGGAAGACGGCCGAGAGCAGTGTGATGACCGTGCCGACGACGACGGACGAAATGACGGCCGACATGGGAATGATGATCGGCGTGTCAGGGCCGGAGAATCCGACGGACTTCATCAGATTGTTGAGGCCGATGGCGAGAAGGATGCCGAAGCCGACTCCCACCACGGAGGCGGCGAATCCGACCGTGAAGGCCTCGAGGATGACCGAACGCAGGACCTGGCCGCGGGATGCCCCGATTGCCCGGAGCAGCGCGAGTTCGCGGGTGCGCTGGGCGACGATGATCGAAAACGTGTTGTAGATGACGAACGAACCGACGAACAGCGCAATGAGGGCGAAGGCGAGAAGGAACGTGTTGAACACACCGATGATCTTCTGGAACGCGTCCTGACTCTCGGCGGTGAACTCCTTGCCGGTGATCGCCTCCGTCCCGGCGGGAATCACGAGCGAGACCTCGTTGCGGAGTTCTGCCTGTGAAACACCTTCCTTGCCGGCGATGGAGATCCAGTCGAACTTGCCTGGCTCACCGACGAGCGCCTGTGTGGTGGCGGTGTCGAAGAGTGCGGCCTGAGCTCCACCCCATGTCTCGAGTTTGCCGAATTTCGCAATGCCGACGACCTGGAACTGCTGCACACCGCCGGTCACCAGAACCGAAACGTTGTCGCCGACCGCGTAGGAACCGTCCTTCGCGGTCTTGGCATCGAGGACCACCTGGTCCGGTCCCATCGGAGCGGAACCTTCGACGAGGCTCCATCCGTTGAGCTGCGGGGCGGTGAGCCAGTTCAACGCGAAATTGGGAGGACCCTGTGTAGCCACGAGCGGTTCATTGTTGCGATCGAGGACGCGGATCTGGCCGACGACCTGACCTTCGGCCGCAGCGACTCCCGGGACATCCTCGATGGCGGGAACGACCTCGTCGGTCATCCGCGTACGTTCGGCACCGAACGGCGTCTCGATCTTGGTATCGGAACGGACGACGACATCGATGGACGCGTAGACATCCGCGAAGACCTTGTCGAAGCTTGCGCTGATGCTCGATGTGAGCACCTGGGTGCCGGTCATGAACGCGACCCCCAGAATGACGGCGATCGCCGTGGCGATGAGCCGGACCTTATGGGCCATGAGCCCCCGCAGGGTCACCTTGAGCACGTCAGGCTCCGAAACGCTTGAGGCGGTCGAGAACCGCTTCGGCTGTCGGCGACTGGATCTCGTCGACGATGCGACCGTCGGCGAGGAACACCACCCGGTCGGCATAACTCGCTGCAGTGGGATCGTGCGTGACCATCACGATGGATTGGCCGAAGGTGTCGACCGCGGTGCGCATGAACTGGAGGATCTCGGTGCCGGCGCGTGAATCGAGATTGCCGGTGGGTTCGTCGGCGAACACGATCGCCGGCCTGCTGGCCAGAGCGCGGGCGACAGCGACACGCTGTTGCTGCCCTCCGGAGAGTTCACTCGGCCGGTGCGAGAGGCGGTCACCGAGGCCGACAGTGGCCACGATGGTGTCGAGCCATTCCTTGTCGGCGGACCGGCCGGCGAGGTCCATGGGCAGGGTGATGTTCTCGAGTGCGTCGAGCGTAGGAATCAGGTTGAACGCCTGGAAGATGAAGCCGATGGTGTCGCGGCGAAGGCGCGTGAGCTGCCGTTCGTTGAGGGTGCCGAGGTCGATGTCGCCGACGAAGATCTGACCCGTCGTGATGGTGTCGAGGCCGGCGACGCAATGCATGAGGGTGGACTTGCCGCTGCCGGATGGCCCCATGATCGCCGTGAATCTGCCGCGTTCGAAGTCGATCGTGACGTCATCGAGGGCCTTGACCTCGGTTTCGCCGGATCCGTAGACCTTGGAAAGGTTCACCGTGCGGGCGGCGGCGTCGGTCATGGTGGGAGGCACGAGGGGAGCGTTCACAAAGTGGATTCTACGACCTTGTACGCGCAACGGGGCAGGCGTTGTGCCTGCCCCGCTGCGAATTGCGTGTTCGGTTGCCGATTACTTGTTCGGTTGCGGTGTCATGCGCAGGTACGGCTTGAGCTTGGTGAATCCCTTGGGGAAACGCTCGGTCGCTTCGTCATCGGACAGGGCGGGGGAGACGATGACGTCGGCGCCGTCGGTCCAGTTCGCCGGCGTGGCGACCTTGTAGCCATCGGTGAGCTGGAGCGAATCGATGACCCGGAGCAGTTCGTCGAAGTTGCGTCCCGTGCTGGCCGGATAGGTGAGGATCAGGCGAACCTTGTTGGCCGGATCGATGATGAACACCGATCGGACGGTCATCGTGTCGCTGGCGTTCGGATGGATCATGTCGTAGAGATCGGCGACGGAGCGGTCCGGATCGGCGATGACGGGGAAGTTGACGGCCTGACCCTGGGTCTCCTCGATGTCGCCCTCCCACTTCTTGTGGGAATCGACCGGGTCGACCGAGAGGCCGATGGGCTTGACGTTGCGCTTGTCCCATTCGGGCTTGAGTTTGGCCACGGTCCCGAGTTCGGTCGTGCAGACCGGAGTGAAGTCCTTGGGATGGGAGAACAGGACGGCCCACGAATCACCCTTCCACTCGTGGAAGGACAGATTGCCTTGGGTGGTGTCGGCGGTGAAATCGGGGGCGATGTCGCCAAGTCGAAGGGCCATCTCGTAAGCCTCCAGGGCTGATACGCGGGTTGTTGATACGCGGGTTGTCGATCCGATCGCGGATGTGATCGGAGGGGCCATTTTACAAACCCGGGTCCAAAAGTCGACCTTTTTGGTCGGATTTCGATAAAAAGGCCCTGAACTGGGGGTATCGGGGATTCAGTGGCCGGGAAGGGTCGTTGTTTCCCGCTCGCGCACGACATCGGGTTCGAGGAAGATCCTCGTTGCCGTGGGTACGACCCTGCGGATGGCGGCCTCGGCACCGTCGACGACGTCGGCCAGTTCGCGCATCGTGAGGGACTCGTCGAACTGCACCTTGGCCGCCACGAGGATGGTTTCGGGGCCGATGTGTTCGGTCCGGAGATTGATGAGCGACACGATCCTCGGCGACGTCCGGATCGCTTCGGCAATGGCGTCCTGGTCACTGGAGCTGGCCGCCTCACCGATGAGAAGACTCTTCATCTCGATGGCCAGAACGACGGCGATGACGCCGAGCAATGCGCCGATCGCAGTGGTGCCAACTCCGTCCCAAAATGGGTTCCCGGTGACGACGGCGGTAATCACCGCCGTAAGTGCGATCACGAGTCCGATCAGCGCACCGGAGTCCTCGAGAATCACGACGGGCAGTTCAGGTGATTTCGAATGCCGGATGAACATCGGCCATGACGCGGAACCCTTGGCCGGCCGGGCCTCGTGGATGGCGGTCCGGAAGGAAAATCCCTCCAGGACGATGGCGACCAGGAGAATTCCGATTGCCCACCCTGCCGACTCGATGGCATGGGGATGGAGCATCTTCTCGATTCCCTCGAACAGTGCGAATGCCGAACCGAGGGTGAAAAGCACGATGGAGACGACGAAGGCCCAGAAGAACCGTTCGCGGCCGAATCCGAACTGGTGCATCGGTGTTGGATGCCGGCGGGATCGTTTGCCTCCGAGCAGAAGGAGAATCTGGTTGCCGGTGTCGGCAAAGGAGTGCACGCTCTCGGCGAGCATGGAACTCGACATCGTGAACAGGAATCCCAGGAATTTCGCGATCGCGATTCCGAGATTGGCCGCGAGGGCAGCAAGAATCGCCCTGTTTGATCCGCCGGTAGACATGGGAACGGTCTAGCCGGTGGGTGACTGCCGATCAGGCGTGGGCGGCGGGAACGTGTCGGGCGAGGGACGCGGCGATTTCCTTCCAGGCCGCTTCGCGGTTCTGGAACTCGCCGATCACGGAGAACTTGCCGGGTTCGAGATCCTTGTAGATCGTGAAGAAGTGCTTGATCTCGGCGAGCGTCTCCGGTGGGAGGTCATCGATGTCGTGCACGTCGCGCCAACGGGGTTCGACGTGGTGGACGCAGACGATCTTGGCGTCGGGGCCGGCCTCGTCCTCCATCCACATGACGCCGACAGGTCTCACGTTGATCCAGCATCCGGGGAATGTCGGGTCCTCGGTGAGGACGAGGACATCGAGCGGATCGCCGTCCTCGGAGAGGCTGTTCGGGATGAAGCCGTACTCGGTCGGATAGGTGGTGGCGGAGAAAAGTCGACGATCGAGGCGGATCTGGCCGGTGTGATGGTCGACCTCGTACTTGTTCCTGCTTCCGCGGGGGATTTCGATGACGACGTCGATGGTGTCTTCCATCCGAACAGTCTTCCGCACAACCGGACCTCTCTGATCAACCGGGCCCTTGCGTTCACGAATTGTGTCGGGTCCATGCGAGAATCGTCGGGTGACCACACGCAAGCTCACCACCACAGACGCCTTTGTCGTACGCGACCTCGACAACGCTCCTGCCGCCGGAATCGTCCGACTCGCTCCGAAACTGCTGGTCGACGGGGCCACGTGGCTGGCCCGTTCGCAGACGTACCAGTTCGCCGCCTTCGGCCGGAAGGTGTCCGGCGCGTCCGCCGGCATCAACGCTCCCGGCGATACGCGTCCGGATGCGATAGCGGCGTTTGTCGCGGAACTCGTCGCCGATGCGTCGGCGGAGGGTGCCGAACCGCTGATGCTCGAAGCCGCACGCGGGTTGGGAGACAACGAAATCCTCGAACTCCGATCGCATGATCCCCGCCCCGGGGTGTGGTGGGAATCGCGGCAGACTCTGCGGACGGCCGGTGTGGCTTCCGCCGCCGGACTGGTTCTCGATGCCTGCGACGATCGCTCCGTGGCCATCGAAGGTTTCGATGCGAACGGCCCTGCCCTCGCTTTGGATCTGGTTTCGCGCGGGGCCCGCATCACGGGTATCTCGACGGCCACCGGAACCATCTCCAGTGATGCCGGGTTCGATCCGGTGGCGTTGGCCGAGGCTTGGACTACGCACGGGGCGGCGTTCGTCGCGGAACTCGGCGAGGTCGATTCGGCCGACGCGGTGCTGCGCGCTCCCGTCGGAGTTCTCATCGCCGGTTCGAAGGTCGGTGTCATCGGCGACGGTGCCGCCGCCGGCGTCCAGGCCCGTTTCGTCGTCCCCGACGGACCCCTTCCGGTGACGGCGAAGGCTCTTGCGATGCTCGGCCGCCTCGGCGTGGTCGTCCTTCCCGATTTCGTCACGACCGGCGGGCATCTTGCCGCGTGGTCCGACGAAGGCGATGTTGTCGCTCCGGATGCGGCAGCGGCGGCGACACTGGTGGACGACGTGCTTCGGCAGGTCCTCGATCATCCTCTGGGTCCGTTGCTCGGCGCCTGCGAATCGGCGGAAGCGTTCCTGCTCACCTGGCGCGACTCGCTTCCCTTCGGCCGACCGATCGCCTGATCGATGTCCGGCGATCTGGGCCTCGTCTGGTTCCGTCGAGATCTGCGACTGGACGACAATCCCGCCTGGGCTTCAGCCACGAACGGTCACGCAACCGTTGTTGCGCTTTTCGTCATCGACCCGGCGCTGCTCGACAAGGCGGGGGAGTTCCGGGCGGCCCGTCTGCTCGGTGACGTCGCCGCTCTGGATGCCCGCCTTGCCGAAGCGGGTGGCCGCCTGCTCATCCGCATCGGGGATCCGGGAACGATCGTGGTCGACGAAGCGCTGGCGCGTGGTGTCGGCACGGTCTACGTGAACGAGGACGTCACGCCCTACGCGACGGCGCGGGACGCTGCGGTGAAGGCGGATCTCCGGGCCAACGGCATCGACTGGAACGCGCAATGGGGAACGCTGATCCACGAACCCGGTTCGGTCAAGACGAATGCCGGAGGCCTCTCGCAGGTCTTCACGCCGTTCCACCGGGCTTGGGAGAAGGTTCCCTGGCTCCCGTGGCCGACCCCGGGTTCGGCCGCACTCGTGGCGGATGCCGGTGAAGCTCTTCCCGTCGCTGCTGTCGCCTACCCGTTGGTCGAAGGGTTGGCGGGGGATGCGGCCCTCCCCGGCGAGATCGGTGCAATCGCCCGACTCGAACTCGCAGCGGAACGAGCGGATGGGTACGACGACAATCGCAATTTCCCCGCGATGACCGGCACGTCGGAACTCTCGGCGGATCTCCGCTTCGGGACGATTTCGCCGCGCACGGCTGCCGACGTCATCGGCACGGCGACCCCCGGTCGGGCGGCTCTGGTTCGCCAGTTCGCATGGCGCGATTGGTACGCCCACCTTCTCCACGCAACACCCTCGCTCGTCAGCGCCCCCATGAAGCCCCGGTATGCGGCGATCGCATGGCGCGACGACGAAGAAGATTTCGAGGCCTGGTCGACCGGCAGGACCGGATTCCCGTTCGTCGACGCCGGCATGCGCCAGTTGTTGGCGACCGGGTGGATGCACAACCGCGTCCGCATGGTCACCGCATCGTTTCTCGTCAAGAACCTGTTGATCGACTGGCGGCGCGGCGAGCGATTCTTCCGTCATCTGCTCGTCGACGCCGATGTTCCCCAGAACGTCGGGAACTGGCAATGGGTCGCCGGCACAGGTCCCGACGCGTCTCCCTACAACCGGGTGTTCAATCCCGTGCTTCAGGGCCAACGTTTCGACGCTGGGGGCGACTACATCAGGCGCTGGATCCCGGAGCTGGCCGGACTCGGCAACAAGGCCATCCACGAACCTTGGGATGTCGGACCGCTCGAACTCGCGGCGGCAGGTGTGATCCTCGGGGACAACTATCCGTCACCCGTTGTCGATCTGGCGACAAGTCGGGCACGGGTACTCGCGGCCTACGCCGCGGTCAGGGACGAGACTCCGTCCGATTGACCGCAGCGGCTGTCACGACGCTCGGGCAGCGGCTTCCTGCACGGCGCGGCGACTGATCGAGCGGGGTGCATGACCGGTCATCGCCCGTTCCTCTTCCGATTCGCCACCCCAGAAACCGTTCTCGCGGTTGTCTCGGGCGAGATCGCGGCACGGAACCATGACGGGGCACGACGCACACACCTTGCGTGCACTCGCTTCGCGCCGGATCCGACGCTCGGGGCGTTCACCCGCGATGCCGAAGAAGAGGTTTGTGCGGCCTTTACATGCCGCTTCCTCCATCCAGGACGGGCGCTCCGCATTTACAACGAATGACTCCATGAATGCCTCCGATAAAAGAAGGTCCACTGGGCTCAATGGGCAATATCAATTTAGTGCTAAATCCGATTTGCACAACCCGACTCGCTGAGAATTCGGTCACCCCGGAATCTGGAGCCCCGGTAGGGAACCCCTAGGCTCGGCCCCGTGACCGTCTATCTGGTTGGCGCCGGGCCCGGCGACCCGGGATTGCTGACCCTTCGGGGTGCCGAGGTGCTCGCCACCGCCGATGTGGTCGTCTACGACCGGTTGTCGGTGGGTGCCCTCCTCGAACTGGCGCCGGAGGGAGCCGAGCGGATCAGTGTCGCCAAGAGCGCGGGCCGGGCGGTGATGGCGCAGGACGACATCAACGAACTTCTCGTCGAACGGGGAAGAACCGGGCTGAACGTCGTCCGTCTCAAGGGCGGCGATCCGTTCGTCTTCGCCCGCGGCGGCGAGGAAGCGGCCGCCCTCGAAGCGGCGGGTCTCGCGTACGAGGTGGTCCCGGGGATCTCCTCGGCGATCGCCGTGCCGGCCTATGCCGGGATTCCCGTCACCCTGCGGCATTCGTCGACCTCGTTCACCGTCGTGACCGGACACGAGGATCCGGACAAGGGCGGCGAACTGGATTGGGAAGCGGTTGCCCGCGTCGGTGGAACGATCGTCATCCTCATGGGCATCGGACGCCTGCCCAAGATCGTGGCCCGACTGCTCGCGGGTGGCCTCGCTCCCGAAACCCCGGCCGCTGCCGTCCAGTGGGGGACCCGGCCGGAGCAGCGCACGGTTCGGGCGACCCTGGCGACCCTCTGCGATTTCGAACTCGAGGCGCCGAGCGTGATCGTGATCGGTTCGGTAGCGGCAACCGAGTTGTCGTGGTTCGAATCGCGTCCGTTGTTCGGCAAGCGTGTGGCGGTCACCCGCCCGCGTCATCAGTCGTCGGCGCTCACGCATCGGCTGCGGTCGGCCGGCGCCGATGCACGTTCGATCCCGACGATCGAGATCGTCGATCCCTCGGACGGGGGAGCATCTCTTCGAGCTGCAGTTGCCGATCTTGCCGGATACGACTGGGTGATTCTCACGTCGGCAAATGGCGCATCGCGGTTCTGTGACCTTCTGCGCGACGGGCGAGATCTTGCCGGCGTGCGCATTGCCGCCATCGGCCCGGGAACCGCCGACAAACTGGCGAAGCGACACCTTGTCGCCGAT
>WLFD01000219.1 GCA_009703925.1 Actinomycetota bacterium | reverse complement strand
GTTCCGACCGGTCAAGTGTCGCCGAGGCAACGAGGTCCCCGTACTCATCGTGGGTCACCCGTTTGATCGTGTCGGTGACGGGGACCGCCGGAATCGCGGCATCGGCGCCCCCATGGACAACGGCGACGACCGCCTGGTGGAGTTCGGCCGTAGCCAGTGGACGAGCTGCGTCGTGGACCACGATCACCGCCGCATCCTCGTCGATCACGCCGAGCGCGGCCCGTACCGAGTCGGACCGTTCCTCGCCACCCTCCACCGCGACATCGGCGGCGCCGCTTTCGACAAGCCGTGCGCCTTCCGCTTCCTCGCCCGGACCGAGCACAACTACAACGTGATCGGCCGCGGCGCGGGCGATCGCCAGCGACCGATCTACAACTCTCTCGCTACCGAGGAATTCGTACTGCTTCGGATGGGGGCCATAGCGCCGGCCCGAACCGGCAGCGAGAACGATTGCCCATACGGGCCCATCGGCCGGAACATCGGTTGAACTCATGATCGTCACTCTTCCCGCAGATCTCGATCGGCATGGCAACGTTACGCGAGGACCCGAGCATGCGGCGATGACGCGCCGAGAAACATCCAACGCCTACGTGCAGGCCCACTAGTGTTGGCCCCCGTGGTAGATCGCGAGCTTCTCAACACAGTCGAATTCTTCAAAGGTTTCGAGGGCGAACCCCTCGATGCGCTTGTCGCCGTGGCCGAGACGCGCTCCTACAACCGCGGTGGCGTGATGTTCAGCGAGAGCGACGTTGCCACCGAACTCTTCGTTGTCGTATCCGGTCGCATCGCGATCGCCAATCGTTCGATTGACGGTCGCGAATCGGTGGTTGCGCTCATGGAGCGCGGCGACCTCTTCGGCGAAATGGCGTTGTTCGACGGGCGTCCGCGTTCCGCCGAAGCCCGTGCGCTCGAACCGTCCGAAGCGATCGCCATTCCGTACGCTCCCCTCCGCGCCATCTACGAAAGCCAACCCGAGCTTCTCTGGAACGTTGTGGAGATGCTCGCCACCCGCCTTCGCAGCACCGACGAGCAGCTTGCCGATTCGGTGTTTCTCGACGTCACCGGCCGCACGGCCAAGCGACTCCTCGAGCTTGCCGGTGATGCCGACGAATTCTCGCTTCCCATCACCCAGGAAGAACTCGCCGGAATGGTCGGCGCTTCCCGCGAACGCGTGAACAAGGCGATCGCCAGCTTCGTGCGTCTCGGCTGGATCGAGCAGGCCGAACGTCGCTATCGCATCACCAACCGCGAACAGCTCGAACTCCGCGCCCGCTGAGGCGCAGGTTCCGGCTCAGTCCGGTTCGGGGAACCATTCACCGACGAGTTCCTCCGACAATGCCCACAGCCGGCGGGCTGCTGCGGGGTCGGTGGCCCATGCTTTTGCATCGGCCACGGCGCAATCGGCCAGATAGCTCCCACCGCAGGTGAGCGCCTCGCCCGATGTCGCCGCCCACACACTCGTTGCCGCGCCGACATCGACGCCGACCCGTCGGGGCAGTTCGCCGCCAGCCGCTTTCGCCCGCTCCACGAGTTCCGCGTAATCGTCGCTGGTGAAATGGCGACCGAGGTCGGTCTTCACCATGCCCGGATGAACCGACCAAGCCTGAACGCCCTTGTCCCGATAGCGCCGCTCGAGTTCGACGGCATGCAGCACGTTCGCCGTCTTCGACTGACCGTAGGCCTCGAGTTTCGAATATGGCCGAGTTGCGAAGTTCGGATCATCCCAATTGATGTCGGACGCAGCGTGGCCACCCGAGCTCAGAAGAACGATCCGCGCCGGGGCGCTGGACACGAGCAACGGCAGGAGCCGACCGACCAGCACGAAGTGACCGAGGTGGTTCGTGCCGAACTGCAACTCGAATCCGTCGTCCGTGTGCCCGAAGGGAACCGCCATGATCCCGGCGTTGGCAACGAGAACATCGAGCCGCTCGTGCTCGACCAGGAATCGGTCGGTGAACGAGCGCACACTCGCGAGAGAACCGAGTTCAAGGACCTCGTAGGAGAACGATCCGCCCGGTACGAGTTCGAGCAGTTCGGCAACAGCCTGTTGCCCCTTTTCGTCCGAGCGGGCCGTGATGACAACAGACGATCCGGCCGCAGCGAGAGCCCGAGCAGTCTCTTTCCCGATCCCGGTTGTTCCTCCCGTGATCAGGACGGTCATCCCCGCAAGATCGCAGCCAGCGAGCACCTCGGATGTCGTTCTCATCGCCGGATCACTCATAGGACATCCTCTGGTCCGGGCCACTCGTCGGGCCAGTTGTTGTTCACCGTGAGCGACCAGTCCGGTTCCCGACGCTCGAGGAACGCGTTGACGCCTTCGCGTGCGTCGGCCTCTCCCATCAGGTGATGGTGCAGATCTGTCTCGGCTCGGTCGATTTCGCTCGGGCTCATGGCGAACGAACTCCACAGGAGTCGCTTGGTCACTGCGACCGAGACCGGAGCGGTGTTGACCGCCATGTCGTGCGCGACCTCAAGCGCGTGCGGCAGCACGTCGTCGTTCGCAAGCACACGCGATGCGATACCAAGCTCGCGGGCTTCATCACCAGTGAACGTGCGGCCGGTGAGCATGATGTCGGCGGCGTTGGCGAGGCCGGCAATCCGGGGCAATGTCCAATGACTCAGTGCATCGGGCATGACGCCACGACGGACCTGAACGATGCCGTACTTCGCATCGCGTGCGAAGAACCGCAGATCGCAGTGAAGCGTGAGCGTGAGTCCGACACCGATGGCGTGTCCGTTCACGGCGGCGATGACGGGTTTGCGTATGCGCCATGCGGGAGGCGAAACCGGATTGGCACTGAAGGCTTGCGCTTCCGAGCGCTCGAACACGTCGGATCCGCTGGAGAAATCGGCACCGGCGCAGAACGCCGGAGGCGTTCCCGTGAGCACGACCACGCGCACTGCGTCGTCGGCATCGGCCATTCGGTAGATGTCACCGAGGGCACGGCCCATCACGCCGCTGAAGGCGTTCCGCGTGTCGGGACGGTTCAGGGTGGCGACAAGCACGCCATCGTCATGAAGTTCGGCAAGAAGATCCGTGGTGCCGGTATCGATCGGTCGTACCATCACGAAACCTTTTTGGGTGCCGCTGCCTTCACTGCCGCAACAGTCTTTGCGATACACG
>WLFD01000218.1 GCA_009703925.1 Actinomycetota bacterium | reverse complement strand
TTCACAGAACTCGCCGGCTTTTCACCGGCTATCCGACAGATCGACACGTTGGTCGATCAACGAAAAAGGTTCAGCTGACAACCTTGGACTTGAGCTTCTGGAACTCGGCATCGTCGATGACGCCGCGGTCCTTGAGGTCGGCGAGACGGTGCAGTTCGTCGGCCGGGGTCGTGCCCGCTGCGGAACGGATGTAGTCCTGCATCGCTGCGTCCTGAGCCTTGGCGGCCTCGATGTTGTGCGTCGCCATCTTCCCACCGCGGACGATGAGGTAGGCGAGCACGCCGAGGAACGGAACGATGAAGATCGCAAGGACCCAGAGGGCCTTGTGAATTCCGCCCATGTCGGGGCTGCGGAAGATGTCGATGAACACGCTGATCGCGAGCCAGATCCAGATGAAGAACATTGTGAACCAGAGGAACGTGAGGACAACTTCGCCCACGCCCCAGTCCGTTGCTGCAAGAACCATTGGTGCCTCCAAATATGCGAACCATGACGAGTCACGAACGACCCGTCAGAACCGCGGGCGAATGACCCGCAGCGGGGAAACAGTACCCGCTGTCGGCAAGAACACGGTTCATTCCCGACAGAAAATGATTCGCCTACCCGAAATCAGGGAGTGATCGCCGTGCGGCTGACGGGTTCCGCCGCGACCTGACGACGCAGAAGCGCCCGATCGAGCGCATCGATGAGAACCGCTCGGGTTTCGCGGGGATCGATGAGTTCATCGAAGCCGAGGTTGGACGCGGATCGGTAGGAGGCCTGAAGTTCCGCTTCGCGCAGTTCCGCCGCCTCGTCGGCCTTCGCTCCTGTGGCGCGGCTCATCGCGCTTGCCCCCATCGCTCCGAGTGTCGCCCCGGGGAACGCGAAGGTCGCTGACTGGTTGTCGAAGCCCACCATGGACATGACCATCGAACCGAACCCGTAGGCCTTGCGCAGCGTCAGGTGCAGCTTCGGACTCGCCGCCTGCGTCTGCGCGGCGAACATACGCGCCCCGCTGCGCAGCACTCCCGAACGCTCGGAGGCGCTGCCCGGAAGCATTCCCGGGTTGTCGGCAAGGAAGACAAGCGGGAGATGGAACGAGTCGGCCACCGTGATGAAGTGAGCGGCCTTGTCCGCGGCATCGGAATCGATGGATCCGGCAAGAACGTTCGGCTCGTTGGCGATGACCGCCACCGGTTCGCCTCCGAGATGAGCGAGGGCGCAGATCATCGCCGGCCCGAAACCGGCTTGCACCTCGAACCAGCTGCCGTCATCGAAGATGACGTCGAGCACATCGCGCATGTCGTAGACCTTGCGCGTGTCGCGGGGAATGATGCTCAACAGTTCGTCGGTCGGTCGGGGCCCCTGATCCGCACCCGCGATGCGCGGCGGGTACGACCACGCACTCGACGGGAAGAACATCAGGTAGTGGCGGATCATGTCGAGCGCCGCGACATCGCCCTCGGCGACATTGTGGACGAGCCCGCTCGCAACAGCAACGGACGGACCGCCCAGATCCTGCTTGGAGATGTCCTCACCCAACGATTCCTTGACGACCGGCGGGCCGGCCGTGAACACCGCCCCGTCCGCGGTCATGACGCTGAAATCGGACATCGGCACGATGAGGGCGCCGTGTCCGGCCGACGGGCCCATCACGGCGCTCACCACCGGGATCCGCCCCGAACACTTCGCCTGAATGAGCAGATCTGTCGGCGTGCGACCGCCGCCTCCGCCGCCTCGGTGACCGGCGCCTTCGAGCAGCATGATCAGCGGTATGCGCTCGGCGAGCGCGAGTTCGGCGATGCGCCAGCGCTTCGAGGTGCTTCCCGGTCCGATCGAGCCGGCCAACACCGTGAAGTCCTCCGCACCCACCATGACGGGACGACCGTCGATCCGACCCGCCCCGGCCACGATTCCGTCCCCCGGCACATCACCCACGAGCGTCCCGAGTTCGCGGAACGTTCCGGGATCGAGGAGATGATCGATTCGCTCGCGCGCGTCGAGTTGCCCCTTGGCCCGGCGCTTCGCGAGGCGTTCCTCGCCCCCCATCGCCCGGGCAGCCACGCGCCGCTCGGCGAGATCCTGGAGGGCCGGTCCCCAACCGCCGGGCACGTCTGCTGATGAATCGGAATCGGTCACGTGTTTCTCCCGGAGATGCGAACCCCTCCATCATTGCTGGTGGGACGGCACCGGGGAGTACCTTTCGTTCACTGCTTCGATCCGGGGGGATTCACACCATGGGCCTGACAATCGATGAACTGTTGCGCGCAGCTTCGGAGGCATCCGGCGGACTCCAGGACTTCGGCGACCCGTCGTTCCGGGAGGGCCTCGGCGTGTTCCTCGACTCGACAGCGGCGGATGGTCGGTTCAACGCCATCGGCGAAGCTGCCGCCGAGGGGATGTGCCTCGGCAATCTCGTGAACCGACTCCGCGTCGTCGACTGGCACAAGAACAACCCCGCCGCGGCCGACGATGCCGTCGAGGCGCCGATCTTCCTGATCGGACTCCCCCGCACGGGCACGACCGCTCTCAGTCATCTCCTCTCCGCCGATCCCGCCAACCGGTCGCTGCTGCACTGGGAAGCGAACGATTCCGTTCCCCCGCCGACGCGAGCCGACTATCGAACCGACCAACGCTTCCTCGACGCTCTCGAGGCTCCCGACATGCTCGGCATGATCAACCCGGAGTTCAAGAGCATCCACCACGATCCACCGGACATGCCGATCGAGTGTGCGGTACTGCTCGGTCAGGAGTTCACGAGCCTTCACCTTGCGACCACGTTCAATGTGGACGGCTACATGCAATGGCTTCTCGCCGCCGATCATCGACCCGCGTACGCCTATCACCGGATGGTCCTCCAGACGCTCCAGTCCGATTACACGGGCCGGTGGCAGCTGAAATCGCCGGTCCATCTGGTCGATCCGGCCGCGCTCCTCGCCGTCTACCCCGACGCGCGCTTCGTCCTCACCCACCGCGATCCGGCGAACGTCGTGGCATCCGTCTGCAGTCTCGTGCGTTCACTCACCAGCACGTTCAGCGACGCCGATTGGACCGATTACATCCGCTCGACGTGGCCGGAGGTCATCGGGACACTCCTCGACAACCAGAACGCGTTCCGCGACGAGCAGATCGCCGCCGGTCGCGCCGAC
>WLFD01000217.1 GCA_009703925.1 Actinomycetota bacterium | reverse complement strand
GCTTCTCCACGCGTTGCCAGGTCGTGCAACGTCGACACCACCGGCGTATGTGCAGGTATTGGCGGCCCATCGTCAAGCCTGGGAAATCACCGATCTCGAACAGGGCGCGCTTCTGCGTGAACTGCTCGAGGAGACCGACCCGGTGCGGCGGGTGTGGTTGGCCGCGCAGCAAGGTGGAGACGATCGAATCCTGGCGCGGTTGATCACTGCGGCGATCGCGACCACCCCGTCGAAGGCCGAGCAGCACGCTGTTGCCGTGATTTTCGCAAGGGCATTCGCCGATCGCGATCTCACCCCGGCGGCTTGGGCGCCCTTGGTCGAATTGGCGCAAAAGGTGCTTGTGCCCCGCGATGAGACCCATCGGGTATTGCCGGGTGCGGGGCTCCGGGTCGTCCGCGAGATCCAGGCATACATCGCGCAGAACGAGTGTGACGTTCTCGACCAGGCGTTGCTCCATGGCGTGCATTCGGAACGCTTCACCGAAGTCGAAGACTGGCGCGACATACTCGTGCGTTTTCGCGGGTATCGCGAGCTGTTCGGGGTTGACGCTTGAGAGGGGTCGCCCGCACGCCGGTGGAGATGAACGTCGGGCAGTTGCGGCCCACATGGGCGACCTTCACCATCCTGCCTTCGGCGAAACCGCTGAGTCGCAGGGAGGAGATCGAGTGCGAGGAGTACTGGCAGTCGCTCGGGCTCAGCGGAGCGGTGATGGTCGTCGATCTCCGGTCCACATTCGGTCAGAAACTAAGGGTCGACCCCCCGCCGATTCAGTGCAACGACTGGCGGCTCACGGCGAATGTCACCCGTCGTATCCGGGATGGATTTCTTCACACACGATTTCCCCTTCTTCAGCACCTCGATGGTGAAACCCATCGCTGGGCCACCGATGATCGCCGACTTGTCGAGCTCGTTCAATCAACACAATCCGCACAGGAACTTCGAAAGGAAACCGAACAATGACCACAGCGAATCTGACACAGACGAGCAATCTCGGAGAACGTCTGGCCGGGTGCATCCCGGGGGCCACATTCGAGCTCGAGGCGTTTCTCCAGTTGGTGGAAATCCGCGAAACAATCGAGGTGTCGACGGCGGCAGTGACGACCGGGTCGACCAGTCGGCTGCTGGTGAACCCCGAGTTCGTCGCCAGATACTGCGCCCACGATGAGCACCTGTTTCTGTTGGTCATGCACGAGTTGTGGCATGTGCTGTTTGCCCACGCCCGGCTCACCAGTCGCCCGACGTTGGCCGAGAACATCGCCTTCGATGCGATCATCAACGCCGAGCTCACGAAGCAGTTTCCCGGCGCCGAGTACCGAGGCTTCTTCGAAGAACTGAACGACAGCGAGTCGTTTCCCGGTCGCCTGTTGCGGGCCCCGGAAGGTTGGCCCGACAATCCGGATTACGGCAAAGATGCACCTCGGGGTACGACGGGCATTCTGAAGAGGCTTTACCCCGGACCCGGCGGCTACCTCGGCGCCCCGACCTACGGCGAGATTGTGAGACTCGTGAGCAGGTGGAAGGGCTACGACAAGTTGGCTGCAGCTGTTGCTGCGGATTCCGAGTCCGAAGGGCCGGTTGTTCTTGGCGACCACAGCGGCGCGAACGAATCGCGCGACCCGATGGCAAATCCGTTCGTGCAAAGTGTGCTGGGCGACGTCACCAAGTCGTGGCCTGCTCCCGGTAACGACTTCGGACTGGACCAGGGGCGTCGCGATGGCGCCAACCAGTGGATCGTCGCGCCGGCGCAGGAGTTGTTGTCGACAGAGCAGGCAATGGAGACGGTGCTGCGGCGGGCCTGTCGGCCGGATCGGCATGGAGATCATCAACGCGATCAAGTGCTGCTGCCGCGCCCGGTGCAGACCCCGATCCCGGTGGCCCGCGATCGCCAGCGATTGGCTCGCCGGCGCCTTGGGGTGTCGTCGCTCCTGTGGAAGGGCGAGGTGGAAGAACGGCGGATCGTGAATGGTCGACCGGGACGGGCAATGGTCTATCTCGACGTCTCCGGTTCGATGTCGTCGGATCTTCCGAGACTGATCACTCCGTTGCGGAAGTTCGTGGAACGCGGTCTGGCCACCACGTGGCAATTCTCGACCGTCGTCGAGCCGCTTCACCTCGACGATCTGCAGTCGGGAACGGTGACGACCACCGGCGGAACGGCGATCTGGAGCGTTCTCGAACATGCACTGGGCCAACAGGATGTCGCAAGCATCGTGGTGGTGAGCGACGGGTATGTCGAGCAAACCGATCCATCCATCGTGAAGCAACTGGAAGAGCGGGGAATCACCGTTGAATCGGTGATCTGCGCAAGAGGAAGCACATCGCCGCTCGATGAGCTCGGCCGCGTCACGAAGTTGGGTCTGCGATGAGCGGGGTGTTGCGTGTTGCCGAGTCGGTCACTCCCGGCCACGTCGATCGGTGTGCGGACGCTGTCGCCGAGCGACTGGTCGACGAAGCGACCACCCGCTTCGCGGGCGCCCGCTGTGGCATCGAGGTTGCATTGAGTGCGACCGAAGCGGTCCTGCAGGGCTACGTGCTCACGCTCCCACCAATGGATGATTCGCTCTTTCCCCGGGGCTACGACGTGATCGACTTCGCGTCGCAGGAAGATCTGACCCGAGTCGTGAATGAGGCACTTGCCGATTGCGGGTACGTCGGAACCCACGCGCACCCGCTCGAGGTCAGGTCACATTTGCTCGTCGACGAGATCGAAGATGACGAGCAGACCAACTCGGTGTTGAGTGATGATCAGGTGATCGTCGTTGGGCATGCGACACCGATAGGCGCACATGCCAACCTCCCTGTCGAAGTATTCGCCGCTCGGGAAGCACAGCGCGCCCTCTTTGCGTGTTCGCTGGTCAACCCTGAGTTGTTGGGTCCGGACGGCAAAGTGCTCCTCGGGGTTCGCGAGTACGACAACGGCGAAGCGGTGGTCGAGTTTCTGAATGTGTCGATTCAGCACCGCAAGGGCGTGGACTACGGATCGCTCTATGGATTGCTCGGTGATCCGGTGACGAATGCACTTCGCGATGTCGAGGGACTCATCGTCCCCGACGGATTTTCCGCCCGCGAGTTCGTCATCAACGGACGCGGCGACTTCATCGAAGGGGGAGTGCACGGAGACACTGGGCTGTCGGGAAAGAAGCTCGTCGCCGATCTGTACGGGCCTCG
>WLFD01000216.1 GCA_009703925.1 Actinomycetota bacterium | reverse complement strand
GGTCGTGTGCAGCTCGATGTCGTCGCCGACCGACGTCCAGCGCACGATGATCTCGCCGAGGTCGTACGGACCGACGTCGCGCACCGGGGGCACGAGCAGTTCGGCGATCACCTTGCGGTGTTCGTCGCCGTAAGCGTCGCCGAGCGCGATCTGCAGGCCGCCGGCCACCTCGGTGATGGGGAACTCGTTGAGCACGCGCATGCCGAGAACCCCGGCCGACGGACGCAATTCGACGGAGACGTTCTGGGCGACGACCGATGCCAGGCCTTCGAACTCGTCGTTGAAGATCTGCGGTGCCTGGTCGGGCCCGGCACACCAGTAATCGTTGCCGGCCCCGGAATCGGCCATGGCCGAAAGCAGGCGCTCGTCATAGCTGTCGCCGAAACCGATCGTGGTGGTGGTGACATTGCGGGCCCGGGCCGTCGACGTATTGGTGCACAGCCGATCGGGATTGGTCTCGCCGACGTTGGCTTGGCCGTCGGTGAGCAGCACGATGCGTCGCAACGCGTTGTCGCGCGCCGAACCCTCGAGCATCTCGAGGGCCTTGAGCCATCCTCCCGAGAGGTTGGTCATGCCGCCACCCTGGACGGCGTTGACCTTGGCGATGGCGGCGTCGGCATCATGTCGGTTCAGGTCGAGAACGAGTTCGACATCGCTGTCGAAGGCGACGACGCCGGCGCGGTCGTCCGGGCCGAGCAGCCGGAGCAGATGACCGACCGCAGCCTTCACCGAAGCGATGGGTGCGCCGTTCATCGAGCCGGACTTGTCGATCACGAGAACGAGGTCGAGGGGCGGGCGCTCGGTCTGCGGCGCGGGAGGCGCGGCCAGCTCGACGAGAAGGTTGACGGTGGCGTCATTGAGGACGGTGACGATGGTGCGGTCGAAAGTGATCTTCGGTTTCATTGCATCTCCAGGTGTTCGAAGCGGACACGAGGGAAACGCATGAAGCCTGTCGGAGTGTGCGGTCGGCGGTTGGCTGTCCCGCGCCGATCAGGGGCGTTGGTGGATGACCAGCGGGAACACTTCCGCACAGCCCGCGTCGCGCAGCAAAGAACCGGCGACGGTGAGGATCCAGCGCGAGCGGGCGGTGGCTGACACGAGAAGCACCGGATCGCGGGGAATGTCGGTTCCGCTTCGCAGCGAAATTGCCCCGAGGAGATGGTCGACCATCGGGGCCGAGGCGAGATCGTCCGACGGCGCGTCGCCGGACCACACGAAAACATCAAGCACCGGGAGTTTGCCGATCGAAGCGATGTGCGCGGCGAGTTCCTGGTTGGCCCGAAAGCGCGGGCCGGGCGCCGGGCAGGGAACCACGGCGACCGGCCGGGTGGCCCAGTGCGGTCGCCAACGGGTCAAGACCGGGATGGCCCCGTCGAGCAACGGCTGCGGAATGCGCGCGCGTCCCGAGCGGTTGAATTCGCCGATCTCGTCCTGCCAACCGGGGTCGTCGGCGAAGGCAACGACGCGCCCTTCGGCGACACCGTCGATGAAACCCTTGCGGCCCGAACCCGGCGGCCACTTCTTGCGCGGCTCGAGGACGACATCGATGCCGCGCACAAAATTGCGGGCCGCGACCACGCTGTCCTTCGCCGGCGTGCCGGTGCCGGTGGGCAGGATGCCCGTGCACACCGAGCAGCGACCGCACGGTTGTGGCGACGGATCGTCGAGCGCCTCCTGCAGGAACGCCATGAGGCAACCGGCGCCGGCGGCATAGCGGCGCATGAGATCGGCTTCGGTGGCGCGCACGGCGCGCAATTCGTCCCACTTGGCTTGGTCGTGCACGTAGGGCGTGTCGGTGAGGCGCCATTTCGAACCGGTCTTGTCGAGGCATCCCTCGATGGCGAGGATCTTGACCAGCGTCTCGAGTCGGCCGCGCCGCAGCGTGGTGCTGGTCTCGAGTTCGGGCACCGACTGCGGCCCGTCGGCCAGTGCGGCCAGCACGCGTTCGACGTCCTCGAGTTTGGGGATCGATGCCGTCGCGAAGTACTCCCACACCGGCTCGTCGGCTTCGGAGGGCAGAAGGATGGCGTCGGCCCGGGCGAGGCTGCGACCGGCACGACCGACCTGCTGGTAGTAGGCCACCGGCGATGCGGGTGAACCGACGTGGATGCAGAACCCGAGATCGGGTTTGTCGTAACCCATGCCCAGCGCGGAGGTGGCGATGACGGCCTTGATGCGGTTCTCCTGCAACAGGTTCTGGATGCGCAGGCGATCGTCCCATTCCATGCCGCCGGTGTAACTCTCGACGTCGTGGCCTTCGGACTGGAGGAACTCGGTGAGCCGGTGGGCTTCGGCCACGGTCAGCACGTAGACGATGCCCGACCCATCGAGTTGGTTGAGGGCCTGATCGACCCACGCATAACGCTCGAGCGGCGTGAGCCCGGGAACGACGGAGAGCTGCAGCGACGTGCGGGCCAGGGTGCCGCGGAAGGTGACGGTGTTGTCGCCGAGCTGGTGGGCGACGTCGTGGGTGACGCGCTGGTTGGCCGTGGCCGTGGTGGCGAGCACCGATGCGTCGGGTGCCGACAGGATGGCCTGCGACAGGCGGCGATAGTCGGGACGGAAATCGAAACCCCAGTCGCTGATGCAATGGGCTTCGTCGATGACGACCAGCCCGACCCGGGCCATGAGCTCGTCGAGCTTGCCGGCGAACTTGGGATTGGCGAGCCGCTCGGGTGAGACGAGAAGGACGTCGAGCATGTCGGCATCGAGGCTGGAGGAGATCGCGTCCCAGTCGTCGATGTTGGTGGAGTTCATGGTGGCGGCGACGAGCCCGGCGCGCGTGGCGGCAGCAACCTGGTTGTCCATGAGGGCGAGCAGCGGCGAGACGACGAGCGTGGGACCGAGGCCCCGGGCGCGGATGGCGGCGGTCGCGGCCCAGTAGACGGCGGACTTGCCCCACCCGGTGGCCTGCACGACGAGCACGCGCGATCGGGGTTGGATGACGGCGGCGACGGCATCGAGCTGGTCGTCGCGCGGCGCCGCATCGGGGCCGGCGAGTTTGTGCAGCACGGACTGCAGGTGCTGCTCCGCCAGTTGTGCATTCGTTGCGTTCGCCATGCCGGAGTTCTAGCCGAGTGATGTGACACCGAGGAGCGACCCCTGCATCACCGCCTCGGGGTTCTATAGAGTTATGTGGTCGGGGCCTTTGCGGTAGTTGAACTAGTACCTCCAGCCGTTGATCGCCC
>WLFD01000215.1 GCA_009703925.1 Actinomycetota bacterium | reverse complement strand
CCCAAAGTTCGGGGCAGGTTTCTCACGTGTTACTCACCCGTTCGCCGCTAGATCTTCCCCAGTATTGCTACTGGATGGATCCCGCTCGACTTGCATGTGTTAGGCACGCCGCCAGCGTTCGTCCTGAGCCAGGATCAAACTCTCCGTTAAGATCTCTCCTCCGCTACCGGCGGCGACCCGAAGGTGGCTACCGGAGGCTTCGGTTAAATCATGAAGAGCCGAGAGAGAGGGGCTCACCTCTCTTAATCTCGACGTGGCATTGCTCTTTCGAGCATTACCGACTCCGCTCTTTCGAGCTTCGTCTTGGTTCCACTCTTTCGAGTTTCACCGGAATTGCATGGTGAACGATTACGACACGTACGTCTTCCCCATGAGCTACCCGAGGGCAGTTCATGAGCACGGGAAGTCGCCGTTGCGGTAATCGCCCGCACTGGCTTTTTCGTCCTCTGTTCCGTTTTCAAGGAGCACTTGATCGAGGGGGCCTTGCCTTGCGGCAGCCAGAACTCGATGCACTCGTTGTGACAACCAGTTGCCTGGTGGGCACTGCAAACCGTCACTTGCGTGACTGAGTGCGGGTCACCGAAGTGACCGGAGATTTCACCGCCCTATTGGGGCTCTCCGGCGAGGAGGGCCGCTTCAGGAACGGAGCGCTACCTTACCCATCTGCCTGGTGGCGTGCAAATCGGCTGAAATCTCAGCTTCGATGCACACCCGGCAGCGGGTTGGAAACCGCAGAGCGGCTTCCGGGGCAGGAGTGAGAACCTAGCGGGACTGCTTGACCAATGCAAACACTGTCCGACGATTTCCTCTCCAGTTTCTGAACGGCAGAGGAACGGGAGACTCCTCAGACGGTGGATCGAAGCACAAAACGTTGCTTTTTTCCGCGCCTGACCATCGCCCAACATCCGTGGAAGAAATCTGCCGCTTCGAGCGTCGTGCCCTCGGCGACAACCGCATCGTTGAGCGACAGGCCCTTCTGGGCCACGAGACGGCGTCCTTCTCCGCGGGATCCGACCGCCCCGTTGTCGGCGAGGATCTCGACCAGATCGCGACCGATGTCGGCTCCCGAGAGTTCGATCACGGGCAGGCTTGCGGCCAGATCGGTCCACTCGTCGGGGCTCAGCTCCGCCGCGGTTCTGGTGAATCCCTGCGATGCCCCGGCGGCACGATCGGCCTCTTCGCTGCCGTGAACGAGTGCCGTGACCGCATGGGCCAGAACCCGCTGGGCCGCCCTCTTCTCGGGGGCAGCTCCATGTGCGGCCATCACCTCGGAGACTTCAGGCAGGGAGAGGAGGGTCAGTTGGAGCAGGAACCGCTCGACATCGCGGTCATCGACGTTCACGAAATACTGGAAGAAGGCATAGGGACTGGTCCGCTCGGCGGAGAGCCACACCGCTCCATCCACGGACTTTCCGAACTTCGATCCGTCAGCCTGGGTCACCAGCGGCACGGTCAGACCGTGCACGTGGGCCCCCGACGTCCGCCGGATCAGATCGATACCGGCGGTGATGTTTCCCCACTGATCGGAACCGCCGACCTGCAGTTCGACGCCGAGCGTGTCGTGAAGATGTCGATAATCGTTGGCCTGAAGCAGCATGTAGCTGAATTCGGTGAACGAGATCCCGGCATCGCTCTCGACCCGGGTACGGATCGACTCCTTCGCCAGCATGGTGTTGACGGTGACGTGTTTGCCGACGTCGCGCAGGAAATCCAGCACGCCCATGGGCTCGGTCCAGTCCCGATTGTCCACGAGACGGGCCTGACCCGGGCCATCGGAGAAATCGAGGAGCCGCCGCAGTTGTCCGGAAATGGCGGCGAGGTTCCCGTCGAGCGTCTCCCGATCGAGAAGGTTCCGTTCGCTCGAGCGGCCGCCGGGATCGCCGATCATTCCGGTCGCTCCCCCGGCGAGGGCGACAGGCCGATGGCCGAACTCCTGAAAGCGGCGGAGTAGCAGCAGCGGCACAAGATTGCCCACGTGAAGGCTGTCGGCGGTCGGATCGAAACCGGCGTAAACCGAAACCGCCCCCTCGGACAGGCGGGTCCGGAGCGCCTCGGCGTCCGTGGAATCGTGGACCAGGCCACGGGCTTTCAGATCATCGATGATGTCGGCGTGGTTCACGAGGATCACTTTCCTTCGTCTCTGGCTCCGTAGTCCAGCCCATTCCCGGCCCCGACTGGCGGACCGGCCACACCCGGGCAAAGGTGAGTCCATGTCCGATGACACCCTTTCGACCGTCCCGACCCCGTCGGGCACACCCGGAGACACGCCCGAATCCGAGGATTCGACATCCGTCGAAGAGGCGGAGCCGATGTCGTTCCGTGGCAAGACCGCCCGGGGGCTGGCCATTCTCGTGGTCATCCTCATCGCCGGCCTGTGGTCGTATGCGTTGTGGGGTCCGACCAAGAAGACTGCCCCGGGCGTGATGTCCAACCCGAGCTTCGCCCAGGCGGCTCAGGTCATCTGCACGGATGCCGCCGGCATCATCTCGGCGCTTCCTCCCGCATACAGCTCACCCGATGCAGGGGCACGGGCCGAAGTGATCCAGCAGTCGAACGCAGCACTCACCATCATGCTTGCGCGTCTCGCCGCCATCGCCCCGTCCGCCGACCAGGGCAAGGATGCCGCCATGGTCCAGGAATGGCTCGGAGACTGGCAGACCTTCATGGGTGACCGCGAGCGTTTCGTCGTCGCCCTCGAAACGGATCCGTATGCGCGATTCTTCGTCACGATGAAGGACAGGCGTCAGGTGACCGAGCCCGTCGACTTCTTCGCCGTGTACAACGACATGCCCAACTGCGCGACGCCGGGCGATCTGGCGTAGGGGCCGCGGCCTCTCAGCCGCTGATCCCCTGTGCGCTTCGGGCTACCGGCAGACCGCGCGCAGACAGTCGAATCAGCCCGTTGTCGGCACCGAGCTCCCCCAGATCGTCGGTCGTCACCCAACGCAACGATTCCGATTCGTGGTTGCCGACGGGAACCGAACCGGGCGGCGCAAGCACCACGAAACGAACATCGAGGTGCAGATGGGGTGACTCCTTCGGCGGCCGCACCTCGTGGATGTCCAGATCGATCGCCGGAGCCACGACCCGCAACCCTGCGATGCCCGTCTCTTCGACGGCTTCGCGGAGTGCGTTCGCAGCGAGGTTCGCATCGCCATCGACATGACCGCCCGGCTGGAGCCATTTCTGCAGCTTGGTGTGGAAAAGGATGATGAAT
>WLFD01000214.1 GCA_009703925.1 Actinomycetota bacterium | reverse complement strand
CGCATCCGCAGTACGAGCTCGCACAGCGTCAGATGCGTCTACCGGGCGGCTTGCTCACCTTCGACCTCGTCGGTGGCATCGAGGCCGGTGTGGCGTTCGTCGAGGGGCTGGAAATCGCTCAGTTGGCGACGTCGCTCGGCGGGCCGGAGACACTCGTCACCCATCCGGCCTCGACGACACACGTGAACCTCACCCCAGAGGAACTCGCGGCGAACGGAATCAGTCCCGGTACGGTCCGCGTCTCGACGGGACTCGAGCACGCCGACGATCTGGTGGCCGATTTCGCGCAGGCTCTCGAACGTCCCGCAGGCTGAGCGATGCCGGAGATGCTCGAGGTTGAGGTCTACAGGCGCGCGGCACACGCTGCGCTGGGCCGCAGGATCATCGACATCTCGGCACCGGACGCGTGGTTTCTCAAAGGTGGGATCACCGCAGCGGCAGTGGGCGATGCATTGATCGGCCGCGAGTTCGTGGCCGATCGTCGACGCGGAAAATTGCTGCTGCTCGACACGAGTGACGACGGTCCGACGCTCGGACTCAGGTTCGGCATGACCGGCATTCTCGAACTGGACGGCGTCGATGCGATCGAAGCCCTGCAATATTCGACGCATCGACGCAACCCGGAATGGGAGAGGTTCGTCGTCCACTTCGATGGGGGCGGAGCATTGCGACTTCGGGATCCCCGACGCCTGGGTGGAGTCGAGCTCGATCCGGACGAAGACCGGCTGGGACCGGATGCGGGAACGGTCGGCGTCGCTGAACTGCGCTCGATCCTTGCCGGGAGCACCTCGCCGCTCAAGGCGCGCTTGATGGATCAGGCGAAGTTGGCCGGTCTCGGAAATCTGTTGACCGACGAAACCCTGTGGCGGGCGGGACTGGACCCCGCGCGGCAATCGCGCTCGCTCGATTCCGATGAGGTCGCCCTGCTCCACGGGGAGATGAAACGGACGCTCAAGGACCTCGGCAAGCGGGGAGGCTCCCATCTCGGTGATCTCCAGCAAGCTCGCCAACGAGGTGGAATCTGTCCCCGGGACGGCGCCGCGCTCGATCGGCGGACCATCGGAGGCCGCACGACGTATTCGTGTCCGGTTCATCAGATCTGACCGCCCCGGAGCAACGAGGGGGCGCAGGTAAGGTGTGGCCCGTGAACAGCCGAGCACTGAAAGCGACACTTGGTGCCGGCGTGATGGCGGTGTTCGTCGGTGTCTTCGGCCTCTCGGCACTTTCGGCCTCGGCCCAGACGACGCCCACCGATCCTTCGACAACCACGACCTCGAGTTCGACGACCTCGACCACCGAGGCGCCGTCGACCACGACCACGACGCAGGCATCGACCACCACGACAACTCTGCCGACCACGACGACGACGCAACAGCGCTCGACGACGACACAGCAGCGTTCGACCACGTCGACCGCCCCTCGCAACTCGTCGACCACCTCGTCGACCTCGTCGACAACGACAACCACTGCCGCCCCGGCGCCGGTGACCCCATCGGGTTACAGCGGCCCTTCGTCGGATGGCGGAGGTTGGTTCACGAGCGGCTGGAAGATCGCGTCGATCGTCGCCGGACTGATTGCCGCCGCCGGTGGTCTCGCATTCACGACGGTTCTGTACTGGCGTCAGACCAGGCCCGGGTTGGCCGGAGCAAGCGAGTCCGGCGAACCTGTCGGACCGTCCGGGCTCATCGGTCCGGTCGAGCCGTCGCTCGCCGCCGCCTTGCGCCCCGACATGGGTACCGGTCCGATCACACTTCCGGAGCCGTCACCGGGATTCGTCACCCGCGACGATCTCGGGCTCAGCCCTTCCTGAATCCCGGCCGATGCGTCTACCGTGTCGGGATGGCCGAAGCACTCGATCTCGACGCAATGCTCCAGCGGTTCCGCGATCGCGCTCACGCGGTGAAAAGTCGGCCCTTGCCGCCGATTGCGGGGGATGAGCGAACGCGGTTCATCGAGCAGGCACAGAATGACTTCCAGGACTTCGCGATCATCAGTGACGCGAAGGCGACATTGGTCGACGGGGTCCTCACCCTCACCATCGACCTGCGTTCCCCGGGCGAATGATCATCCCCGTAGCGGCGCCTGCCGGCGCCGATGCCGAGCTGTTCGCGCGCGGGATTGCCGCGATCGATGCTGCCAACGCCGACGATCCGTTCACGCTGGTGATCGACGGGGTCGAGCGCCCCAAGGAACAGGCGCATGCCGAAGCGATGTGCGACTGGGTTCAGCAGCTCGACCCTGACGCCACCGAGGTGCAGCTGCTCGCAGCCAGAGCCCATCATCTCCGGCGCTGGGCCTACCCGCGCGATGCCCAACCGGAGGGCCGTGCCGGATATCTGCGCTGGCGCAAGGAAGCGCGGCGTTGCCACGCCGAAGAAGTCGGGGAGTTGCTGACCGGTGTGGGTTACGACACCGAGACGATCGAAGCCGTGCAATCGCTTGTCGGCAAGGACGGACTCGGAAAAGGCAACCTGCCCGACGTCGACGGTCGTCCTGTTCCCGTACAGACTCATGAAGACGCATTGTGCGTGGTCTTCCTGGTCACCCAGTTCACCCCGGTCGCCGAAAAACTCGGCGACGAGAAGACGATCGACGTTCTCGTGCGCACGCTGCCGAAGATGGGCGATCGCGGTCGGGCCGCAGCTCTCGGGCTCGATCTGACCGACCATGAGAAAGCGCTGGTCGGCGCGGCCCTCGAGCGCCTTGCGGCCGCTTCGTAGCCCCGCTTTTCGCAGAACCCCCCGGGCTTGCTAAGGTCATCACTTCTGCGGACGTGGCTCAGCTGGTAGAGCATCACCTTGCCAAGGTGAGGGTCGCGAGTTCGAATCTCGTCGTCCGCTCCATGTAAAAGACCCCCAGTTTCCCCTGGGGGTCTTTTCGCGCCTGAGGAGATTCGCAGATGCAATTCGTGACGCAGATGTCTCTACTTGGGACACTTATGAGATAGTTTGTCCCGATTAGGGACGAATGGAGTCCCTTCGGCCTTGCAAGGGATCTCTGATGGCTTCTTCTTCTCCGTCGTCGAACAGTGTCAATCGAGCGGCGCGTCGCTCGCTCGCTAGTCGAGGTGGCGCACTTGGCACAGGTGGCGTTCTTGTTGCCGGTACTGCTGCTGCGTTGTTGACAGCGTTTGCTGGCCAGGCCGGTGCCGCTGCGACGATTACGGTCGACTCGAGTGGTGATGGCACTGCGACTGCGTCGAATTGCACCGACTCCATGCCTGG
>WLFD01000213.1 GCA_009703925.1 Actinomycetota bacterium | reverse complement strand
CGCTTCCGGACGTCGAGGAACATCCCCCGATGATTGCGAACGCCAAGATGACGGCGCCGACACGGATATGGGCGTTGCGGAATGAAGTCACCCACGGATTCTACCGAAGTGGCTGCGGTCGGCCCGGTCGTGGGAGCGGTACGGGCGGCATGGTCTTCGATGGGGTTAGGGTCAGTTAGCGAAAAGAGGCGGCTTGTGGACTTCGAACTGAAGGTGGGCAACTCGCGGCTCACCGCTTGGTTCCAGCAATACAAAACGCCAGCGAACGGTACCTGCGAGGGTGAGTTGCTGTCCCGTATCGAACCGGTAGCGGTCCCTGAGGAGTTTTTCGCCAACCTCGACATCTCCGACCAGTTTCGGGTCCTGGAATGGCATCTCGATATTGCCGACGCCATCGCGACGGATTACCCGATCCGCGTGTCGATCAACCTCCACAACTCGTTGGTCGCCGATAAGGCGGACAGGGTCTGGTTTCTGGAGCATGTCGCATCCTGTTCAACGCCGGTGACGTTCGAGTTCACCGAGACGCACCCGCTGCCGCCCGTCGGCGAAGCCAATCGACTTCTCCGCGACATCAGGGAGCGGGGCCATCGGTCGGCTCTGGACGATTTCGGGACGGGCCTGAACCGAAGCTCGCTGCTAACCCATTACGACTTCGACGTCATCAAGATCGATCGCTCGCTCCACGTGGGGGTCGAAGCTGACCCGGCCCGGTCCCGTTCGTTGAAACTCGTCTTCGACATCATCGAACTGCTCGGAAAAGCTCATGTGGTCGAAGGGGTCGAAACCGATGCTGCCCATGAGGCGCTCCTCGAGATCGGATTCTCGACCTTTCAGGGTTTTCTTTTTCACCGACCGGAACCGGTCGCCGAGTATCTGGCCACATCTTCCCGGAGGGGGATCGCGTGACGTATCCGAAATCGGAAAATGACGAAGAACGGGTGCGGATACTGCGTTCGTTGGGGATCCTGGACTCGTCGCCGGATGAAAATTTCGACCGGATCGTGCGGCTCTGCCGACAGGTCTTCGGGGTGGAGATCGCCACCATCTCGATGATCGATGCGGAACGGCAATGGTTCAAGGCCGTCGAAGGCCTCGGTGTCTGCGAGACCGACCGCGAAGCAGCCTTCTGCAATCACACAATTCTGGGCGACGCCATTTTCGAAGTGCCGAACGCACTCGAGGACCCGAGCTTCAGGAACAACCCCCTTGTTACCGGTCCTCCGGCTATCCGCTATTACGCCGGCGCGCCGATTCGATTTGACGATTTCAAACTCGGCGCCCTGTGCCTCATCGATCCCGCACCCCGTCCTCCGATGGAAGAACGGGAGCGACGAATCCTCAGCGACCTGGCGGCCATCGTGGAGCGCGAGATCAGAACGCAACGATTGTTACGGGAATCCGCGTCATTTCTGACCGACCTTCGGAAGGACTGACTGGTAGTTTTCAGATTCTTAACCGAGGTTTGCGACTCGGAGAATTCACGTTCAATTCCCTACTGAGTCGACCAGAACTGGGTCGACGAGATCATTCATTGTTCGAGCTTTGGCGGAGTGAAGATGTCTTTTCAGAGTCAGTCCCGATTTCTTCTGGGTGTGATCGTTCCGTTGGCGATGATCGCGATCATCCTGACCAGCGATGCGATCGAGGGGCCCAAGACCGCCTACGTGGGGGTTCTGTCGGCCGTTCCGTTGTTCAGTGCGATCTTCGGAACGACGTTGGCGACGGTCTTCATTGCGGTTGCGACCTGGATCTCGGCATTTGTCTTCGGGCACGTCGCGTCGGACGGCAACGTGCGTGCCCAGACTGTGCGACTCGTCATCATCGCCATTTTCGGTCTTGTTGCCATCGTGGCATCGGTCCTGAGGGTTCGCCGCGATCGGCAACTCATGGAGGCCCTGCGTTCCGCGGCGGAATCCGACACCATGCGCGTTCAGGCCAACACGGATTCGCTGACCGGATTGTTGAACAGGCGCGGCGTGATTTCACGTCTCGAACAGAGCGAGGGCTCCACGCGAACCATCGCATTGGTCGACGTCGACCGTCTCAAATCGATCAACGACACTCATGGCCATCTGATCGGTGACGCGTTCATCGTCGGTGTCGGTGCCCGGATTTCCGGGGGACTTTCCCGAGACGACATCGTGGGTCGATGGGGCGGTGACGAATTCCTGATCGTTCTCGAACTTGCCGGTGACGACGGAGTTGGGGTCATGCAAAGGGTTTTCGATCACGTGTCCGCCGAAGCGATTTCGACTCCGGCAGGGATGATTCCGCTGGCCATCTGCATGGGCGTGGCGGAATGGCTTCCCGGTGAGAAGATCGACGCGGTGCTGGGGCGGGCGGACAGTGCGTTGTACGCGGCGAAGCAGGAAGGTCGAAGCCGTCTCGTCGCGTCCGGAAGAACATCAGAGCCAAGTCAGGGATAGTCATGGCGGACAATCCCGAAATGCCCCCCGCCAGCGCCGGATTGATCGGCCGTCTGGTGGGAGTGTTCATCTCCGCCGTGGCTCTCGCGGCAGCGGCGGTGCTCTGGTTCGCAGCCTCTTCGGAGAGCAAATCGCTGGCCGAACCGCCCCAGGAAAGTCTCCTGCTCGGGTTCTGGGACGTGTTCTACGACACCGATGCGCCTTCGATCAGGGCAATGGTGGCGGCAGCAGCGTTGGCCGTGCTGCTCGCATCTGCAATCGCGCTTCTCGAACGACGAGCCTCGAACAAGTCGCGTCGGTCATGGGACCCGAGTTCCAAACCCCTGGCTCCGAAAGTCGTGATGGCAGCCACAAGGGGGGTGTTCGCCGGTCCGATCACCGTGACGGTCCTCATCCCGGCGCACAACGAGGAGGTGTCGCTACCGGCAACTCTCGCCTCCCTGTTCGCCCAGTCGCGACCACCCGATCGAATAATCGTCGTTGCCGACAACTGCACCGACGGAACGGTTTCGGTTGCCCGCCGGGCCGGGGTCGCCGTGTTCGAATCCGTGGATAACTCGAAGAAGAAGGCAGGAGCACTCAATCAGGCGCTGGCCGATGTTCTGCCGAGTCAGGGGGACAACGACATTGTCATGGTGATGGATGCCGACACCACGATCGACGCCGGCTTCCTCGAAGCGGCGGCACAGCGATTCGCGAACGACCGAGCGCTCATGGCAGTCGGCGGAATGTTCTATGGCGAGGCGGGCTTCGGGCTCCTCGGACAACTGCAACGGAACGAGTACGTGCGTTACGGGAGGGAGATCGGTCGGCGGCGTGGCCGCGTTTTCGTGCTCACGGGAACCGCCTCGATGTTCCGGCCTGCGGCG
>WLFD01000212.1 GCA_009703925.1 Actinomycetota bacterium | reverse complement strand
CGAGGCGATTCCCCTTTCGTGGCCACCACAACTGGAGGAACTGACGGTTCTGCCCAACTGGTCGGCCATTGTCGACGAGCTGAATGCACTTCCCCCCGAACCGACAGGCGCCGACTTCGAGACCTACGTGATTTCGATGATGGGTCGGTCCCTCTATGACCTGTTCGTCCGCGATTACACGGCCAAGCAGTGGGGGATGCCGGCAACGGAGTTGTCGAGCTCCTTTGCACCGAAGCGTGTGGAGTTGCGACGGGACGGCAATCGTCGCCTGTTCCGGGATACGTGGGAGTTCTTCCCCGCCGGTGGAGCCAACTCGATCATCGAGCGGGTCATCGATTCGGCATCGGTCACCTTCGGGAGCGAACTTGATCTGACCGCAGTCACCCAACTCCAGAAAGATTACGACGCAATCGTCGTCACAACCGCACTCGATGAATTCGTCGGTGCGGCCGAGCCGCTGGCATGGCGGGGAGTGAAACTCGAATCGGTCCACCATCCCGATGTGCCGGTCGACGGGTTTGTCTCACCGGCATACGTGATCAATTGGCCGGACAGGCGGTATGACTTCACGCGGACGATCGAGACGAAACACGCGAGCGGCCAACAGATTCGGGGCTCGGTCGTGAGCCACGAGTATCCGGGTTCGCCGGCCCGGCACTATCCGGTGCACACGGTGGCAGCGCGCGATGACCGCCGCAACCGGGAGTTCAAGGATCAGGTGCAAGAAGCACTCGATCGGCCGGTGTACTTCTGCGGAAGGCTGGCCAACTACACCTACATCAATCAGGATCAGGCGATCGAGCAGGCGTTCGCGTGCGCCGAGTCGGTTTTGGCCGCATTTGGAGAGCGATGACCGACATCTGCTTCGCCATTCCCGCGTTCAACGAATCGGCGGGCATAGGTGGCTTTCTCACCGAACTCGACGACGCGTTTCACGGCTGGGATGGCAACGTCATGATCGAAGTGGTCGATGACGCGAGCACCGATGGCATGTCGGCGGTGCTCGCCGATCTGGGGCCGTCGATGCAGGCGAAACTCCGCGTCCAGGTCAACGAGCAGAACCTGGGGCATGGCCCGACCGTGCTTCGCGCCTATCGAAACGCGATCGCGTCCGGCGCCGCGATCATCGTTCAGATCGATGGTGACGGGCAGTTCGAGGTGACGGATATTCGGCGCCTGGCCGATCGCCTGCTGCCAGAGGATGTGGATCTGGTCGTGGGGGTGCGATGGTTCCGCCTCGACCCGTGGTTCCGTCGGCTGCTCACCCGCGCTCTGCGCGTCTATCTCCGCCTGTTCTTTCCCGTGGAGGTGCGCGATGTGAACTCGCCGCTGCGGGGCTATCGCGCCGGAACCCTGGAGCAACTGCTGTCGTTGGTCCCGGACCCGTCTCGGGTTCCGAATGTCTACTTGACGGTCGCAGCGGCCCAATGCGGTATCCGGACCGATCAGATCGATGTGGAGCACCGGGTGCGACGGGGAGGAAACGAGCAGGGGACGATGTGGGGCCCGAAGGTTCGGACCGTCCTTGTCCCGCGCCGCCTGCTTCGTTTCGTGGCCGAGAGTTTCGTCGAGTCGACGGGATTCATGTGGCGGGCCCGCAGGTTCACGCCCGGCATGATCCGGCGCTCGCCTCCGACCGACACCTGAACATCTGTGTCGTCGGACACATGACGAACGGCTGCTGATGTGGTTGCTCAGACTGTTGTTCAGACAACTGTCAGAACGACAGCCAAAACGACGTAATTTTAGCCGCATGATTTTATTGCGAGCATGGGTTCAAGGTCATCGCCTGATTGCATCATTTGTGGCAGTCATCGTTGCGATCGGACTGACCGTGTCGGCTGTTGCCATATTCGGGTCGGGGGAGAACTCGGCCGGGGATCGATCGGCGGAGAACGCCGTCGAAGGGCCGCCGACGCCCAAGGGTGCCTTCGGGACCACCGAGGGTGTGAACAGCGAAATCGCTCCCGGGATCGTCGCCCTGAGTTTCACGGCACCGGTGAATGGGAAGGGTCGCATCGAACTCGATGGTCCGGCCAAGATCGTTCTCCGAGGCGAGTACACGTTCACCGACGATCGCAACTGGTCGGTCGAACTGGATGGCGGCTCGGGATCGGTGTCCGGCGTCGAGTTGCGCCCGGAGGACTTCTCGGGATCGGTCGCGCTCACCTCCGACGTCGTGAGTTCCGATGTGAATGTCGGCGTCGCCAATCAGCCCAGGATCGTTCCCCAATGGGATCAGTCCACGAACGTCCGCGTCAGCTACGAGACAGCCAAGCCGGGACTGGTCGGCGATGTTGCGCTCGACACATCGCGATCCGGGAACTCGATCGCTGGCCAAGGTCGACTCAACGAGGATGACACGTACACGTTTCCTGTCTCGGGAGGCATGAACTTTGCGGGCACGCCGATTGCACTCTCCGGCACCTACGCCGGGGTTCAGAATGACGAACGTCCCGAGCACACATGGTCGATCGATGGCGGGGCTGCATCCGGCTCGTTGAGCGAAGCGCAGGTCGAGTCGATCGTCGTGCGGATGGATCAGTCGAACCCGGGTGTCACCGGCTCGGCCACGGTCCATCCCGGTGGTGTCGCGCCGATCGACATCTGGACCGGTCTCTGGTTCGTGGATCAGGGAAACTGGCAGTTGAACGGAACGGGTTCGGACACGGAGGTCATGGAACCCCAGGAGATTCCGAGGCTGGTGGTTCAGACCGGAGAGATGAGCGGTTGGATCTCGTCGGTCGATGGTGTCGAGACCTGGAACCTTGTCAGCCCGTTCACGGTCACCGATGAGCGACTCGATGTTGCCGGATCGATGACACTCGGCGGTCCCTACAATTTCTCCCTCAACGCCCGCAATGCAGAGGGATGGATCCTCGGGTCCGACGAACAAGCCAACATGACGTGGGCAGCCGGAATCGTCGATTTCGATCACGGCGTTGTCTCCGGATCATTCAAGGTCCTGGCTTCGGGTGAACTGCTTGTGGACATGCCCGACTCGTGGGACACGACCGCCGAACTCTCCATCGACTTCGACGGCACCGTGGGCTCGGGAGTCCGCTCGGTGAAGCGTCTCGAATACGTGTTGAGCAACGGTGACAGCCGTTTGGTCTTGGCCGGTTCGTTCGCTTCCTCCGATGCATTCGAACTGACCGTGGGCGGCGTTGCGGCGGTCGTGTCCACTCCGGTTCCTTTCGACGGGTATTTCCAGAGCGTCGGATGGGTTGTCGACGGCCAGCCCCTCACCTCGCCGCGGTTCAGCATGTTGGGCGACATCGCCAGCGTCCCGGGCGGCGTCACCGTCGGTGCGGG
>WLFD01000211.1 GCA_009703925.1 Actinomycetota bacterium | reverse complement strand
GGCCCCAGGCCCACGAGATCATCCGGACCTGGTTGTTCTCGACGGCGGTTCGCTCGCATCTCGGACACGGATCGATTCCCTGGCGGAACGCCAGCATCTCGGGTTGGGTCCTCGATCCCGATCGCAAGAAGATGTCGAAGTCGAAGGGCAACGTCGTCACGCCGCTGCATCTTCTCGAGCAGTACGGAGCCGACGCTGTTCGTTACTGGGCGGCAAGCGCTCGACCCGGCACCGACACCACGTTCGACGAAGGCCAGATGAAGATCGGCCGCCGACTCGGCATCAAGTTGATGAATGCCAGCCGTTTCGCCCTCGGACTCGGCGGCGACGACCGCACCTCGGCGAGCAACGACATCGCCTACGTGACCGAGGCGCTCGACCGGGCCATGCTCGCCGACCTCGCCGCACTTGCCGCCGACGCCACCGTGGCCTTCGACGGTTACGACTACGCCCGGGCGCTCGAGCGGACCGAAACCTTCTTCTGGCAGTTCTGCGACCAGTACCTCGAACTGGTCAAGGGCCGTGCCTACGGGAACGCCGGCCCCGAGGCCGCTCGCTCGGCTCAGGTCGCGCTGCAGTTGGCGCTCTCGACGCTGCTGCGTCTGTTCGCACCGTTCCTCCCGTTCGTGACCGAGGAAATCTGGTCGTGGTGGCAGGACGGTTCCGTGCACACAGCCCCGTGGCCTGATGCTTCGGAACTCCGCGACGCAGCAGCCGACGGCAACCCCGTGGCCTTCGCCATCGCCATCGATGTTCTCGCCGCTGTCCGTCGGGCCAAGACCGAAGCGAAGCGCTCGCTCAAGTGGCCGGTCGACCTCGTAGAGGTTTCCGAGACCACCGAACGCGGGGCCGCGCTGCAGACCGTCCTCGAGGACGTCCGTGGCGCTGCGAACGCCGAATCAATCAGCGTCGCCGTCGCCGCCGAGGCCGGCATCGCCGTCACCCTCGCCGCCGAACCCGCTGAAGCCTGATCCCCGCTCGGAGATCGGTGCCGCAGCGTCACCGGCGACATCGACCTCTGCCGGTGCGTCGGCGCGCCCGTCGATGAGGACGACTTCGGTCGGACCGGACGCGTAGGCGAACGCGATACCGGCGCTGTCGAACTCTGCCTTGAGTCGTGCCCGCAGTTCCCGGAGCACGCCGAACTGCGACGCGGGCAGCGTCTTGATGACGAGTCGTACTTCGACGCCCGCTGTGGTGAATTCCTGGATGCCCCAGACCTCGGGGCGCTCGAGAATCTCGGTCGACCACTTCGGATCGGTGGCAAGCGTGTCGGAAACCTTCTGCATCACGCCGCTCACCATGTCGATGTCGGTGTTGTACGGCAGGACGACATCGATGAGCGCACGCGCCCATTCCTGACTCTTGTTGGCGACCTTGGTGATCTGACCATTGGCCACATGCCAGACGTTGCCCTCGACATCGCGCAGATGGGTCGCCCTCAGAGTGACGCGCTCGACGGTCCCCTTCGCGCCGCCACCCACGTCGATGACATCACCGACTCCGAATTGGTCCTCGACAACGAGAAAGAATCCGGCAATGAAATCGCGCACCATCGTCTGTGTGCCGAAGCCGAGGGCCACACCGAGTACACCGGCGGTGGCGAGCAACGGTCCGAGACTCACCCCCACCGTTTCGAGAATCCAGATGATGGCAACGAACCAGACAAGGCCGGTCGCAATCGAACGGAACACCGCAGTCAGGGTTTCGACGCGGGCGTCGGTCCGAAGCGTCGAGTCACCCGAACTGAGCAGGACGCTCGACGTGCGCCGGCTCACGACTCCGGAGGATCCGCCACCCGCCGGCACCATCAGCCGCCGCATCGACCGGGAGATGATGCGGCGCACGATGCGACCGACGATCGCCGCCACCAGAACGATCGCGAAGATCGTCAAGGGTTTGGCGATGACCCAGTCGGTCACGCTGGCCACCATTTCGGAATCGGTCCAGTCGTAGATGCCCTCGCAGGCCCATCCGGGGTTGTCGCCGCATGCCTTCTGCAGTTCGGGCGACACCTCGGTCGCTGCGAGGACTGGCAGCAGGGCAAGCGCGTCGATCATCGAGGAGAACATGCCCCATTGTCCTACACGGGGGCAGACGCGCAACGGGACCCCCGCAGGGGTCCCGTTGGCTACTGCAGAAGCGTTGGCTCAGGCAGCCAGGTTCTCGGCAACGAAGTCCCAGTTGACGAGGCTGTCGAGGACAACGTCGATGAACTTGGCGCGGGCGTTGCGATAGTCGATGTAATAGGCGTGCTCCCAGACATCGATCGTGAGGAGTGCCTTGACGCCGTGCTTCATCGGAAGGTCGGCGTTGGGGGTCTTCATGATGGCGAGCTTGCCGCCGTCTTCGACGAGCCATGCCCAGCCCGAACCGAACTGGGTGAGACCGGCTTCGGTGAGCTGCGCACGGAATGCGTCATAGCTGCCGAAATCGGCGTTGATGCGATCGAGGATCGCTCCGGTCGGCTGGCCGCCACCGTTGGGGGTGAGGCAGTTCCAGAAGAACGTGTGGTTCCAGACCTGGGCGGCGTTGTTGAACAACGGACCTTCGGCGCTCATGATGATCGATTCGAGCGAGGCGTTCTCGTTGTCGGTACCGGCAACAGCCTTGTTGAGGTTGTCGACGTAGGTCTTGTGGTGCTTGCCGTAGTGGTACTCGAGCGTCTCGGCACTGATGTGCGGTGCGAGAGCGTCTTGTGCGTACGGAAGCGGGGGAAGCTCGAAAGCCATTGAGGTGTCCCTTTTCTCTGGTCAGAATCGACGTTGTGTAGGGGCGAAGGCTAGCGGAGCATGTTCAGGGCAACAATGCCGCGGCCGCTATTCCCGATGCGGCGGCGCCGGGAACCCGGGCACCTCCGAAGGCATCCCCGGCGAGAACGGCCGCCGGGAGTCCGACGAGCAGTCGGGCCGATTCCGGACGACATTCGACCGGTCGGGCGTACAACCACCGCTGGACCTGCACACCACCGGCGACCGGACCCGCCGCCAGCCCCGGGACGGCGCCCAGCAATTGCTCGACGACGTCATCATCGGTGGCATCCCAGAGCGCTCGGCTCGTGGCGGTACCGGCGTGAACCGTGAGGGCGGGAACCGGCGAGATCCCCTTCATCTGGTTGTCGGCGACCCAATCGAGTGGTTCGCCGGCGGGCCGGAGCGCACCGGGCGCCGGCAGACCGGAAGGTCCGTCGAGCAACGCAAGGACCGCGATGCACGGGTCGTAGTCGACAGCATCGAGTTCGAGACGGTCGTTCGTGTCGAGTTGAACCCCTCCGGCATCGAACAGGGCAAGCGTCTGCGGAACCGGAGCGGTGACGACGAGCGAATCC
>WLFD01000210.1 GCA_009703925.1 Actinomycetota bacterium | reverse complement strand
GGGTATGCCGAATCGATCGATGTTGTGACCGGCGAATCCCATCAGCGCAGGCAGGAGCGTGAGCGACGAGATCACCATCACCGCCACAACCACTGCGGCACCTATGCCCATGAAGGTGATGATCGGAATGCCGGCCACGGCGAGTCCGCAGATGGCGATCACGACCGTTCCGCCGGCGATGACGACGGCTTGACCGGCGGTGGCTATGGCGCGACCCGATGCATCCTCGACGGTCAAGCCCCGGTGAAGACCGGCACGGTGACGGGTGATGATGAACAGCGCGTAATCGATCCCCACTCCGAGTCCGATCATCGTCGCCATCACCTCGACGGTCGATGGCATGTCGATGAACGCCGAGATGAAGAGCACGAGAGCCAGCCCGGCACCAAGGCCGAACAACGCCATAGCGATCGGCAGTCCCATGGCGATGATCGAACCGAAGGCGAACAACAGGATGACCATCGCGGCGAAGAGGCCGATCACTTCCGAACCACTGGGCGAAGGTTGTTCGACGAAGTGGGTCAATTCACCACCGAATTCGACCTGGACGCCGGCATCCACAGCGGGCGCCGTTGCTTCCTTCACCTTCGAATAGGTGTCCTCGGGGAGTTGTCGGACTTCCTTGTCGAACTGGACCGTCGCCAAGGCAATCGTGTTGTCCTCCGAATACTCCATCGTGAGCGCCGCCGCAGGTGCGACAGCGTTCGGAAGTACGCCGAGTCGGGCCACCGATTCATCGACTGCGACCTTGGCGGACTCATCGGCGAACGTTCCCGTTTCGGCGTGGAAAACAACCTGAACCGATCCACCGGCCTGCGTCGGGAAGGTCTCGACGAGGAGGTCGGTCGCCATCTGTGATTCGGCGCCGGGGACGGTGAACTTGTCGACGAACGCGCCGCCCGAGGCCCTGCCGATGACCACGAGGGCCACGACGACGAAGAGCCAGGCGAAAACCACTCGCCAGCGATTACGGGTGCAGGTGCGCCCGAGTCGGTAGAGAAAACTGGACATCGGTAATGGTCCTCCCAGCCCCGATCAGGGCTGCGTTACGACGATTTCCATCTCGGTGAGGATGGGAGTCGAATCGGAAAGGCGGGTGGTTGTGGCCTTGAGGCTCGTGCCAGCCACGTACACGGTGGAGGCCCCGACCTTCACGGCCGGAGCCTTGTCGCAAGGTCCGAGATCAGAGCCGGACTGGAACTGGGTGACCGAACCATTGGCTCCACCCTCGAACTTGATGGGCTGATCCGGCGCCACTGCAGCCGTGACCACGACCCCGACGTCGCACAGACCCGCCGTGCTGAAACCATCGATGAATTCCGCTCCCGGGGCGATGGTGCTCGAGAGACTCGCGATGGTCGTGCAACCGGTTGTTTCGTCGAGACAGAAACCGCCGCGGAAGTACGCAGCCTCGATGGGACCGGTCGTGTTGTTCACGATCTTCACGTACATGCCCTTGTTGGCGGTGTCCGAACTCTCCGGCGATGACGAAGACGACGATGAACAGGCAACTGCCGCAAGACCCAGAAGAGCGATCCCACCCAGGAGCACGGCCCGACGCAGCGGCGCCGGCAGCAGACGCGCCGAACTCGTCGAATTGGATGAAGCGAGCCTTGCCATGTCGTTCCTCGTTCCGACGAAGCCGGTGGCGGCTTTCGTCTACCCGACTGACAGTACGACCGACTTCCGGGACCCGATGCACCGGCAGGTGTGTCTTCAGGCACATCCGATCGAGCAATTGCGGATGCCACCGACGCGGTTCAGCCCTGTTTTGTGGTTCCCGAGACGAGATCCTTCATGCGATCGAGTTTCGACCGCCAACGAAGGGCGAATCGCTGCTCGCGCTCCGAAGCGCTTTCCTGTTTCACGACGTTCCCGACGTAGCGCCGCCGGGCCCACGGCGAATCGGGGCGGGCAAGACGTATCGCCGCCGCGTAGGCGACAACCGGGATGACGACCCCGACGGCGGCCGAGGCCAGTTTCCCCTTGAGGGCAGCGACCGCCGCCATCAGGAGATTGACGACCGTGAGCGCCATCAGCGCCACCTGCACCGAGGTTCGATCCGAACTCGTATTCATCCCGACCGGCGAACTCGCTATCACCAGCAGGAACATGAAACCGGCGATGACGAACACCACGTCGACCGACAACCGACCTTCGCTCTCCCAATAGACGTCCTCGAGATGGAGGATCAGCGCGAACTCGTCGAGAACAAGTGCGAGGCCGATCCCGAAAAGCACCGCGCCCGTCCCGTCCCATCCCCGGCCGATACCCCCAATGGCGACGAGTCCACCCGCCGTCATGAGCAGCAGACCCGGCACGACGTGGTGGACATGGACCCCACCGATCGTGTTGTCGCTGAAGGGTCCCTTTCCCGCCCGGATCATGCGGACCACGAGGCGGGTGATGATGAATGTGACGACGAATGCAACCATGCAGAGCAGCAACGGGATCTTGCCCGGCTGCACGATCATTTCGTTCCAGAGTTTGCCCATTGTTGTGTCGCCGATCATCGTCGATCTCCACCCATTCGAAGAACCGATCACGCGGAGAGGTTACGACTGCCCGGGCCTCTCCGGATCGTCCGCCGTCTGCGCATCGCTGTCGTCCCGGAGAGCCTCTTTCCATGAGCGAAAGCGGGCATGGACGACACCATCCGGTCCCTCACCCTCCCCCTCGCCGTCGGGATGAAGACGAAACGTCCAGATCCGCTCGAGATCGTCAGCCGCAACCGCCGCGTAGCGGGCATCTGCCCCAACCGCCGGTCCAGCTCTCCACAGGAAATAGCGATGGATGCGACGCACATATCCGACGGTCGCCCCACCATCACCAAGATCCTGCCCGAGGAGGCGAACCGTCTCCGGTGCCTCGATCCAGCGTTCGACCTCGATGCGGGAATCGCGTTGCGGAAGCGGCGGCAGCTCGTCGGTGTGCACGTCATGGGCGATGAGTTTCCGTTGCTCCGCTGGTGTTGCCATGTCCCCTCTCTAGCCGAATTCGCCCGGGTGCTTCCGTTCGGCCAGTCGCATTCAGCGGTTCGCTTGGACTCCGGCCAGCAGATCAACCACCCAGGGCGCCGATATGTCGAGCACCTTGCCTCCCGAAACGCGTGGGAAGTCGATGACACCCATCTGCCCTCCCGAGTCCTCGTCGTGGCCCACGACACCGACCTCACCGTCAAGGGCACCGCGCACGGCCATCGACGCGCACTCGTCGACCAGAACCCTGTCCTCGGCATTGGCCGGTGCCGAACGGGCGAAATATCCGGACTTCACGACGAGAGATTTTTCTGCGTGCAAAGCAATCGACAACTTGTCGGCGATCCACCTTCCGACGTTCACATCGTCGAGTCGGGGATGACCGAACGCGTCGTGCTCGATCACCTCACCCCGAGCCATTCGTTCAGC
>WLFD01000021.1 GCA_009703925.1 Actinomycetota bacterium | reverse complement strand
TCGCGATCGCCAATCCGCCGCTCAAGCTCGTGCTGTTCGAAGGCGCCGAGGGCGGAACGATCAATCACCTCGGCGTCGAGACCGACAACGCGGCCGAGGTCGAAGCAGCCGAAGCGCGATTGACCGGCGACGGACTGGACACGACCGGCATCGACGACACGATCTGCTGTTACGCCACCAAGGTCGAGACTTGGGTCATCGATCCCGACGCCCTCAAGTGGGAGTGGTACGTCAAGACCGGAGACTCGGATCAGATGTCCGACGAGACATCCGACAGCGACAACGCCATGTGCTGCGCTCCGGAGCCGGCCGCGCCTGTTTCACTCGGCCGGAAGGCCGAGGAGTCCGGCTGCTGCTGAGTCCGTGACGATCACTTCGGCACCTTCGGCACCTCCCGCTCGGCGGCTCTCCACCCTCAACCGATTCCTTCCCTTGTGGATCGGACTCGCGATGGCCGTCGGCCTTGTTCTGGGAGTCATTTTCCCCGACATCGCCAGCGTGTTCGATCGGCTGAAGATCGACACGGTTTCCCTGCCGATCGCGATCGGTCTCCTCGCGATGATGTATCCGGTGCTGGCCAAGGTTCGATACGGGCGAATGCGCAACGAGGTGACCGACGGGCGCGCCATCGGCGTCACACTCGTCTTCAACTGGTTCGTCGGACCATTGGTGATGTTCACCCTCGCCTGGCTCTTCTTGCGGAATCAGCCTGAACTGCGGACCGGACTCGTCATCGTCGGCATCGCGCCATGCATTGCCATGGTCCTCATCTGGAACGACCTCGCCTTCGGCAACCGTGAACTGGCGGCGATGCTCGTGGCCATCAACGCCATCATCCAGATCGTGATGTTCTCGGCGTTCGGCTGGTTCTATCGGAGTGTGCTCCCCGGCTGGCTCGGTTTCGACACTGCCAGCATCGACGTCTCGCCGTGGGCGATCGCCCGTTCCGTCCTCATCTTCCTCGGGATCCCGCTTCTGGCCGGCTATCTCAGCCGCAAGATCGGTGAGCGGCGCAAGGGAACCGAATGGTACGAGGAGCAGTTTCTGCCCCGGATCGGGCCTGTCGCCCTCTACGGGTTGCTGTTCACGATCGTGTGCCTTTTCGCCATGCAGGGCAACCAGATCACCGACAATCCTCTCGATGTCATCCGCGTCGCCCTTCCGCTCCTGTTCTATTTCGCCATCATGTGGAGCGTGTCCTTCGTGACTGCGTACCGGATGAAGTTCGCGTACGACCACGCGGTGTCCATCGCCTTCACCTCGGCCGGCAACAATTTCGAACTCGCGATCGCCGTGTGCATCGCCGTGTTCGGCATCACATCTGGGCAGGCCCTGGCCGGCACGATCGGACCGCTCATCGAGGTTCCGATGCTGGTGGCGTTGGTCTATGTCGCGCTGTGGGCGAAGCCGCGGTTCTCCCGGGTGGTCGACGAAGTCGACTGATCGTCGGGGCCTAGGTGCCCTTCGCCATGTTGGCGAACTTCGTGTAGTGATCGAGGAACGCCAGACGAACCACGCCGGTGGGGCCGTTTCGATGCTTGCTGATGAGCAGCTCGGCCGTGCCACGATCGGGCGAATCCGGGTTGTAGACATCGTCGCGGTAGATGAACATCACGACGTCGGCGTCCTGTTCGATGGAGCCCGACTCGCGCAGGTCGGCAAGCATCGGTCGCTTGTCGGCCCGCATCTCGAGCTGACGCGACAGCTGCGACAGGGCGATGACCGGGCATTCGAGTTCGCGGGCGAGGATCTTGAGCCCACGAGAGATCTCGGAAACCTCGACCTGACGGTTCTCGGCATTGGATCGGCCCGTCATGAGCTGGAGGTAGTCGACCACCACGAGACCGAGATCGCCGAGGCGGCTGCGCAATCGGCGGGCCTTCGACCGGATCTCCATGATCGTGAGATTCGGATTGTCGTCGATCCAGATGGGTGCTTCGGCCAGACGGCCGGTGGCATGGGCGATCTTGCCCCAATCCGCCTCGTTCAGATTGCCGTTGCGGACCTTGCGGGAATCGACCCGGGCCTCGGAACACAGAAGGCGCTGGGTCAGTTCGAGTTGGCCCATTTCGAGCGAGAACACCAGAACCGGGCGGTTGGCCTCGATGGCGGCGTTGGAGGCGATGCCGAGGGCCAGTGCCGTCTTGCCCATCGACGGACGGGCGCCGACGACATAGAGGGCGTTGGGCTGCAGGCCGGACAGGAGATCATCCAGATCGGCGAACCCCGTGGGCATGCCGGTGATGGCGTCACCCTTGTCGTAGAGCATCTCGAGGCGATCGAGGTTGGTGGTCAACAGATCGTGGATGGGAGCCATCGAATCGGTCACCCGGCGCTGGGCGACCTCGAACACGAGCGATTCGGCGTGATCGACGGTCTTGGTGACATCGTCGGGCAGCCCGTAGCTCATCTCCGCGATTTCACCGGCCACACCGATGAGGCGCCGGAGAAGGGCGTGCTCCTCGATGATGGCGGCGTAGCGACCGGCGTTGGAGATGGCCGGAGTCGAGGCCTGGAGCGTCACGAGCGTGGCCGGACCGCCGATGGCGTCGAGGAGGCCGGCCCGGCGCAGTTCGTCGGCGACGGTGACCGGATCGGCCGGTTCGCCGGCGGCTGACAACGAGGTGATCGCCTCGTAGATGTGGCCGTGCGCGGGCTTGTAGAAGTTCTCGGCATCGAGAATCTCCGAGGCCACGGCGATGGCCTCCTTGGACAGCAACATGGCACCGAGGAGGGACTCCTCGGCCTGCAGGTTGTGGGGAGGGACCCGACCGACGTTGGCCGGGCGGGAGTTGCGGGAATCGTCTTCAGGGAAACTCATGGCTCGTGAATCCTTCCCCAGGTGGGTTGGGGATCGGTAGGGGAACAACCCCTCTTTTTTGGGGGATACACCTGTGGATTGTGTGTGGATAACTACGCCGGGCTGTGGAGGAACTCGAAGGGGCGATCCCTTGTGCACCAAGGCATCACCCTAGGTGTGGGGTGTGACAGTGAACCGGGTCAATATCTGTGGACATCAAACGCACCCGGTATGGCCACACGCTGGGGAAACATGCTCGATCGGAGCCATTTCGACACCACACATGCACCGCAAAACGCTTCGAGGGGCCGGCGGAACCGGCCCCTCGAAGAAACAGATTGTTCAGTCGACAACGATCAGGCGGCCGAAACCTCGACCGTGATCTGGAACTGAACCTCGGGATGCAGACGGGCCGAGACGCTGTGCGTTCCGGTCGTCTTGATCGGCTCGCCGACCTCGAGCAGATGGCGATCGAGTTCGATCCCCGTCTGGGCGGTCACGGCTTCGACGATCTCGGTGATGCTCACCGAACCGAACAGTTCGCCTTCGCCCTTGGCCCGGGCCGAGATCGCAATGATCGCGGGAACGAGCTTCGAAGCGATTTCCTCGGCAGCCGAGCGATCGGCAGCGTCACGCATGTCGCGCGAGCGACGCATCGAGGTGGCCTGTGCGGCGACACCCTTGGAGGCAAGGATGGCAAAACCCTTGGGGAGCAGGTAGTTACGGCCGAAACCGTCGGCGACCTCGACAAGGTCACCTTTTTTTCCCACACCCTCGACGTCGGAACGAAGTAGGAGTTTCACTCTGCGACCTCCACGGTTTCGGTGTCGACCTCGACTGCCACAAGCTCATCGCCTGCGAACTCGAGTTCGACTGCAGTCATCTCGATCTCTTCTCCGGTCGGGCGATCCGGAAGCTCGGCGTTCTCGAGGCGCAGGCCACGATCACCACGTTCTCCACGGTCTCCACGGTCACGACCGCCGCCACGCTGGGTGGTGACACGGTTCGTGTAGGGAAGGATCGCCATTTCGCGTGCATTCTTGATGGCGCGGGCGATTTCCTTCTGCTGCTGGGAATCGTTGCCGCTCACTCGACGGGCACGGATCTTGGCGCGATCAGACATGAAACGACGGAGCATGTTGACGTCTTTGTAATCGACGTAATCAACCTTCTCCTGCGTCAGCAGGCTGATCTTTTTCTTGCTGCGGCGCGCGTTGTCTTTGTTCTTTCCGCGCTTGGGGGCTGCCTTGGCCATCAGAAGGGCTCCTCGTCGTCATAACCAGCTGGGGAATTGTTGGACGGTGCGGGGCGTGATCCGCCGCCGCCTCCGCCGCCGCCGCTGCTCTTTCCGCCTTCGAAGCCTTCGCGGCGTTCGTTGCGGACGACCTGCGCGGTGGCATAGGTCAGGCTCGGGCCGACTTCGTCAGCCACGATTTCAATCTTCGAACGCTTGTCGCCGTCCTGGGTCTCCCAGGAACGTTGGTCGAGACGACCACTCACAATGAGACGGCTGCCCTTGGTGATCGACTCAGCCACGTTTTCCGCGAGTTGAGCCCAACAGGTGACATCGAAGAACGAAACTGCTTCTTCCCATTCATTGGTCTGACGGTTCTGCCAGCGTCGGTTCACTGCGAGGCCGAACGAGGCCACCGCCTGCCCGCCTGCGGTGAAACGCAGTTCGGGGTCACGGGTGCAGTTGCCTACGACTGTGACGTTGTTTCCATTCGCCATCGGATTCTCCTTGGGCGCTACCCGGCCTGAGCCGGGGCCGTCTCGCCGATGAGGCCACGACGCGTGGCTTCCTTCTCCGGCAGACGAATCGTCTTGTGGCGGACAACATCGTCCGCGAGGTGCAGCACACGCTCGACCTCGTGAAGATCGCGACCTTCGGTCACGATTTCGAGAACGACGTAGATGCCTTCCCACTTGTGGTTGATCTCGTAAGCGAAACGCCGACGACCCCAACGGTCGGTCTTGGCGATCTTGCCGCCGCCGACTTCAACAAGTCGGCCGACATTCGCGAGATGTTCGTTGACAGCGGTGTCTTCGACATCGCCATCAAAAATGATCATGAGTTCATAAACTCGCATAACGAGTCAGACCTCCCTCTGGACCCACATCCCCCTGGGATGTCGGGGCCCCGTAAGCACGGGGCAGGGCTACTAAATTGGAACTGCGAACCCTACCGGACCCGAGGGGTTTTCCCCAAGAGCGGTTCGGCCCGATTCAGCAGGACTCTCCGATTCGGACCCGCGATCCCGGTTCCAGCCCCAATTCGGTCAGCCGCCCCTTCATCGTTTCCAGTGCCAGCCGAAACGGGCCGGTCGGCGGATATTTCGGGCACGACGCAGGATCGGCGGTGCATAGTTCCATCGAGGTACTCGAGACGAAGGCCCCGTCGCTGTCGAACCATGCGATCGACAAGGGCAGCAGCGTGTCCTTCATCCAGAACGTAGCGGTCGTGTCCTCCTCGAACCGGAAGAGCATGCCCGCCTTGCCTCCGAGGTCGGGATCCGTGATCCCCGTCATTCCCTTGCGGTGCAGTTCCCGGGAGTCGGCCAGCCAGACACACAGTTCGATGACCGTTCCGTCCGGTCGGGTGACGACCAGGGTGACGGCGCGGAATCCCTCGGGAGCAACCGGCCCCGATGCCGGGACCAACGTTCCGGCGGAATCGGCAGGAGTTGTGGTGGGCGGCCCGCTCGTCGAACCGCACGAAGCCAGTCCGGTGATCAGGCCCAGAACCAGGACGAGAGCCGACGCCTTCGACTTCACCCCAGGGTGGTCGGACTGCCGTAGAGCCCCAGCGTCTCGGTGGCCGGAGTCTTCACGTGATAGCTCTCGGCCGCCGACGGGAAACGCCCGGTGCGGACATCGTCGGCATAGGCCCCTAGGGCGCGTACGCCCTCGGCCCCGAGGTCGGCGTACCGGCGAACAAACTTGGGCAGGACGCGATCTTCGATGCCGAGCACGTCGTGGAACACGAGAACCTGACCGTCGCAACCCGAACCGGCACCGATGCCGACCGTGGGCACATCGATGGAATCGGTGATCAGTTGCCCCACGACATCCGGGACACCCTCGATCACGATCGAGAAACATCCGGCATGGGCGAGTGCCTTCGCATCGTCGGCGAGGGCCATGGCGGCATCGTGCTCGCGACCCTGCACCTTGAACCCGCCCATGGCGTTGACCGACTGGGGCGTGAGACCGATGTGGCCCATCACCGGGATTTCGGCGTCGATCAATGCCTCGATCATCGGGAGCCGCTTCCGGCCTCCCTCGAGTTTCACGGCTTGCGCGCCGGCCCGGATCAGGCGGGCGGCATTGCGCACGGTCTCCTCGACCGACACGTGATAGCTCATCCAGGGCATGTCGGCCACGATCAGTGAGGAGGGCTTGGCCCGAGCCACGGCCGCGGTGTGATGCGCCATGTCGTCGACGGTGACCTGAAGCGTGTCGTCGTAGCCGAGAACGACCATCGCGACGGAATCGCCGACAAGGATCATGTCGATGCCGGCAGCATCGGCCATACGGGCGCCCGGGGCGTCGTAGGCGGTGACCATAACCAGCGGAACATCCCCTCGGCGGACCTTTCGGCCCTGCACCGAAGGCACAGTCAAACGTGCGCTCATCGAAGCCTCCTCACCGTCCAGTGCCCCTCGGCTACCGGCGGTTCAAACGAAACGCTAGTACCAGCCGCGGGCGGCGGCAAAGAAGTCCGGAGTGACTCAGGGCACCACCGTGGTGGTGGTCGATGTGGTCGAGGTCGAGCTCGTCGTCGTGGTCGTCGAGGGTCTGGTCGTCGTCGTGGTCGACGGTCTGGTGGTGGTGGTCGAGGACCCGGGTCGGGTCGTCGTCGTGGTCGACGGCTTGCTGGTCGTCGAAGTCACCGCGGTGTCGTTCGGTCCCGTGTCGGCCTGGTAATCGGGTTGGACGTACGGGCACGATGAAAGACCCTTGGTCGCCTCGGTCATGTACTTGCGCCAGATGGTCGCCGGGAACGATCCGCCCGTCACCGACATGCCGTGCACCGATTTCATGAAACTGCCGTCGGGGTAGCCGACCCAGACGGCGGTCGTGAGCTTGCAGGTGAAACCCGCGAACCATGCATCGCGGTAGTTCTCGGTGGTTCCGGTCTTGCCGGCCGCCGGCTGACCGATCTTCGCGCCGGTGCCGGTTCCGCCCTCGACGACCTGGTTGAGAGCCCAATCGACCTTCTGGACCGTCTTCTCGTCGAGCACCCGCTTGCGCGAGATCTTGTTCTCGTAGAGGACGTTGCCCTTCGCGTCGGTCACTTTCGTGACCACCGAGGGAACGATGTGCTCGCCGTTGTCGGCGAGCGTCGAATAACCGGAGGCCATGTCGAGCACCGAAACCTCGCTGGTGCCCAGTGTGAGGGCGGGTACCGCATTGAGTTCGCTGGTGATCCCCATCTCCCGGGCAAGGGCGGCGACGTTCTCCGGCCCGACGTCCATCATCATCTGCGCGTAGGCCGTGTTGGACGAGCGCATCGTCGCCGACGTGATGTCGAGACTGCCGAGTCCTGCATCGGCGTAATTGCCCACGCTCCAGTCCTTGCCGGCATCGACCTTCGGGATCACGATCCGGGCCGGGGAGTCGTAGACCCTGCTCAGCGGGATTCCCTGGTTCATGGCCTCGGCCAGCGTGAAGGCCTTGAACGCCGACCCGGCCTGCCGACCCGCTCCGCCACCCTCGGCACCGACGGCGAGATTCACCTTCGAGTATTTCCCGTCGCCGTTGAAGTCGAGTCCGCCGATCATGGCGCGCACCGCGCCCTCGTCGTCGATCGACACCAGAGCGGCCGCCGGATCATTCGGTTGGTTCAGGGTCGACGTGATGGCCTCGGCCGCTGCTCCCTGGTCCTCCATGTCGAGGGTCGTGTACACGCGGAGACCCCCGCCGTAGACCTGTGCGTCGGTGAAGCCGCCCTTGGTGGTCAGCCAATGCCGCACGTAATCGATGAAATATTCGGTGCCCCACTCGGGATGGGACACATCGCCGAAGTTCTTCCGGTCGCTGCGGACGAGAACGTTGTCCCAGCCGGCGGTCGACGCCACGTCGTAATCGGCCTGCGTGATCGCTCCGGTCTCGACCATCGACCGCAGGACGGAGTTGCGGCGCTGGGTGGCCGTGGCCCGGTTGGAACCGGCTCTGGTGCTCGTGGCCGGCAACTGGGCGTCGGCGGTTTCCGGCGCCCGGATGAGCCCAGCCATGTAGGCGGCTTCGGGCAACGTGAGTGCACCGACGTCCTTGCCGAAATAGGCGCGCGACGCGGCCTCGACGCCGTAGGCCCCGCGACCCAGGTAGATCGTGTTCAGGTAGCGGGTGAGGATCTCCTGCTTCGGAAGTTCCCGCTCGACCTTGACGGCCAGCGCCGCTTCCCTGATCTTGCGGGTGAGCGTCCGCTCCTGCGTGAGGTAAACGTTCTTCACGTACTGCTGGGTGATCGTCGAACCGCCCTGGGACACGCCCTGGTTCTGGACGTTCGCCCACAGCGCCCGGACGATGCCGGTCGGGTCGACGCCCCCATGGTCGTAGAACGTCCGGTCCTCGGCCGAGAGCACCGCTTCGATCAGGACCGCCGGGATCTGTTCATAGGTGACCGAGATGCGATCGACGCCCCCCGAGAGTTGGGCGATCGAGTTGTCGGCCGTGCAGCCCGTGCGGACATCGGATGCGCACATGAACGTGGTCTGGAGTTGGGGCGGATCCTTGTCGGGCAGCGGAACCTGGGTGAACAGGTAGCCGACCCCGGCCAACAGGAGCACGCTGACCAGACCCGTGGCGAACAGGGGTCGGCGCATCCGCCACAACAGTGACGGGCGCGCGCCCTTCGCCTTCCGGCCCGTTCGCTTGGGGGCGCGGGCCGATCCATTCGCCCCTGAAGGGGATCGGGAGCCGGTTGTACCGGAGGAGTCGGAAGCCATGTTGGGGGAGGGAAATTCAGGCCGAGCGGGCCGGATTCAACAGAAACGTGCGGGCGAGGTGGTTCCAGCGACAACTCGGGCAGACCTCGACCACATAACAAGCGAACTCGTCCTTGCTCTTCGCAAAGCTCTTGAGTTCCTTCGCCGAGGTTATGCAACGACCGTGGCTCGGCAACCGCGGGCCGAAAACATAGGAGACCAGTACGAGATTTCCGGTTTCGCAGATCGGGCAGGCCTCGGTCGTGGGTTTGGCCACCTCCCGGGCTGCCCGCATCAGTTCGGGATGGGCATCGCAGACCTCATGCTGGGCCAGACGGCCCTTGCGGAACTCGGAGATGAGATGTTGGCGCGCGAGGCGATAATCGATCTCGCCCGGGGCACTCGACCCTCCACCTCGCAACGAACCCTGACTGAAACTCACAGACCGCGAGGCTAGCGAGAGCATCGGGCGAAAGAACCGCGATCGGAATCGGTCCACCGGATGGGATGGCAACCGGGGAAGACTGCGACGGTGAGCGACTTCGGATCAGTGCAGAGCAATCGACCATCTCCCGCGTCTTTTCCCGGCACGATGCCGCTTCCCCTCGATGTCGTCACCTACGGCCCCGACATCCCCGACGAGTCGACATTCCGACTCCTCGGTACCGGCGAGGGACGGCGCATCCTCGTGCTCGGACTGGGTCGCGGTCATGTTGCGGTCACCCTCGCCCTGCAAGGCGCCCGGGTCATCTGTGTCGACACGCACATCGAGAACATCGAAGCCGCACGGGTCCTCGCCGATGCCAACGAGGTGAAGCTCGAACTTCATCACGGTGATCTCGCCGAACTGGCCTTCGTGCGGGCCGACACGATCGACGTCGCGCTCTCGGTCTACGAACTGAGCCGGATCGACGACCTCGACCGCGTCCTGCGTCAGGTGAACCGCGTTCTCCACACCGGATCGCATTTCGTGTGCTCTTTCCCGCATCCCGCCTATGTGGCCCTCGACGAATCGGTTCCGGGTTCGGTTCGGTTCAACCGCGCCTACACCGACCGCTCACCCCGATCGGCGGGAGACGCAACCGTGTACCCGCGCTCCATCGCCGACCTGTTCTCATCCTTCGGTCGGGCCAACTTCCGGGTCGATGCACTCCTCGAGCCCATCGGCGAGAAGAGCGCGCAGCCGTCCCCCTTCTGGGCCGAGGCGATGCGCGCCGTTCCGCCGACGCTCGTCATGCGGGGCAAAAAAGAAGGCGTCTAGCCCTTGGCCTGTCGCTCGGCCCACCAGGCATCGAGTCGACGAGTCGCCTCTTCTTCGCCCAGTTGACCCTCTTCGAGCCTAAGTTCGAGGAGGAAGTCGAGTGCGTTCCCGACATCGCGTCCGGGACCGAGATCGAGGTGCGCCATCACCTGATTGCCGTCGAGATCCGGGCGCATTGCCTTGAGTTCCTCGTTCGCCTGCAACTCGGCGACACGAGCCTCGAGCTCATCCATGCGGAGCGACAGTTCCCGGGCTTTCCGCTCGTTGCGGGTCGTGCAATCGCACCGCGTGAGTTCGATCAACTCCGGAAGCAGATCGTCGGCATCGCGGACGAACCGGCGGACCGCCGAATCCGTCCAGCCCATCTTGTAGGTGTGGAAACGGAGGTGGAGGAAGACCAGGCGGCTCACGCGCTCGACGTCGTCGCTGGAGTACTTCAGCGCCTTCATCCTCTCGCGGGTCATCCGGGCGCCAACGACCTCGTGATGATGGAAGGAGACGCCGCCGTCGGTGATTGCACGGGTCCGCGGTTTGCCGACATCGTGATAGAGCGCGCTCAGGCGGACGAGTCGCTCCGGTCGCGTATTCGCGACAACAGCGATCGTGTGGGTCAACACGTCCTTGTGGCGATGAATCGGATCCTGCTCGAGACGCATACGGGAGAACTCGGGAAGAAACTGATCCATCAGACCGGTGTCGGCGAGGAACCACAGGCCCGGCGACGGATCCTCGACGACCAGCAGTTTGTCGAATTCATCCCGGATCCGCTCGGCCGAAACGATCTTGAGCCGATCGGCCATCTCCTTGACGGCGGCGACGAGTTCCGGATCCGGTTCGAGCCCGTACCCGGCGATGAACCGGGCGGCCCGAAGCATCCGGAGGGGATCGTCGGAGAACGATTCCTGCGGCGAGAGCGGCGTCCGCAAGCGGCCGGCGGCCAGATCGGCCGCCCCGTTGTGGGGATCGATCAGGACCGGATCCGGCAACGAGAGCGCCATGGCATTGACCGTGAAATCGCGCCGGGAGAGATCGGCTTCGATCTGGTCCGAGAAGACGACGTCGGGCTTGCGCGAGTCCGGATCGTAGGCATCGGCGCGATGGGTGGTGATCTCGAAGGTCCAGCCGTCGGTCTGACAACCGATGGTTCCGAACCGCTCCCCTTGCGACCACACCGAGTCGGCCCATCCGGCCACGAGTTTCTTGACGTCGGCGGGAAGGGCGTCCGTCGTGAGGTCGATGTCGCGCCCGGAACTCATGTCCCGGTCGAGCAGCAGGTCCCTGACCACACCTCCCACGAGGTACAGCCGATACCCGGCTGCGGTGAACCGTTCGGCAAGCGGCGCGGTTCGTTCGAGTACGGGCAAAAGTCGATCAGGTATCACGGGCGTGGAGGCTACCGGCGCCAGCGTGGTCGTAGTCTCCTCCCATCACCATGCGACGACCGAACACCATCACTGGTGGTGCTGATCGGCTGCGGGTCCGGCCATGGAAGGGTGATCCGTCGATCGCCTTTCTGAGTCCGTCCCCCGGTCAGACACCGACGATCCGGGGGCTCCAACGCGCCCTCGACGACATTCGGTCAGCCGGATTCGCCGCCGTCCTCACACCGGCGATGACATCGGCGGAACAATCTCCCTTCCTCGACATCGGGTTCGTCGTGCACGAGCGCCTCCATCTCCTGAGTCACCCGGTCCGCAACATTCCCGGCCCGCGCGTTGCCGGTATCCACCTGCGCCGCGGGAGGAACTCCGATGTTGTCGAAGTTCTCGACGTTGACGGGCGAGCATTCGATTCGTTCTGGAAGTTCGATCAGACGAGTCTTCTCGACGCCCGTATCGCCACTCCCCATTCCCGCTTCCGGGTGGCGACGCTTCGTCACAGGATCGTCGGCTATCACATAACCGGACGGGCCGGCACGGTCGGTTACCTCCAGCGTCTCGCTGTCGATCCTGCCGTCCACGGGCGGGGAATCGGCACCGCACTCGTTGGTGATTCCCTCGGCTGGTGCCACCGACGACAATGTTCCTCCGTGCTTGTGAACACCCAGGAGATCAACACCCGGGCCCTCGCCCTCTACCGCCATCTCGGATTCGTTCCCGAGCCCGCGGGACTGGCCGTCCTCCGTCTCGATCTCGGAATGCGGGTCGAGCCATGATCATCCGGTTCCAACGGCCGTTCGCCATGTTGGCGGTGCTGCTCTGCCTGGCGGTCGCCGGTTCGCTGGTCTTCCCGCGGTCCGGTTCGGCCCAGACCGAAGAAGCACAGACCGGAGCGGCGCCGGCCGAGACGTTCACGATCATCGATCAGTCCAGTTGGGTCGGACCCACCGGAACGTTCACCGTTTCGTTCGCCGCCCCGGGCGCCGCGTCGGACACGACGTTCTCGCTCAACGTCCACAACCCGGTTTCGACCCGGGATCAACTCCTCCAAACCGCCCGCGGCACTCAACTCGGCGGGGTGCTGTTCTCCACGCCCCAACGCAACCGCTCCGAACTCGATCCCGGGTCAACCGGGCGGCTCACCGTCTCGATTCCGTTGGGGGATCGCTATCCCACGCCCACCGACGGGCTCGTCCTCTTCGAGAAGGGCGTGTACCCCGTCGCCATCCGGGCCACCGGCCCCGATGGCGAGAACCGCGGTCGCCTCGTCACGCACCTCGTGAGGCTCGGGGCGACAACAGCCTCGGCCCCGACACTCGCGGTCGGCGCCGTCGTCCGTCTCGATGCGCCGGTCGCCGCCGCCCTCGACGGAAGCCCCTACCTCGAAGATCCGGAGGCCGAGGCCGCCGCCCGGCGCATCGCCGTCGTGGGGAAGTACCCGACCGTCCGCTTCACGATCCTCCCATCGCCGCAGACCCTCCGACTTCTGACGTCGCGGACCAACGCGGAGGACCCTCTCGAACCTCTGCGCGTACCCGCTCCCGGCCATCAACTTCTGGGGTCGACCTACGCGCCGATACCCGCCGGGTCATGGGTTGCTTCCGGTCTGGACTCGAGCTTCGGCACCCAGTTCGCCGGCGGTGCGGCCACCGTCGGCGCCTTGCTGGGATCCCCTCCCGACGGCCGGATCGCTTTTCTCGACCCGTCGATCACTCCCGATGCACTCGGAGTCCTCCGCGGGAACGGTGTCGAATCGGTTCTCGTTCCGTCGGATCGCCTCGACCCACTCAACGATCGCTCCGATGAAGCGACGCTCACCCAACGCTTCGACGTGCGGACGGGCACCGGTGACCTCCTCGATGCGATCGCTTCGGATTCACGCATCGCCGAACTCCTCGCCGCCACGGAAGATCCCGTGCTTGCCGGCCACATCGCTCTGGCCCAACTCGCGATGGTGCACCTCCAACAACAAGGCGCGGCCCGCGGCATTGCGGTGGTCCTTCCCGACAACGCCGACCCCGTCGCCCTCGACACCTTCCTGGCCGGACTGGCCGACTCAAGCGGGGCCGGGAGTGGTGCCGTCGGCGCTCCGATGATCTCCCCCGTCACCGCCAGTGACCTCTTTCTCGCAACCGATGCCGCTCTCGGAACGACGAATGGCCGAAGGACCACCCTCGTGCGCACCTTCGAATCCGACCAGCCCTTCTCCCTCGGCGAGTACCCGGACCAGTTGCTCGCAGCCGGCATATTCCTCGATGGCGTCCGCTCCCTGGTCCCCGATTCACCCGAACTCGTCGACCCGATCTCCGCCACCATCCTTTCGTCCGGAAGCGCAACGCTCGACCCCGAGGAGCAGGGCGGAATGCTCGCCCACGCGGTGACCCAGGCGGCGCTGATCACCTCCCAGATCGTGGTTCCTGCCGAGCAGGTCGTGACGCTGACCTCGAGTTCGGGACTCATTCCGCTCACGATCGAGAACCGTCTGTCCGTCCGCGCCCGAGTGCGGATCGTGTTCAACAGTCCGAAACTCGATTTCCCCGATGGACCCGTGCTCGATCAGGTGCTCGAACCGGCCACGACCACCCGGATCGATGTCGCCGTCACGACCAAGGCCTCGGGCGCCTTTCCGCTCGACGTCGCGATCCGGAGCGCGGACAATGCCCTCCCCGTAGCGTCCACGCGCTTCACCGTGCGTTCCACTTCCGTCTCCGGATTCGGACTCTTCATCTCGATCGGCGCCGGATTGTTCCTTCTCCTGTGGTGGATCCGACACTTCCGGACCTCGCGTCGGGCCGGAAAACTGATGCCGGCCACCGCCGAGTTCCCCGAGGACCACCCGCACGGTTAGTACGCTCCTCCCCACACTCAACACGCTGGGGGATCGATGACCGGAGTACACATCGTCACGGATAGTTCGTGCGATCTTTCAGAGGCCGACACCACTGCATGGGGCGTCGGCGTCGTGCCGTTGAGCATCCGGTTCGGATCCGAGGAGTTCATCGACCGCGAGGAACTCAACGTCGAGGCGTTCTACGCAAAAATGGCCAGCACCGGCCTCCTTCCCGAAACGGCGGCACCATCGCCGGGCCGATTCGAGCAGGAGTTCCGGGCCGCGAAGGATGCCGGCGCATCGGCCGTCATCTGCATCAATCTTTCCGGCGAACTGTCGGCGACCGTCCAGTCCGCCCGCAACGCCGCCGCGTCCATGAAGGACGAATTCGACGTCCGGGTCATCGACAGCCTCTCGCTCACCGGAGGACTCGGCACCATGGTGCTCGAGGCCGCACAGGCGGCAAAGGCCGGCGCATCGGCCGACGAGATCCAGCAACTGGTCGAGGCGATGATTCCCCGATCCGAGATCTACGGAGCACTGAACACGCTCGACAACCTCAAGAAGGGCGGACGGATCGGCAGCGCGAAAGCCCTGCTCGGGTCGATGTTGTCCGTGAAACCCATCATCCGGATCGTCGATGGATCGGTCGAGGAAGCCGGCAAGCAACGCACCCGCAAGCGAGCCCTCGAATGGATGCGGGATCAACTCTTCGCTGAGGAAAGCGTCGAGAAGCTCTCGATCCTCCACGGCGAGGCCGATGACATCGAAGAATTCCTGACCATGATCGAATCCCGCCATCCGCGTTCCTCGATCCGGGTCGGCAAGATCGGCGCTGTCATCGGGACCCATGGGGGACCCGGAGTCATCGGCATGTGTTACCTGCGTTCACAATGACGGTTCGACCACGACAGCGGTGAACGCCTCCCGACCTCCGCTCCAATCAAAGGTGCTGGCCGGTCGCTATCGACTCGACACCCATCTCGCCAGCGGCGGAATGGCCGAGGTGTGGTCGGCGACCGACGAGGTTCTCGGTCGGCACGTCGCGGTCAAGATCCTGCACGCCCACATCGCCACCGATCCCGCGCTGCGCTCGCGATTCCACGCCGAAGCGGTGGCCGCGGCCCGCCTCGCCCATCCCTCGATCGTTGCGATCTTCGACACCTGCGATGACGATGGCGTCGAAGCGCTCGTGATGGAACTCGTCCGCGGTCGAACCCTGCGCGACTATCTCGACGAACGCGGGCGACTCGAACCGGTCGAGGTCGTTCACATCGGCGCCGAGGTCGCGTCGGCGCTCTCGTGCGCCCATCGGGCGGGGATCATCCACCGCGACATCAAGCCGGCGAACATCCTCCTGTCCGATGACGGTCGCGTCCTGGTGACCGATTTCGGGATCGCCAAGGTCCTCGGCGAGGCCGATTCGACCCGCACCTCCCAATTACTTGGCACGGTCAAGTATCTTGCGCCCGAGCAGGTCGAGGGGGGTCCCATCGACGGGAGAACCGACATCTATGCCCTCGGTGCCGTGCTCTACGAGGCACTTTGCGGCCAACCACCCTTCCGGGCCGACAATCCCGCGGCACTCGCTCTCGCCCGGTTGCACCGCGACGCTCCTGAACCATCGACCCTCGTCGACGACGTTCCCCAGGATCTCGACCGGGCCATCGTCCGGTCACTCGAACGAGTTGCGGCGGTCCGGTTCCAGAGTGCGGACGATTTCCGCGCCGCCCTTCTGGCCGCAGCACTCGATGGCCCGGCCGCGGCGGCGAGTTCCGTGGACTCCACGATCGTGGTCGACCGCGACGATCTTCTCGGCCACCTGTTCGATCCGGAACCCGCCGTGCCGACCGCCGTTCGGAGGCGAGGCAGGGGCCGTTACGCATTCGTACTGGTCCTCGTGATCGTTCTCGTTCTTCTGTTGCTCGCACTCCTCGTTGCCGGAACCGAACTCGGGGAGACGTTGTTCTCGTCGGAATCGGCGAGCGCCGGCCATCCATTCTTCGAATCGATCGGGATCGGGAGTCGTGCCGACAGGTAGGGTTTGGCCTCATGGAGACGTCCGGGCCCGATGACACACAACCGAGCGTGACTCCCCCGTCCGGACCTCGTCCGGCGCGCAGTTCGGGTGACTGGCCGTCGCAGGCGGCCGACACGATCGTGAACGTTGTCGAGACCGTGCGGGATCGGACCACCGGTCCGCTCATCGTCGTCGCCCGAGCCCTTGTTTTCGGGGTTTTCATCGGAACTATCGGCTCCGCCGTCGTTGTACTCGCCATCATCGGAACCATCCGGCTCCTCGACCGGATCCTCCCTTCGAGCGTCTGGCTCCCCTATCTCGTCCTCGGAATCATCTTCGTGGCGGTCGGGGCCGTCGTATTCCGTCGGCGCAACCAGAGCCTTGCCGCGACCGGAAATTCCTCGAAGCGCTGACCTGCTTTCCCCTCGCCACTCATCGTTCCCCCCAACTCCGGAGTCTTCATGTCTGAATCGTCCGATGTCCGAAACGTGATCATCATCGGCTCGGGTCCCGCCGGTCTCACCGCCGCCATCTACACCGCCCGCGCCAATCTCGAACCCCTGCTCATCGAGGGCGAACTGTCCTCGACCAGTGATCAGCCGGGCGGCCAGTTGATGCTCACGACCGAGGTCGAGAATTTCCCCGGATGGCCGGACGGCATCATGGGTCCGGAGCTCATGGGTCGTTTCCGCGAACAGGCCCTTCGCTTCGGGACCGAGGTGCTCACCAACAAGGTCAGCCGTGTGGATCTTTCGAGTTCGCCGTTCGGCGTCTGGATCGGCGATCCGACCGCCCCCGAACCCACCCACCGGGCAAAATCAGTCATCGTTTCGACCGGTGCCCAGTCGCTCATGTTGGGACTTCCCGAAGAAGCCCGCCTCCTGGGCCACGGACTCTCGACCTGTGCCACCTGCGACGGATTCTTCTTCCGCGATCACGACATCGCTGTCGTCGGCGGTGGCGATTCGGCTCTCGAAGAGGCGCTGTTCCTCACCAAGTTCGCCAAGACCGTGACCATCATCCACCGCCGCGACGAGCTGCGGGCCTCGAAGATCATGCAGGACCGGGCCTTCGCCAACGAAAAGATCCGTTTCGAGTGGAATTCCGGCGTCTCCGCCATTCACGGTGAACAGACCGTTTCCGGCATGACCCTCGTCGACACGATCACCGGTGTCGAGCGCGAACTCCCGGTCACGGGCATCTTCGTGGCCATCGGGCATCGCCCGAACACGGATCTCTTCGTGGGCCAACTCGATCTCGAAGACAACGGCTACCTGCTCACCCACGCCGGCTCCCACACGAACGTCGAAGGCGTCTTCGCGTGTGGCGATGTCCAGGACCATGTGTACCGGCAAGCCATCACGGCTGCCGGTTCCGGTTGCATGGCTGCCATCGACGCCGAACGCTGGCTCGAAAGCCAGGGCGGTCACTGAATCGTCGCTACCGGTCGCCGACATCGTTGGCGACCGACCATGAACATATGCACCCACTTGGGTGCATAATCATGCACAAGTGTGAGTTGATTGTCCGGAGTGTGCTGGTTGCACCAGAATGCCTGCTGTCCCCGCTATCGTGAGGGCATCCACCGGCCCTGAATGAGGGATCATGTCTGAAAACATCGCCACACTGTCCGACGCAACATTCGACGAGCAGATCGGTTCGTCCACCGAACCGATCGTGGTTGATTTCTGGGCCGAATGGTGTGGTCCGTGCAAGATGATCGCCCCGATCCTCGAAGAGATCGCCGGCGAGCAGGTCGGAGTCCTCAAGGTCGCGAAGCTCAACGTCGACGACAATCCCGACATCGCCCGGCGCTACGGCGTCATGAGCATCCCGACCATGATCGTCTTCAAGGACGGCCAGGAGTCGGCACGAATCGTCGGAGCCAAAGGCAAAGGCCAACTCCTCGACGATCTTCGCCCCTTCCTTCAGGGCTGATCCACAAGCCGGGATTGCTGATCCCGGACGGAAGTCGAGGGTTGGACACGGATCGTCAGATCACCGCGCCCCGTAAGGTTGACCACAGGTTTCTCCACAGCCTGTGAGGAACCTCAACCAACAGTTTTGGTCCATAGTCGAGACCTGAATCAGTCGCTGGACTCCGGTCCATCGACAATGACTCGATAGATGCGTTCGAGATCTTCGAGGGTCGCAAAGTCGATTGCGATCCGCCCCCGCTTCGCTCCCATCGTGACCTGCACCTTCGTGTCGAACTGTTCCGAGAGTCGGTTCTCCAGTTCGAGCAGGGCGGCGGGGCGCATCGTCGGAACCCGGGAGCCCGGCTTTCCGGTCTCCGGCACTTCCGACCGGGCCTCATCGCCGTCATGGAGTCGCACCCGTTCCTCGACATCGCGAACCGTGAGGCTCTCTTTGACCGCGTCCTTGGCCAACGCTTCCTGGAACGCCCGATCGGGAGTTCCCAGCAAGGCACGGGCATGGCCCGCCGACAACTGGCCGTCGTTGAGCATCTTCTGGATGCCGGGCGAGAGTTGCAGAAGACGCATGGTATTGGAAACCGCCGAGCGGCTCTTTCCTACCCGCTTGGCCACTTCGTCCTGCGTGTGGCCGAATTCCTCGACCAGTTGCTGATAGGCCGTGGCCTCTTCGAGGACGCCGAGATCCTCGCGGTGCAGATTCTCGACGAGTGCCTGCTCGAGGGAGGTGACGTTCTCGGTCGGGCGAACGATCGCCGGGATGGTCTGAAGACCGGCCCGTCGTGCCGCGCGCCAGCGACGCTCGCCCGCGATCAGTTCGTACTGCTGAGGGCCCACCTCGCGGACAAGAATCGGCTGAAGTACACCGACCGCCTGAATCGAACTGGTGAGACTGGTCAGAGCTTCCTCGTCGAAGTAACTCCGCGGCTGATACGTATTCGCGATGATCTCCGAGATCGGGAGCTCGCGAAGTTGCGCATCGCTGTCCTGCAAACGTTCCGTTGTCGGGATCAGTGATCCCAGACCTTTACCCAACCCGCTGCGGCGTCCCACCACTAACCTCCTTGGCCAATTGCCGATAGGCGATGGCGCCCCGGCTACTCGGATCGAAAATGATGATCGGCTGTCCGAAGGACGGAGCCTCCGACAATCGTACGGTCCGGGGCACGATCTGGCGACAAACCTTCTCGCCGAAATGCTCACGGACATTCATTGCCACCTGATCGGCAAGTTTCGTGCGGGCGTCGTACATGACCAGCACGATCGCACTCACTTCGAGGGCCGGGTTCAGACTCCGTTGGACCAGATCCACGTTGCGGATCAACTGCCCGAGTCCTTCGAGGGCGTAATACTCACACTGGATGGGCACCAATACCTCGGTGGCAGCGGCCAGAGCATTGACCGTGAGCAACCCGAGGGAAGGCGGGCAATCGATCAGGACGAAATCGTAATCATCCTTGACCGAGTTGATCGCGGTCCGGAGTTTCAGCTCGCGACTGAATGCGGGCACCAGTTCGATCTCGGCACCGGCCAGATCAAGGCTGGCGGGAGCGATGAAGAGATTCTTGACCGCTGTCCCCTCGACACAGTCCTCGAGGGGAAGATCCTGGAGCAGAACGTCATACATCGAGACATCGAGAGCCCGGGGATCGATGCCGAGGCCGGTCGAGGCATTTCCCTGCGGATCCAGGTCGATAACCAGAGTCCGGTAACCCAGCTCGGCCAGACAGGCACTGAGGTTCACGGCGGTGGTGGTCTTTCCCACGCCGCCCTTCTGGTTGGCGACGGCGATGACACGCGGAAGCTCCCGGCCGGAGGAAATCGGCTTGCCGCCCTCAACGACAGCCCCGACTTCCATCAGATTGTCCGGGAGTTTGACCGCTGATACAGCGGGATCGGACTCGGATACTGCATCTTCAGGTGTCATGCATCCCAACTCGAACTCAGGCGGGCGAACCGCGGAGCGCCACAGGGTCCCGATGGGTCTGTGGCGAGTGATTGCCATCCTGCCCCCCTTCTCCACCGGGGTCAAGGATCGTTCGGCCTGTTTCACGTGAAACACGAAGAATTCCCGCGCAAATGGCCATTCCACGTGTTTCACGTGAAACATCGGAGATCCGAAGCCGTCAGTGCGTCCGGACTCTCCCCGACGTTTATCCGTCATCGATCGGGAGGTAGCGAGTGACCGGGTATTCCCGGCAAGCCGGAGTTCTGCCCGGCACGCGATCACACTGCGGCCCCACAAATTACCCGCTCCCGACAGCGCTCTCCCCCGCGAACCAGGCCGCCACCTCTCGGTGGGACCGACTTGTCGCCAATCGGGCGGTTCCCAGTGATGATCGGCTGCCGAACAAAACGGAATCAGGCGATCTTCGGATCGCCAGGCAGGGGATTCGGGGGAAAGGCCAGCCACTCATGCCCATCGCGGTTGGCAGGCCTCCTTCCGACCTCCGACACCACCATCGAAATATCCCGAGGCAACAACGGTCGGTCGGGCCGAGAACCGGCCAGCCCTCTCCCGGAACAGATCCGCGCCCGCTGACGGTATCCCCTTCCGGGATTCCCAATCGGAACACTCCGCCCCCGAGAGGGTTCGGGCAATCCCGAGGCATCGCCGACTCCGGACGCCCCGAAACCCCAGAGATCGTGCTTGCTGCCGATTCAGATTCCGGGCGGCGCGAGGCCGGGCCGGGCAGAAATTTCGCCTCATCCCCCGACAAGTCTTCGTATCGAGGCAGGGGAGTCCGCCCCGGCCTGCCGGCCGCTCCACTTCGCTCCCAACCCTGTCGTGCGTCCGGCCCATCGATGACCGGCCGCCGATCGCTTGAGCGTCTGTTCCACGAAATCCCGAACCCTGATGTTTCACGTGAAACATTCGGCACCCCGGGGCCAACCGGGTTTCTGTCAGAAGCGGGGCCGCTTGGCCGGAATTCCCACTCGCCGCGGATACTTGTCCGGGCACAGTTCAACTTGCCGCAGAACCTGCATCCCGGCGGGCGACTTGTCCGCCGGTTCGAGCCCGAACTCCGCCAAGCCGTCAATCGGCCAGCGATCGGTTTGCTCGGGGGGTTCACTCACAATGAGCACGCCACCGATACGGAGAAGGGGAGCGGCGCATTCGGCGACGGTCGCCGGCGGCCCGAACAGCCTGGCAGTAACTGCATCGACCGTTCCCCGCCATGCCGGATCACGGCCCACATCCTCGGCGCGGGCGTGCAGAACGATCACCCGATCATCCCAGCCCAGGGCCTCGACGGCTTCCTCGAGGAGCGCAACCCGACGCTCGAGGGCGTCGAGAAGAACGAGACGGAGATCGGGGCGGGCATCGGCGATCACGAGACCGGGTATTCCGCCACCGGAGCCGAGATCGACGATCACCGAGCCCACGGGCACTTCTTCGAGTGCCGCCATGAATCCCCCGGCGTGCGAGATGTGATCCTCGATGGGACCGGGACCGAGTACTCCGAGGCGGCGAGCCCGATTCAGGGCCATCTGCAATCCTGTTGACGAATCCATGTACGCCTCCCTCCGAGTGAGCCCGGAAACAACAATGGCCCCGCTTGGAAGCGGGGCCATTGAACCTACACAAGAACCGGCCGGGTCAGGCCGGAATGATCACAACTCGTCGGCGGGGCTCGTCGCCCTCCGACAGAGTGGAAACGCCATCGATGTCGTTCACAGTGTCGTGGACAACCTTGCGATCGGCGGCATTCATGGGCTCGAGAGCCTTCTGCACACCTCCGCTGCGAACCTCTTCGGCCACATTCTGCGTGAACCGCTCGAGGGCCTCGCGTCGGCGCTGGCGATAGCCGGCCACGTCGAGACGAATACGACCGGCCGCCTGGCCCGGAACCTTGCGGTGCACAACGGTCCGGGAAAGTTCCTGAATGGCGGCGAGGGTGTTGCCCTTCGGGCCTACAAGAATGCCCAGGTCCTGACCATCGATGCGGATTTCGACGGTGTCCTCGTCGATCGATTCGGACTCGACCTGGCCGGTCACGCCGAATGCCTCGACGAGGCCGGTGAGGAATTCGGACACGATCGCCGTGTGGGCGACGATGTCGACGTCGGTGTCAGTCATTGATTCTGCTCCCTGAGTGTCGGACTTCTTCTCGTTGGTACCGGTTTCGGCAGTCTTTGCCTTGGGAGCAGTTGCCCGCTTGCGCTCGGTCTGCTTCTTGGCCGGTGCTGCTTCGGTGGATTCGTCTGCGTTCGAATCGCCCGACTCCTCGGTCGGAGCTGAGGTGGACGCGGAGCCACTGCGACCCTTGCCACCCTCTTTGGTTCCGGTTCGCTTGCGACGATCGCGGCGTTCCACCTTGGGACGGGGTCGGGTCGGACGAATCCGGGCCCGAACCCGGGCCTGGCCACGGGTCTTTCCGAACAGACCACGGGACGGCTCTTCGAGAATTTCGAATTCGGCGTCATCGGTGTCGACGCCCAACTGGTCGAGAGCAGCCTCTTTGGCTTCCTCGACGGTTTTGCTGGTGATTTCTACCCACTCCACGGGGCTAACCCTTCTTTTTGCGCGCCCGAGGTTGCATCGGCGGGGGAGCATCTGCTGCTCCACTTCCGGATACGGGCTTGGTCGGCTGAGCCGATTGAGGACGTGTCGGCGGTTTCGCCGGGGTCTTCGAGCCCTTGTTCCCTCGAGAACTGGTTTTTGCGGGCGCCGTGCGGCCACCCTTGACGGCGCCCGCACTGGCGGTTGCCTTGCTCTTTGCCGCGCCCTTGGGGGCGGGCCGAGATTTTGCCGGAATGGCCTTGGACGATTTCGATTTCGGCGAAGCCTTCGGTGCCAAGCCGAATCCGAACAGATGCTTCCAGGAACTGGTTCCGTCCGGGCCGGTCACGCCGTAGATGCTCCGCGAGATGAACGCTTGCTGCCCGATGCGGTAGAGGTTCGACACGGCGAAGTAGAGGACAAGGCCGGAGGGAAGTCCGAACGAGATCACCGGCAGGAAGAACGGCATGACCTTCATGATCATCTGCTGCTGGGCGTTGACCTGGGCGTTCGGGTTGCGGCCCTGCATCTGGCG
>WLFD01000209.1 GCA_009703925.1 Actinomycetota bacterium | reverse complement strand
GCGCTCCTCGACACCACGGTTGCCCTCGTGCTCATCGCCCCCGGTTGAGATCCGTTTCACCCCGGAGCGGAGAAGTAGCGTCGCCTCCGTGTCCTTCCCGTCGAGCCCGGCCTCATCCGCCCTTCAGTCGCAACCGGCGCGGGGACGATCGTTGCTGGCCGGGGCCATCGTCATCATTGCTGCGCTCCTCATGACCCTGACCTTCACGCCGACCCACCCGGCAGGTGCGACAGCTGCCGAATCCGCCTCCGACGTTGTCGAGGCTCCGTCACCGGGCGTCGGGGATTCCGCAGCGGCCGACAGCCAGATGACGACCTGGAAGGCCATCATCCTCGGCGCGGTCGAGGGAATCACCGAGTACCTCCCGATCAGTTCGACCGGGCATCTGATCGTCACGCAACGGATCCTCGGCATCGGCGACACCTCCGCCACCAAGGACGCCGCCGACACCTACGCGATCGCGATCCAACTCGGAGCGATCCTTGCGGTGCTGATCCTCTATCGCCGACGCATCCTCACCGTTTTCCAGGGACTGTTGGGACGCAACGTCGAAGGCCGCACGTTGCTCGTCGCTCTCACCATCGCATTTCTTCCCGCTGTTGTCGTCGGCGTGCTGTTCGAGAAGCCGATCAAGGAGAACCTGCTCGGCACGGGACCCGTGATCGCCGCCTGGATCGTCGGCGGTGTCCTTCTCCTCGTCCTCGCTCCGAGGATCAGACCCGATCGCCCGGGACTCTCCGTGACCAACATCGGGCCGCGTCAAGCCATCATCATCGGTGCGGTTCAGGTCCTCGCCATGTGGCCGGGTACGAGTCGAAGCCTCGTCACGATCCTCGCGGCACTTGCCGTTGGCACGACCCTTGCTGCGGCAGTCGAATTCAGTTTCCTGCTCGGACTCATGACCCTCGGTGCCGCCACGATTTATGAGGGTGCGAAGAACGGATCCAAGGTCATCGATGCCTACGGATGGGTCGACCCGCTCGTCGGTCTCGTCGTCGCATTCGTCTCCGCCGTTGTCGCCGTGCGCTGGATGGTGTCCTGGCTTCAGACCCGGAGCCTCGCCGTATTCGGATGGGAACGACTCGTGGCCGCCGCAATCACGATCGGCCTCATCGCAACCAGCGTCATCTGAGCGCATCTGGCGCGAACGCCGGTCGCTCCCGAGTCACCGGCACCACCAGTTTTGGCGAACGGCTCAGGTTCCGCTCAACGAAACCTCGCCGACGACGATCGTCGGGCAACCGGTTCCGCCGGGCAACCATTCGAGATCGTCGCCGATCGCCGAGATGTCGAGCAACATGCGCTGCAAGGTCGAGGCGATGGTGACCTCGCGAACCGGTTCGGCCAACTGGCCGTTGCGGATCATGAGCCCCTCGACACCGACCGAGATGTCGCCGCTCACGAGATTCACCCCGGAATGCAGGCCTGTCATCGACTGCACATAGATGCCGGTGCCGACGCCTGCCACCAGTTCATCGTGGGAACCGGCTCCGGGCAGGATCGAAAGTGCCTGACAACCGACACTCGGCGTCGACGAGATGCCGCGCACGGCCGAACCGGTGCTCGGTCGGCCGGCCCGACGACCCGTGGCGCTGTCGTAGAGAAAGCCTTGCAGCACTCCCCCGTCAACCAGCACGTTGCGACGACAGGCCAGACCTTCGCCATCGAACATGTCGGCGGCATACGAGCGATGATCGGTCGGATCGTCGACCAGAGTGAGTCCGCTCACCGCGATCGCATCACCAACGCGGTCGGCGAACGGTGACCGGCCCCGCAGGACCCGGTCACCGGTGAGAGTCGAGCCGAGCAACCCGACCAGGGTGGCGGCCAGACGGGGTTCGAACACGACCGCGAGTCGCTGCGACGGCACCGGACGGGCACCGAACAGTCGTGTGGCCCGCAACACGGCGTCGTCGGTGGCTTTGTCGAGATCGAGTTCCTCCATGTGGAATCCCGAGGTCGATCCGGCACCTGTGTAGGTCTCGTCACCATCGGCCGCAAGTGCCAATGCGCTCATCGAGCACCATGCTCCGCGCCCGGCGCCGGCGACGCCCACGCTCGAGGCCACTGCAAATCGCCCACTCGAATCGGAGAACGTTGCGACGCGGACACCGGTGATGCGCGGATCGCCCGCCCGAACGCGACGTTCGAGTTCCAGGGCGAGTTCGATCTTGCGATCGGCCGGCAGCGCGGCGATCGCCGTATCGAACGCTTCGAACGGAACCGGTTCGACCCCGTCGGGTTCGGCCATACCGACCCATTCATCGGGCTCTGCGAATGTCGCGTTGTCGCGCGCTTCGTCAAGTGCGTCGGAGATGACGTCGGGGTCGAGACTGCCCGCCCACGCAAATCCCTGGCGGTGATCGCGCACAACGCGTATCCCGATTCCGGCGGTTGATGCCGCAGTGAACGATTCGACTTCGGCTCCGTGGACCCGCACCGTCGTGTAGGACGAACGCCCGACGAACGCCTCGAGTTGCTCACCAACCGTTGCCTGCCGAGCCACGCTTTGCGCAGTGGCAAGAAGATCGGCACATTCCTCGTCCGGAGGATCGAACGACGAGGAACTCACGATCCGGAAATCGTGAGGTCGGCCACAACCAACGAAACCCCCGCCGCATTCATGGGAAGGAACTGCAGATCGGAACCGACGGCCTGAACATCGCGGAGCATCTTCTGGAGCGTCGAGGCGATCGTGAATTCGCGCACCGGTTCGGCAAGTTCGCCGTTGCGGATGCGAAGACCCTCGGCACCGGTCGAGAAGTCGCCACTCACCGGATTGACACCGGAATGGAGACCCGAGACTTCCTGGACAAGAACACCGTCGGCGATTCCGGCGATGAGTGTCGCGGGATCGACGGTGCCGGGAACCAGGGACACGGCCATGCAACCCACCGACGGTGTGCTCGTGAATCCGCGCACGGCATTACCTGTGCTGACAGTGCCGGCCCGACGTGCCGAATAGGCGTTGTGGACGAACTTCTGCAGGACACCGTTCTCGATCAGGACATTGCGCCGCGCCGCAAGACCCTCGCCGTCGGCATCGGTGGCCGTGAATGCCCGGGTGTCGGTCGGATCGTCGATCAGGGTCAGGAGGGGCGATGCGACCTCCTCGCCGAGACGCTCCGCGAAGAGCGAACGACCCTTCTGGGCAGCGTCGCCATTGAGTGTGTAACCGATCAGTCCCAGGAACTGTGCGGTGACCCATGGATCGAGAACGACGGTAAGCCGTCCGCTCGACGGCTGCGTCGCCCCGAGCATGCGCGTGGCGCGTTCGGCGGCGTCGGCGGCGGCACGGGACGGAACCAGCTCGGAGGGCTCGCGCCCGACGGAGAATCCGAATCCGGTCTGCGTGTCGTCATCCACGGTCGCCATTGCGTAGGTCGCCACGTAGCAGTTCGTGTCGCGTCCGAACGACCGGACGCCGGTGGTGCTCACCACTGCAGCCTCACCGATCGAATCGACGTATTCCGCCGATTCGAT
>WLFD01000208.1 GCA_009703925.1 Actinomycetota bacterium | reverse complement strand
GTCGGCCAGATCCTTGCGTCCGGCCCGGTGCCCACAACCGAGTTGCGCGCCGCCGTCGTGATCGGTTCCGGCAGCGCCTCGTTCGAGATGCTCCGCCATCTCGTCGAGGTCCTCCCCGCGATGATCACACCCAAGTGGGTCAACACGAAGTGCCAGCCGATCGCCGTCCGCGACGTACTCGCCTATCTCATCGGTGTTCTGGGTGCACCCGACGCGATGGGCAAGGTCCTCGAGATCGGCGGGCCCGATGTCCTCACCTATCGCCAGATGATGGACGAGTTCGCCGCTGTCGCCGGCCTCCGCAAACGCATCATCGTGACCGTCCCCATCCTTTCGCCGTCCCTGTCCTCGCGGTGGGTCGGTCTCGTGACCCCGCTTCCATCCGATCTGGCCCGGCCACTCATCGACAGTCTCGTGAACGAGGTCGTGGTGAGGAACGACCAGATCACCAAGATCGTGCCGCGGACACCACTCTCCTACCGTCAGTCCGTCGACATGGCCCTGCGCCGCGTCCGTGAACTCCAAGTCGCCACGACATGGGCCGACGCGGAACTCCGGGGCCAGAGTCCCGCCGATCCGCTCCCCGCCGATCCCGACTGGGCGGGAGGGACGATGTTGTCCGATGTCCAGACTGTCGCGACGATTCTCGACTCCGCCGCGGTCTTCCGGACGGTATGCGGAATCGGCGGCGAGCGGGGCTGGCCCGCAGGCGGCTGGCTCTGGGGTGTTCGTGGAGCAATGGACCGGGTCCTCGGCGGTGTTGGCATGCGCCGCGGGCGCCGGCATCCCGACGAACTCCGGGTCGGCGATCCCATCGACTTCTGGCGCGTCGAAGCGCTCGATGCACCGGCACTTCTCCGGCTCCGCGCCGAGATGAAATTGCCGGGCGAAGCATGGCTCGAATGGTCGATCGAACCGACCGAGGGCGGTTGCATCGTCACCCAACAGGCGCTGTTCCACCCGCGCGGACTCGGCGGACGCCTCTATTGGCTTGCCGTGTCCCCGTTCCATTCGCTCATCTTCCGACCGATGCTGGAACGGCTTGTCGCTTCCGCAGGTGACCGAAACCCGCAGTCGGCCGTCGGCCCGAACGGCTGACCGGAGTGCACGGCCGGTAGATTCCGACAGTGAGTTTTTCCCGAAAGACGCGACGGATCACCCTGCTCTCCGCGCTGGCGGCACTCGTTGCCGCCTCGCTTGCGCGTCTGTTCCTCCGGAGCCGGCGCAACGGCGGCGACGGGTCACCGGTCCGCTTCAAGGCCCGTCGCAGTCGGAATCTCCAGATCGCCCTACTCGGGGCCCAGACCGGTTCGTCCTATGTCGCCCACCGGGCCCGACGGGCCTTCGTCGATGCCGGACGGCGGCGGGAACTCGACACGGCATTCGAATTGAAGACCGCAGAGCAGATCGCCGACTCCCTCGGCAACATGAAGGGCGCCCTGATGAAGATCGGGCAGATGCTCAGCTATCTCGATCAGGGCCTTCCAGAACATGTGCGCACGGTGCTCGCCGAACTGCAACACAACGCTCCGCCCATGAGCGCCGAACTCGCCGCCGCGGTGATTGTCGAAGAACTCGGTGCTGCACCCGATGTCGTGTTCGCCGAGTGGGATCCCGTGCCGATCGCATCGGCATCGATCGGGCAGGTCCATCGCGCGATGACGCTCGACGGAAGGGCGGTGGCCGTCAAGGTCCAGTATCCCGGCGTCGCCGAGGCGATCGCATCCGATCTCGACAATGCGAGCCTCATATTCGCCGGTCTCGGCTTCCTCTTCCCCGGCCTCGAGCAGGACGCCATCGTCGCCGAACTGCGCGAACGGCTCGTCGAAGAACTCGATTACGTGAACGAAGCGCGCAATCAGGAACTGTTCCGGACGGCGTATCTCGACCATCCCACGATCCATGTTCCACAGGTCTTTCCCGAGTACTCCTCGACCCGGGTGTTGACGACCGAACTTGCCGACGGTGTCCACTGGAGCGAGATGCTCACCTGGGGGCAGGAGGAGAAGAACCTCTCCGCCGAGACCCTCTACCGGTTCGCCTTCGGAAGCCTCTTCCGTCTGGCCGCATTCAATGGCGATCCCCATCCCGGCAACTACCTCTTCCGACCCGGCGGCCAGATCACGTTCCTCGATTTCGGTCTGGTCAAGCAGTTCACGCCCACCGAAGTTGTCGACTTCGGCGACATGATCAAGAGCATCGTCCTCGATCCGGATCCCGCCGAGTTCCGCGCGATCGTCGAGAAGATCGGGTTGCTCCCGGTGGGCCTCGACGTCGGCGATGCCGACGTGTTCGATTACCTCAAGCACTTCTACGATTTCGTCCACGAAGACGGGATCTACACGATCACACCGGAGTTCGGCTCCGAGTCGATCCGGCGCATATTCGACACGAGTGGGCCGTTCTCGAAGATCCAGAAGGCCGCGAACGTCCCTCCCAGTTTCGTCGTCATCCAGAGGATCAATCTGGGCCTCTATTCGATGTTCGGGGAGCTCCACGCCACCGGCAACTGGCGCCGTCTGGCCGAGGAAATCTGGCCATTCGTCAATGGTCCTCCGTCCACACCGATGGGACACGAGATCGAACGCTGGCGCGAACGCCAACAGCCGGCCCTTCGGGATGCGAAACTGCCCGGGTGACCGACGGGCAGCCCTCTCCTCTCCTGACCACTGCGCATGAACGGTGGGCGGCCCGCGATGCTGCCGTCGTCTGGCACGGGTTCACGCAGATGTCGAGCTACGTCGACAACCAGCCGATCATCGTGGAGTCCGCGGAAGGACGGGAACTCGTCGATGTAGACGGACGTCGTTACCTCGATGCGATCTCCTCGCTCTGGGTCACCACCCTCGGCCATCACGTTCCCGAACTCGACCAGGCCGCCCGCGAGCAACTCGATCGGGTCGCCCATTCCACGATGCTCGGCAACGGCAACCGGATCACGATCGAACTTGCCGAGGCTCTCGCCCCGAGGGTGCCCGTGGCCGAACCGCATTTCCTGTTCGCGTCCGACGGCGCCGCTGCCGTCGAACAGGCACTGAAGATCGCTTTCCAGTTCTGGACCAATCAGGGAATCTCCGGCCGCACGCGCTATCTCGCACTCGGTGGCGCCTATCACGGCGACACGATCGGAGCGATCTCCGTCGGTGCCGGCGGCTTCGGAACCGACATGTTCGACCCCCTCCGATTCGGGGTGCTGCGCGCCCCCGGATACGACGATGCCGGATGGGCCGACACCGCAGTGGCGATGATCGTCGCCCACGCCCATGAGCTTGCTGCGGTCGTTCTCGAACCACTCGTGCAAGGTGCCGTCGGGATGTGGGTCACCGATCCCGAATCGGTCGAGCGCGTCTTCGATGCCTGTCGCGAGCACGACGTGCTGCTCATCGCCGACGAGGTTGCCACCGGCTTCGGACGAACCGGAACGCTCTTCGCCTCGGAACAGTGCCGAATCCGTCCCGACATCATGTGCATCGGCAAAGGACTCACGGGCGGCTATCTGGCCATGGCGGCAACTGTCGC
>WLFD01000207.1 GCA_009703925.1 Actinomycetota bacterium | reverse complement strand
GAAGGACAGGCCCACGTCACCGACCCGTCGAATGCCGCCGTCACCGGATTGATGCACGGCGACGCCAGCGGTTGGGACTCGGCGATTCTCGACAAGCTCCGCATCCCGGAGATGTCACTGGCCCGCATCGTCGATTCGAGCGGTGCCATCGCGCCGGCAACGGCACTGCCGGGTGCGCCGATGATCTGCGGAATCGCCGGCGATCAACAGGCCTCGCTCATCGGCCAAGGCTGTGTGGCCCCGGGGCCGGCCAAGATCACATTCGGAACCGGCGGCATGCTCGACCTCGTCGTCGGGACCCTTCGGCCCGCATTCGCCACCCGTGGACCGTCCGGAACCTTCCCGGTCGTGGCGTGGCGGCGAGGCGACGAACTCGTGTGGGGCATCGAAGCCATCATGCTTTCGGCCGGCTCCAACGTCGAATGGTTGCGAGACGATCTCGGCATCATCGACACCGTTACCCAGTCGCACGAAGTCGCTTCGACCTGCGCTGACTCCGAAGGGGTCGTGTACGTCCCTGCCCTGCTAGGACTGGGCACACCCCACTGGGACTACGGAGCACGCGGCGCTCTGTTCGGAATCAGCCGCGGCTCTGGGCGCGCACACATCGTGCGTGCGGTACTCGAGGGAGTCGCTCACCGCGGTGCCGACCTCGTCGCCGCCACTGAGGCCGACGCGGCATTGTCGATTCCCGAACTGCGCGTCGACGGCGGGATGAGCGCCAACCCGACCTTCGTCCAGGCGCTCGCCAATGCCACCGGACGACCCGTCGAGGTTTCGCCCGTGCTCGAAGCAACGACGCTCGGGGCTGCATTCCTCGCCGGCCTCGCCATCGGAACTTGGTCGGGCTGGGACGATGTCGCCAATGCCTGGCAGCCGAGTCGAAGGATCGAACCGAACGCTCCGGTCGACCGGGACCGTTGGGCCCGGGCCGTCGATCGCGCCCGGGAGTGGTACCCGGAGCTGTCCGGACTGGATTTCTGAACACCATGAATCAACCAGCCCTCACCCGATCGCCCGGTCGGGCTTCCGCCCTTCGACGGTCACGGCTGGGGCTCGGCGTCCTGGCCGTTCTCCTCTCCGCCACCTTCGCCGCCTGCGGGGAGAGCCCGGACACACCCTCCGCCCAGTACCCGACGACCTCGAGCACCCAACCGGCTCCCATCGCTGCGACCGTCCTGATCACCGACGGACAGTTCGATCCGCGTAGCATCGAGATCGCCGTGGGAGGCTCCGTGACGTGGAAAAACGAGGACGTGAACCCTCACCTCATCGTCTCCGCGACCCCGAATGTGATCCAGTCGCCCCTCATCGGCAAAGCTGGGACCTACACCCGTACGTTCAGCTCGCCCGGCGAGTACCCGTACTACTGCACCCTCCGCAACACCCTGAAGGGAACCGTGACAGTGCGCTGAGCACTTTGCGGCCTTCCACCGTTACCCGACAACACCCCTGAGGAAACAAAATGTCGACGAGTTCCCAAGTTCCGGTTGACCAGACCGGCTCGCAAGATGCCCCCGGGGCCGCTTCATCCCGTCGCGGATTCATGCGCACCGTCGGGCTCGGAGCCGCTGCAGTCGGCGCCATCGCCGTGACCGGCGCGGCTCTCACCGACGTGGTCGGCGCCGCCACTCCCGATGCCTCCATCAGCGCGACCGACGCGGAGTTGCTCACCTTCCTTTCGAGCCTCGAGTTCGCCGCCGAGAAATCCCTCTACAGCGCAGCCGAGGTCGCCTACCTCGCCGCTCCGACGGCCCAGCGCCTCCGTCAGTTCGCCCGCCTCCATCACGATCAGGCCGTGGCTCTCAAAGCCATCCTCGCCGCGACCGCCGTCGTGCCGATCAACTCCACACTCCAGGCGCAGATCGACGGCAATGTCGCTGCCGCACCCAACGAAGCCGCCCTCCTCGCCGTCGTCCAGACGCTCGAGGAGAACCTGTCGTCGACCATGCTCTCGGCACTCGGTCAGGCCCAGTCGTGGCATGTCGCCGAGCAGATCGCCACGGTCTGCCCGGTGAACGGACAGCAGGCCGCCGCCATCGGGTTCGACGCCGGCCAACCCACGTCGCAGTGGCTCCCCGCCTTTGCATCGACAACGGGCGCCTTCACCCAAGCCGCATTCCCGGTCCGCTGAGTCCGGGCCACGAGAACGACGCAGAAAGAACGACAATGACGAACGATCGCAACGATTTCAGCTCCGACGAGATTCGCCGCCAACTGCGCGAGTCCGACACCGAGCACAACGAAGCCATGCCGGCGTGGAACGAGGCCCTCGAGATCATCCTTGATCCCGAGACCGATGCAACCGAAGACGAAAAGGCCCATTTCCTCGGCCTTCCGGCACGACGGGCATTCCTTGTCGGCGGATCGGTACTTGCCGGCAGCGCCTTTCTTGCTGCGTGCAAGAAGCCGAAGCAGCAGACCGCCGTCACCGGAACCACCCTGCCCAAGGCATCCGTCACCACGACGACCGCTCCCGGCAGCGAAGCGACCAACAAGATCCTCCTCCGTACCGCCCAGTCGATCGAAGTTCTCGCCGTCGACGTGTATCAGAAGGCCATCGACTCGGGCCTCGTGACGACCGCTTCACTGGTCGACATGATGAAACTGTTCCAGTCGCAGCACCGCGAGCACGGCGCTGCCCTCGATGCCCCCATCAAGGCCGCAGGCGGAACCGTCGTGACGACCGCCAACGAGTACCTCATGACGAACACCGTCGACAAGGCGCTCACCGAACTCACCGACGAAAAGAGCGTGCTCGCTCTTGCCCGCGAGGTCGAGAGCATCGCGGCACAGACCTACACCAAGGCCAGCTACGTCCTCACTCTCCCGGCACTGCGTCAGGCGTCGATGTCGATCGGCGCCATCGAGGCCCGTCACATCACGGTCCTGAACGCCGCACTCGGCTACACGATCGTGCCCCTCGCCACGATGCCCACGCGTCTCGCCATCGATCCCAAGGGCTACGTCACCGCCTAGGGATAGTGGGTCGCATCGGTCGGGCATGGAGCGTTCATCCCCGACCCATGGCACACTGAGCAGGCGATGGTGAGTCGGTCGGGTGACCGCGGGTCGGGATTGCTTCGGCATGAACCGGTCTGAGGAAGGTCGGGGCTCCACAGGACATGGTGCTGGCTAACAGCCAGTTGGGGTGACCCACAGGAAAGTGCCACAGAGAACAGACCGCCGATGGCCCGGTTCGCCGGGCACAGGTAAGGGTGAAACGGTGCGGTAAGAGCGCACCAGCATCCGGGGCGACCCGGATGGCTAGGCAAACCCCACCAGGAGCAAGGCCGCATGTCGGGTATGGGCGGTCCGCCCCGTCAGTCCCCCGGGACAGACAATCCGCTGGTAGGCCGCATAGATGGATGGTCACACAAGCGCCGGGAGGCGCCGGACAGAACCCCGCCTATAGACCGGCTCACCATCGCACCCTCAGTAGCGGGACGGGTGTCTCTCCCGCGAGGACGTCGAACCGAACGATCCGCCCAGTTGGAGCCCTCCTTCGAGGCCCACACCAACCGCATCGGCCGCCGTCTGCACACCCAGCTTGAGATAGATCCTCTTCAATCGCAGATCG
>WLFD01000206.1 GCA_009703925.1 Actinomycetota bacterium | reverse complement strand
GCGCCGCAGACCGAGCGCCCGCCCCTCGACCTCGTTCTCGTGATCGACAAGTCCGGCTCGATGAACGGTGCACCCATCGCCTCGGTGAAGGCCGCGGTCGGACATCTGCTCCGCCTGCTCGGCCCGGATGACCGCGCCGGCGTCGTCGCCTTCGACGATGAAGTCGAACTCGTCCTCGACCTGAACCGGCACGATGCCGACGCCGCCATCGCCAAGGTCAACGCCGTCCAGGGTGGCGGCATGACCAACCTCTCCGGAGGATGGCTCAAGGCACTCGAAATGCTCGAGGGTTCGGCGCGCGACAACGCGTTGCGACGCATCGTGCTGCTCACCGATGGCCAGGCCAACGTCGGCGAGACCAATCCCGATCGGCTGTGCACCAACACATCGACCGCTCGGGCCCGCAACGTCACAACGACCACAATCGGTTTCGGCGACAGCTACGACGAGCGCCTGCTTTCGGCCATGGCCGACTCCGGGGCCGGCAACGACTACTGGTGTGCCGGGCCCGACCAGGCGCCGCAGATCTTCAACGACGAATTCGAGGGTCTCGCTTCGGTCGTCGCCCAGAACGTCTCGGTCGAATTGCGACCGTCGGCTGGTGTTCTCGGCATGCGGGTGCTCAACGAGTTCCCGATCACCGAGGTCGCCGGTGGCCTACAGATCGCGCTCGGCGACGCTTACGGCGACGAACACCGCAAGGTGATCGCCGAACTTCTCGTGCCCCCGGTGCGCGATGTCGGACCGTACGCACTCGGCGAGATCATCGTGCGCTGGACGTCCGTCGGTGACGACATCGAGCTGCACACGACCACGATCCCGATCGGGATCGGTGTCTCCAACGATCCCGACGCCGTCGACCCCGGCGCCGACCCGGCCGTGACCGAGCAGGTCAACATCCTCCGGGCCGCCGAAGAGCGCCGCAAGGCCCTCGACGCGATCAACGAAGGTGACTTCGGTTCGGCATCGATGTCGCTGTCCATGGCCGCCGATTTCCTCACCGACTCCGGCGCCGATCCGATGATGATCAGCGAACTGCGGATGGACTCGGCCCGCCTCGAGAGTGGCGAATGGGACGATGCGTCGAGCAAGAAGCAGTGGTCGACCCGACGTTCGGAGTCCAAGGGCCGCAAGCGTCGCTACGACGACTGATCGGCATGATCCGGGTCGGATAAATCGGTCGAATCGGAACGGGCGTCAGATCACACCGAGTGTGGCGGCGCTCGTTCCGTATTGGGCGAGATACCGATCGGCTCCCGATCCGGTTTCGGCCAACGCGTACTGCCACGAGTCGAGTAGCAACTGGCCCCGGGCCAGAAACTCGCGGGATGTCTCACCGTGCACGAGCGGCGTGAGCGTCGAGCGATCGCCCTTCACCATCCACATGCCCCATCCGGCCGGATGGAAGAACCATTCCGGCTCGCTCACGACACCTTCGGCGGCGATCTTCCCCCAGTACTCACCGGAGTCGGCCCCCAGTTGAAGCGCTGCCGCTTCCCGGCCGGGGAACGGCACCTTCCACGTCACCATGAATGCAGTATCCATAGTCGCCTCCACTTCTGGATGCATCGCAGACGTATCGCGATCATGAGTGATGGATCGGCGCTGGACCCCTGACAATCACCCGTTTCCGATGTAATCGTTCAGATCGCCCGGCGCCGACCCACAGCCATCATCCCCACACCGGGCGATGGCCGCATCACCCGATCGCGGTGTCGCCGACTTCCTCACCGACTCCGGCGCTGATCCGATGATGATCAGGGAACTGCGGATGGACTCGGCCCGCCTCGAAAGTGGCGAGTGGGATGATGCCTCGAGCAGTTCGCTCAGGGCTCGAGAAGCTTTCGGCGATTCGCCATGTTCCGAACGGCGTCGCGCAGAGTCTTCTGCGAAAAGGGCAGGGCTCCTGCGGCGATCTCGTCGCAGAGGTTCACCGTGTGCATCAGCAACTCGTCGATAACCCGCTCCGCAGCCGGACGGGGAAGTTCGATTGATTCCGCGAAGTCCAGCCATCGACGTCTCGAGAGTCCGTCGGTTCGGCCACCAACCGGCAGCGCCATCGAATAGTCGTCATAGAACAGTGTCGATGGAAGGTCATACACAGGCGAGACGCGCCATTCGCCCGATTCTTGTTGGAGTACCGAGATGTTCTTGGCATGAACGTCACCGTTCCCGGTCAGCCATGCAAAGCAGAGTTGTCGCAATACGTCACGGGCAGCGACCGACGGCGACGAGCAAACGCCAGCGACGCGCGAGGCGAGTTCTTCCGAAGTCACGTTGTATTTGTCGCCAGGCCATCGATCAAGAACCTGACACGCATCCTCGCAAGCGACGCTGCGAGGCTGAGCTGCCTCGCTCGCCGTCCGGTCGAACCGACGCACCAGCAAACCTGCAACACCCTCGGCATCGAAGACCAACTTCGCGTCGACGACCGTCATCTGCGATTGCTTCGCCACCTCTATGAAAAAGGCCTCGTTCTCGACGACGTGCGGGTACTCCGGTGGGTTGAGTTTCAGGATGTACCGGTCATGGGATGTCGCGATGGGGAGCGAGATCACGCGGGCCGAAACCTTGTCCTGAACCCCCGGCAGACCGACGGCATCAACGATGCCTGTCTCGGCGAGCAGATCGGCAAATCGGATGTCGGTGAAATCGTTCTGCACTTCGATCAACGATGGAGCTTCGATCGGTGCTGCACCCTGGGCCACCACGACGACATCGCCGATCGTGTCTGCCCCGACCGCGAGCAGGAGTGAGAGTTCGTCGTCGGCGGAGGTTTTCAGCGAACGCTGCAGACTCGAGAATCGGCGACCCTCCGGAAGCAGCCCTGCGAAGAACGGCGGGACAGAACCAGCCGGCGTGAACCTGGGTTCCGCCGAGACCGGCAGGGTGAGCGCGACCGCCGGCCCGTTGTAACCCTCGTCATAGGCAAAAACGATTCCACCGTCGCGACGGCGCAGGGTCGCCGCCCGGCGGCCCGCTTTGTAGACGTCGGCGGCCTGTACGGCGCGGACGTCCGGCATCATGAGTTCTGTCCGGTGCGAAGCGTGAGTTCCATCACCAATCCGAGTGCGTTGACCACGGCCTGAAACTTGTCGAGCTGCGCGGTTTGTTTCCCGTGTTCCAGTTCGCCGACGAACCTCGTGGAGACACCCGCCAATTCGGCGAGTTCGGCCTGGCGCAGGCCCAGCTCGCGACGCCGGTCCCTTATGGTCGAAGCAAGTGTTGGTGACGACATGAGGTCCTCCCGATCGGCGCGATCGTGCTGATCTCGACGATTATCACCCGTTTCGTGGCCCTTGGCAACAGCTAACCAGCACGATCGTTCCGATTTTCTGTTTCCGACCATCGGTTTCGACCTTCTCAGGCCATTTTCGGCACGATCGGGCCGATCTTGGATTGGTCTGCTGTCGCACATTTCGACCGCACACTTCGACCGGTTGCGTGCGTTATCTCCTTCGACGCCGGGAATTCCGTCTCGCTCTCGACCCGCCTCTGGAGGCTCATGAATCCCCAAACCCCCGAAACCCCAACCGCCACCCGTCACCTCTACTTCGCCTACGGCTCGAATCTCGATCCCGATCAGATG
>WLFD01000205.1 GCA_009703925.1 Actinomycetota bacterium | reverse complement strand
GTGCGTACCTGATCGGGATCACGACATAGATGCCTTGGACTACCGCGTTGAAAACCACGAGTGCGGGACCGGCGAGAGCCACCGTCAGGAGGGATGCGCAGCCGAGTATTCGGCCACGGGAACCCGGTGCGGAACGAATTGTCGAGGCCACTGCCGCACCCAGAACCCAGAATGCAACCAGACCGGTGAACAGAATGATTCCGTTGTTCCGCAGGAACGGCGCCAGATACGGCGTCGACAGGGGGGACACCGTCTGGCGCCACGATTCGACCAGTCCCTCGACCGGGAAACTGGTGATGCGGTATCTCTCGACCATGGGGATCTCCGAGGCCGGCAGCGTCTGGATCAGGCGGGTGATCCCGAGCCAGACGACCGAAACAGCGCCGACCGCGCCAAGAATTGCGGCCATCATGCGGAAAATCCGCTTGTTCTCCGAGAGCTGCTCGCCGAGCCACGATCGCAGGCCGGTTCCGCCTGAACCGGACTTCCACGCGACCCGACCAAGCAGGTAGACGAGAACGAGCGCAACCGCGACGAGATTGGTCACTTTCGTCGCAGCAGCGAAAGCTGCCACGGCGACCGGCAACCAGAACGGTGCCGCAGCGCGCTCCCATCGAATCACCGCCCACACGATCGCCGCGCCCACGAAAAGAGCCGAGCCGTCGGGATTGATGGTCGCGACGGCATGGAGAACAGTCGGAGATGCGATCAGCGCTGCCGTGAGTGAAAAGGCCGCAATCCTGTCAGCCGCGAGTTCGCGGAACAGGAACCACAGCATCATCGCCGCAGCCATCAGCCAGAGGCTGCCGGCGAGACGTCCGGTGGTGAGCCAATCGTGCTGACCGGGAAGTACCCGATCGATGACGCGCGCCACGAATCCGTCGATCGCGTAATAGGTCGGCGGATGGATCGAGGCCGTATTGAATCCGCCCTCCTGGAACTCCTCCGGAATGAGAAGAACGCCGCTCCCCGAGCACGGCGGGACCTTGATGTCGAATTCCGCATCCAGTCGATGGCAGGTTTCGATCCGCAGGGCACTCTGCCCGAAGAGGTCACCGTTGCCGACCATCTCACCGTTCTGAACCTTGATCAGATAGTCGAGATGTTGCAATTCATCGATCGGCGAAACCGTTGTGTATCTCCAGACATGACCCCACGAGAGCACTCCGGCGAGGAGCACGAGGACAGCCACGCACAACGCCGATCTCCAGCGACTCATGCCAGATCGACGACCGAATGATCACCGATCATGAGGCGCGTCGCGTGCGGGCGCGTTTCCGACCGTCGAACTTCGACCTGCTTGCCAACAAGTGAGTCGGCCACACGCGGGATACCGAGGATCTTCGATTCCTCGAGGATCACCGAATGCTCGATCTCCGAATCGACGATCTCGCAATCGAAGTACACGGAGGTGAACGGACCGATGTAACTGTTGACGACCTTGGTGCGCTCGCCGATGATCGCCGGCCCGCGCACTGTCGAGTTGATGATCTGGGCCCCGGCCTCGATGATGACCCTTCCATCGATGATCGACTCGTCATCGACAGATCCGATGATCGAGCGTTCGATGGTCTCGAGGACCAGTCGGTTGCCTTCAAGCAACGGCTGGAGTTTGCCGGTGTCCTTCCACCAACCTTCGAGAACCTCGTGGCGAACGCGGTGCCCGTTGTCGATGAGCCACTGGATCGCATCGGTGATCTCGAGCTCACCCCGCGGTGACGGAGCAATGGTGGCGACCGCCTCGTGGATGCTCGGATCAAAGAGGTAGACGCCGACAAGAGCGAGATCGGACGGCGGATTCTCGGGCTTTTCCACCAGATGCAGAACTTCGCCATCGGGTCCGATCTCGGCGACGCCGAAACGCTGCGGGTCCGATACGCGCGCAAGAAGGATCTGGGCGGAGGGAACGGTGGATCCGGGAGCAGCCGACTGGTGACGGTCCTCCTCGAAACGCTCGACGAATTCGGCGATGCCCTGACGGAGCAGATTGTCACCGAGATACATCACGAAATCGTCGTCACCGAGGAACTCGCGGGCGATCAACACACAGTGGGCAAGGCCCAACGGCTCGTCCTGCGGAATGTAGGTGACTCTGGCTCCCCAGCGACTGCCGTCACCGACGGCCTCGCGGATCTCCGGCCCTGTGTCGCCGGTGATGATGCCGATATCGGTTATGCCCGCTTCGACCATGTCTTCGATCCCGTAGAACAGGATCGGTTTGTTCGCCACCGGCACAAGTTGCTTTGCGCTCGTGTGGGTGATCGGTCGAAGTCGCGTGCCGGCACCGCCGGAAAGAATCAGTCCCTTCACGGAACTTGTCTAGCAGCCTTGGTCCATTCCACGGACGAGGCCGGTCTAGAGACTCCGACAACCAAGCAACGGATTCGTCGAGCCTGGACCCTGATTGATCAGATAGGCGCATACCGACACGGGTGCCTGACCAGCAGAAAGGGGGATGACGAACCCGTGTGCGGACCCATATCCGGGGAACGCCGCACCCACATCGCCCCGCCGCCCGTTCGCAGTGAAGGAGCCTCCCCATGCGCCATTGACATAGACGTGTATCGATACGGGACCGGCGACATCAGGGTCCAGGGCCCAGCCGCTCAGCGAGATCCCTGTTCCTGTGCGCACAGCGTTCTCGAGGTTGCCGAAAGGATTCCCCGACAGGACGGAAACGGACCGACAGACCGCCGGTTGGTCGGCACCCGTTGCCCCTTGGTTGAGCAGCGTCACACACACCCGACGCGCTCCCCCCGCCGCCGGTATCAACTTCTCGAAACCATGCGCTCCAGTGAACACCGGAAAGGCCGCAGTGACATCGGGACGCGTCCTGGCGGTCGGAATGTCCACCGTCGCTCCGTCGAGTGTGACCCGAACAATCGAATCCCCCGTATCCGGATCGATTGCCCAACCGGATACGAAGACTCCGCCCGGTCCGCCGATGATGGTTTCGACATTTCCGAAAACCTGCCCGGAAACCACGACAACAGCACATCCCAAGTTCCGGTTGATCGTTCCCGATGGAGGCAGGTTGACCGCCTCGACACACACCCGGTGACTTCCACCGGAGGTCGCGGCGAACACCGAGTAACCATGACCCGCTCCGTATCGGGGAAAGACCGAAGCGATGTCGGCGCGACTCTCCGAAGCGGCGCCTTCTGCAACGGCGACGCCGTCGACAAACACTTTCACCGACACCGGCGAGGTTGTGTCGGGATCGATCGCCCATCCCGAGACCCGAATGCCGCCCAAGACGGCAGACGCACCATCGAGCGAGCCCACGGGGTCACCGGAAACTGTCACGGAGCGACAGCCGAGGCTCGGGTTCGTATCGCCGTAGGGCGAAGCATTGAGAGCGAACGCGCAGACCGAATGGACGCCCGGACTCACATCGAAGGTTGACGAGAAGCCGTGGAGGTTGCCGTACCCCGGGATCACCGCTGCAACGTCGGGGCGCGGGGCGTTCGCCACCAGCGCTCCTCCCCAGGCACCGTCGATATAGACGTGGATCGCAACCGGGTCATTGGTGTCCGGATCGACCGACCATCCACCAACAGCGATCCGTCCGATTCCGGATGCAACGGCGGATT
>WLFD01000204.1 GCA_009703925.1 Actinomycetota bacterium | reverse complement strand
ATCTGGACATGATCAGGGGTCTCCCCACCCTGAAGGCTTTCGGTCGCGCCCACGACGGTGCCGACTCCATCGAAGTCGCGAGCAAGCGATTCGGCGAGACGACGATGGACGTCCTGCGAACCGCGTTCCAGACGTCTCTCGTCATCGAATGGGCCGCAACGGCAGCGACGGCACTTGTCGCCGTACAGGTCAGCTTCCGGATGATCGACGGTGACATCTCGTTCGTCACTGCGCTCTCGGTGCTCATGCTCACCCCCGAATTCTTCGCTCCCCTGCGCCGACTCGCCGTCGAATACCACTCGGGACAAGACGGCAATGCCGCTCTCGCCCGCATCGACGGGATCGGATTGGCGTCAATCCCGGATGCGGTCAGGCCCCGGATCTCCCCGATCAAGGCCAACTCTCTGCTTCGATCCCCCGGTGTCGTCGAATTCCACGACGTCTCGTTCCACCACGCACCGGACCGAGCGAACGTCATCGATCATCTGAACCTCCGACTCGAAGCGGGAACGTCGGCGGTCCTGCTCGGCCCGAGCGGGGCCGGGAAATCCACCATGGCGTCGTTGCTCCTCGGCTTCCTGAAGCCCGACGGCGGCCGGATCACCGTTGCAGGAACAGACCTCGCCGACATCGACGGCGACGACTGGCGAAAGCATGTTTCCTACGTGCCGCAGAATCCCTCGTTGTTCTCGGGAACCATCGCCGAGAACATCGCTCTTGCCCGCCCGGATGCGACAGCGGCCGAAGTCCGGGCTGCGGCCGATGTCGCCCATGCGACCGGGTTCATCGAACAGTTTCCCGATGGGTTCGAAACCGTTCTCGGCGAACAGGGCCTACGACTGAGCGGCGGACAGCGGCAGCGTCTGGCCATCGCGCGTGCTGCTCTGCGCGACGCACCTTTCGTGATCCTCGACGAGTTCACTGCGAACCTCGATCCCGAAACCGAACGGATCGTGATCTCGGCGGTGCGGGAGATCACCCGGGGCAAGACCGCTCTCCTCATCGCCCACCGGAGCGCGACGATCGCAGCTGCCGACAGGATCATCCGCCTCGATGCAGGCCGGATCACCGAGATCCGAACATGACCACCCCCGTCGAAAGGACATCCGTTTCGGTACCGGTCCGCGCTCCTGTCCGGACGATCCTGAGGAAAATCGGCGGCTATCGACTTTGGGTTCTCGCGGCCGCAGCACTCGGTTTCGTCACGCTGATCTCGGGCATCGGACTCATCGCGATGGCGGCCTATCTCCTCTCGCGGTCGTTGGTCGTCGCGTCCACAACTACCGCCGCACTCACGATTCTGGGGGTGCGGGTCTTCGCCGTCACACGGGTGGTTTCCCGATATTGCGAACGCTATGTGGGACACCTCGGGACCTTCCGGATCCTCACCCGGATCCGGGTGTGGACGTTCCGGGGATTGCTCCCCATCTCCCCCGCCGGAGTCCAACACCGCCGGGCCGGCGATCTGCTTGCCGCCATCATCGACGATGTCGACACGCTCCAGGATCTCTATCTTCGGGTCCTGGTCCCTCCGGTCGCGGCGATCGCCACCGTCGGCGTCACCACCGTCGTCTTCGGTCGATTCGATCCAGTGCTCGGGATCGTCCTGCTCGGCTTTCTTGTCCTGTGTGGTCTGGTCATTCCTGCGCTGACTCGCACGGCGACACGACTGCCCACCCGATCACTCGTGGCACTGCGCGCCGACAACCGCGCCAATGCCATCGAGTTCGTCAACGGCCTCGCCGATCTCGTGGCCCTCGGTCAGACCGACCGACTCCAGCAGGAATTCAATGCGAACGAAACCCGACAGTCCGTTGCCGAGAAGAGCCTCGCCACGATGCGGGGGATCGCTCTTGCCCTCGGTTCCATCACGGTCGGATGTACCGCCATCTCGCTTCTCGGAATCGCAATTCCACTTGCTCGGTCGGGCTCGCTCGACCCGTTGTATCTGGCGATCGTTCCGCTCGCCGCAATAGCCGCGTTCGAGGCCGTCGTACCCATGACCGTGCTGTTCGAGCATCTCGATCGAACGTCGGCGGCGGCGGCGCGTCTCCTTGCCCTGACAACAAGCGAGCCGAGCGTGACCGAACCGCCGAAGCCCACCGAGAGGAGCTTGATCGCGGCCGATCTCGAATCTCCGGGGACAGGTGCGACCATCGTGTTCAAAGATGTGAGCGCCACCTATGCCGGGATGGCGCAACCCGCTCTTCATCGCGCCTCGCTCACGATCCCCGCTGGTGGAACAACGGCGATCGTCGGTGAGAGCGGCGCAGGCAAATCGACCATTCTCAACATCATTCTCCGCTTCATCGACTACGAATCCGGAAGCGTGACCATCGGTGGACACGAGTTGAGGAGCATCCATTCCGACGATGTCCGCTCGCTCATCGCGTGCGTACAACAGCGCGACCATCTCTTCGACACGACCGTCCGCGACAACCTGCTGCTCGCGGACGGCAACGCCACCGATGCGGAATTGCTCGCCGCGTGCGCCGCAGCCGGATTCGACCGGGTGATCGACGCCCTCCCCCTCGGCCTCGATGAACGCGTCGGCGAGAACGGCAACCGACTCAGCGGCGGTGAACGTCAGCGGCTGATGATCGCCCGGGCCCTTCTCGCCGACACGCCGATCCTCGTCCTCGACGAGGCGACCGAACATCTCGACCGGGAACTGGCCGTTCAGGTGATGTCCGGAATCCGCGATTGGCGCAAGGACCGAACCACCGTCCTGATCGTCCATGACGGGGCGGAACTCGGGGGAATCGACCGGGTGATCGAACTGCCTGTCCCGAAGTCCTCCTGAACCTCGTCACGCAATTGTCCGGATGACTTCTTCCTCAGCCGCGTACCGACACGATCCGCAGCGGGGGTGTGTCGGCATCGATCAGGGTAGAGGCCGCTGCAGCTGTCGAACCGAGAAGGCGCCAGGCGAAACTTTCCGACACGACCCGGGCAATCACCGGTTCGTACTCGGGGGCGATCGCCGGTCCGATATGCGATGCGCCTTCCGCGGCCACGAACATCACGTCGTGGGGATCCATCGCCGCGAGTTCCTCGCTCCTCGAATACGGGGTCACCTCGTCGAGAGTTCCGTGGATCACCAGAAGTGGTGCCGACGACGCACTGAACCAGGCTCCCCCGTAGGTGTCGTATCCCCCGGCGATCGATACGACCATGCCGATCCGCGGATCCACGTACCGGGGCGCGTACGCAGTCAGCAGTACGGCCATTGCCCCATCGGAGTGTCCGATGACACCGACCTTCGTTTTCGCGATCGCATCGACGAGTGGCGCCGGGGGCGTCGCCCCGAGAAGTGAATCGATCACGAACGAGATGTCCGCCGGCTCGTTCACCAGATCCATCTGAACAGGATTTCCGGGATAGGCACTGCTCGTCAGGGGGAATTCGACCGCGGCAACCACGAAGCCTGATGCCGCAATGTCGTGGAGCAACGCCGCATACGTGTCGGTCGACGCGTTGTACCCGTGAGCAAAGACGATCAGGGGAAACTGCCCCGAGGGGGTTGCATCCGGGAACTCCTCCTCCGAGGCCACGCCCATTGTCGGATAGCGCACGACAACCCGTAACGACCTCGCGCCCGACGCTGGGGTGTTTCCCCGTGCCTCGGTCGGCCGGGT
>WLFD01000203.1 GCA_009703925.1 Actinomycetota bacterium | reverse complement strand
GTTTCGCCGGCGCGTGTGTTTGATACGCGTCCGGGTGAGCCGGGGATTCGTTCGGTTTCGAAGACGAAGGTTGGTGGGGGTTATGTGTTGCGGGTGAAGCTCACGGGTTTGTCTGGTCGTGTTCCGGCATCTGGTGTTGGTGCGGTGTCGTTGAATGTGACGGTGACGGAACCTGATGGTGGCGGGTATGTGACGGTGTATCCGTGTGGGACGCGTCCGGACTCGTCGAGCCTCAATTTCGTTGCGGGTCAGACGGTTCCGAATGCGGTGATTGCGCCGGTGTCTGCTTCTGGTGAGGTGTGTTTCTTTTCGACGACACCGACGCATCTGCTCGCGGACCTGAACGGCTGGTTCGCGACGGGTGCGGGTTTCACGGCGGTTTCGCCGGCGCGTGTGTTTGATACGCGTCCGGGTGAGCCGGGGATTCGTTCGGTTTCGAAGACGAAGGTTGGTGGGGGTTATGTGTTGCGGGTGAAGCTCACGGGTTTGTCTGGTCGTGTTCCGGCGTCTGGTGTTGGTGCGGTGTCGTTGAATGTGACGGTGACGGAACCTGATGGTGGCGGGTATGTGACGGTGTATCCGTGTGGGACGCGTCCTGAGTCGTCGAGTCTCAATTTTGTTGGGGGTCAGACGGTTCCGAATGCGGTGATTGCGCCGGTGTCGGCTTCTGGTGAGGTGTGTTTCTTTTCGACGACACCGACGCATCTGTTGGCCGACCTGAACGGCTGGTTCCTCAAGTGACTGGCCACTGAGTCTCAGGCGGGATCGGCGATGAGTCCCTTGTCCACCAGGAACGCTTCGACACACTCGCCGATGTAATTGCAATCGTCATCGTCGAGGGAATGGCTGTTGGGGAGGATGAGTCCCCATTCCATGACGCGATCGGCGTTGGGAAGGCCGCCTTCGGGAACCCGGAACTCCTTGCCCCGCAACATCGGTTGGCGGGTGACGTTGCCGGTCCAGACCATGCGGGTGTCGACGCCGTGCTTCTCCATCCACTGCTGGAATTCCGATCGACGGATTCCCGATTCCGGGTTGATGATGATCGGGAACATGTGCCACCCGGTTTCCACGCCTTCGGTGAGGCGGGGGAGGATGAACAACTCGGGCCAGCGGGCGAAATGGGAACTGGTGAGCTCGAAGTTGCGCTGACGGCGTGCGATGTTCTCGTCGAGTTTGTCGAGCTGCACGAGGCCGAACGCGGCGGAGAGCTCGGACGGCTCGAAGTTCCAGCCGTTCTCGTCGAAGATGAAGATGTTGTCGTATTCGAGTCCGTCGTCGATCGTGCTGAAGAAACGCTCGCCCTGACCCCTCTTCGAGCCGAACAACTGGATTTCGGAACGGCGGCCCCAGCGACGGAAGAGCAGTGCCTTGTCGGCGAGTTCATCGTCGTCGAAACAAACCATGCCGCCGATTCCTGCGGCGGTGATGATGTGCGAGAGCGCGAAGCTCGTCAGGGAGATGTCGGCGCGGCTTCCGGTGGGGGTTCCCCGAAGGGTGAGTCCGAGGGCGTCGCACGAATCCTCGACGACCTTGAGTCCGTGACGGTCGGCGATTTCGCGGATGATGTCCCAGTCGGGGGCGTTGCCGATGAGGTTGGGGGTGAGGATGGCCTTTGTCCTCGGGGTGATCATCGCTTCGATGGCGTCGACATCGATCTGGTACGTGTCGGGAGTGACATCAACGAAGACCGGAACCACGCCCTTGCGGATCATGGGGGAGATGTCGGTCGAGAAGGTGACCGCTCCGGTGATCACTTCATCGCCAGGTTGAAGGTCGAGCGCCTCGATCGCGAGATAGATCGCAGAACTGCCGGAGTTGCACATGACTCCGCGTCGTTTGTCGAAAAGGGCAGCGACGCGCTGTTCCATGGCGCGGACGTTCTTGCCGATCCGGAGCGCGGTCGGTCCGCCCCTCAGTACTTCGACGACTGCGTCGATCTCGCGCTCGTCGTGAACGGAACCTGCGTAGTCGATGCGACGTGCTTCCATGATGGTTTCCTCTGTTTCGGGTTTGTTCAGACCGCGGTTGCGGCGGTGGTTGACGTGGTTCGTGCTGCGAGAGATGCAGGGCGGGGGAGCGGGGCCTCGGTGAGGTCGGTGACGAGGCGAGCAACGAGTCCGGCGAGAACGGACCGGTCGTCGTCGTCCCAGTTCTCCAATATGGAGGCGAGGTGTCGGAGGCGGTAGGCGACAATGGATTCGTACACGGCGGTGCCGCGCTCGGTGAGAACGAGATCGACGGCGCGTGCATCTTCTTCCGACACGCGTCGGTCGACGAGGCCTTCGTCAATGAGGCCGGATACCTGACGGCTGGCGGTGGCGGAGTCCATCGCACACGACTTGGCCACCTGGCCGAGCGAGATGGTGCCCTGATCGGAGAGGCTTCGCATGACGGCATAGCCGGCTCGGGTCACGACGGCGCCGACCGCTGCGGACTGTCGGGCGTCGAAGCGCCGGTTGGTTCCGAGGCGGAACAGGCCCTCGAGGGATCGTTCGAGGGCGATGTCCTCCACCGACGACTCCGGTGGTGCCTCCCCCGATTTATGTTTGTTTGACTTAGACATCAAAATGACCCTACCAAACCGGTCCATGCCGATGTGGTGAGGTCCGAAATCCCCTTCCAATGGATACCGTCGGCCTCTTCGGATCCCGAAGGAGTTGGGTGCATGGCCATTCGCAAAGTTGGCATCCTCACCGCCGGGGGTCTGGCGCCGTGCCTGTCGTCGGCTGTCGCCGCACTGGTCGAAACCTGGGACCGTCACGATCGCGACATCGAGATCGTCGGCTATCGCAACGGGTTCGCCGGGCTCCTCACCGGTGATTCGGTGAACATCGACAGACCCATCCGCTCGGAGATCCACCGGGCGCACCTGATCGGTGGAAGTCCCCTCGGCAACTCCCGTGTGAAGTTGGCCAATGCCGCCGACTGCGTTCATCGGGGGCTGGTCGAGGCGGGGGAGGACCCTCTCGAGGTGGCCGCCCACCAGCTCGTCGCCGACGGAATCGAGGTTCTCCACCCGATCGGGGGGGACGACACGGCTGCGGCAGCCGCCGGTCTGGCCGCCTATCTCGCATCGGTCGGCCACGACCTGCGGGTCGTGTCGTTGCCGAAGACGATTGACAACGACATCCGCCCGGTGGTCCAGTCGATGGGTGCGGCCACCGCTGCCGATTACGGAAGTCGGTTTGCCCGCAACGTCATTGCCGAACACTCCGCTGCACCCCGGAGCGTCGTGGTGCACGAGGTGATGGGACGCAACTGCGGATGGCTCACCGCGGCAACGGCCCGCAACTATGAGTCGTGGGTGCGCGAGAACGTGGGAATAGCCGGCCTGGTCGACGCAAAATCCTGGGGTTTACACGCGGTGCTTCTCCCGGAGATCCTGTTCGATTTCGATGAACTCGCGGAGACGCTTGCGTCGACGATGGACCTCTGTGGAAACGTCAATCTCTTCATCGCCGAAGGCGCCGGCGCCGATCTGGTTCTGGCTGAACGAATGGCTCGGGGTGAGGTGATCGAGCACGACGCGTTCGGTCATCCCCGACTCGACGATGTGAACGTCGGAAGGTGGATCGCCGACAAGTTGTCGATTGCTTTGCACGCAGAAAAATCTCTCGTCGTGAAGTCCGGATATTT
>WLFD01000202.1 GCA_009703925.1 Actinomycetota bacterium | reverse complement strand
GACCGGATGGCGAGGATTCCGAGACCGAGTCCGATCGCGGCGATGGCGGCCTGCACGATGGTGACCGGCTCATTCGGCAGAAACGGACTGGCGGGACCGAAATGGAGTCCCTGTGTTCCCGGGGCGAGCGAGAGGATGTGAACGAGCCCCGCCATCAACCCGCCGAGGCCGAAATCCTTCGCCGGTACGTCGCCGCCCGGCCCGGCGAAGATGTACCAGAGGTTGTGCTCGCCGAACACGAGGTCGTAGATCGGCAAGGCCCACAGAACGACAGCGGCTCCGGCGCTCGAGAGCACACTCGATCGGAAAGTCCGTTCGGTTCGACGTTTCCACACGAGCACCGCGGCACAACCGAGAGCGACAACCACGATCGGCCCCGCTCCGACGTGGGTCTGCGCCGCCATCGATCCGCCAGCGACGAGCGCGATCATCCAGCGCAACGATCCACCCGAAGCCAGAGCGATGAACGCCGTTGCCGCGAGCAGGACCCACGACATCGCGACGATCGGATTCCAGGGCTCGCGGAAGTAGCCGACGTCGAACTGGAACAACCACGTCGAGAGAACCAGGCACCCGGCGAGCCATGCGACCGTCCCGACTCGCAGGCGCAGAACCAGCAGAAGGACACCCATAGCGATCAGGGCAAGGGTCACCGCCGCTATCTGGTGTTCGGCGAACCCGCCACCGGGCAGGATCCGAAACAACGAGTCCCACAGGAAAGGCGCCGGACCCGGATGACGCCAACCCTCGCGCGAGTACAGGCCCACCCATTGTTCGCCGCGCAGGAACGCACGGGTACCGAGTTCGAGTGCGGCGTAGTCGCAGCAGGGAATGGATCGATCGCCGAGCGAACCGAACTGCCGGACAAGCAGCACGAGTATCGGTCCGATGACGGCGATGGCGCCGAAACCGGTCGCCATGTACTCGAGGATTCGGGGCCGGGCCACCGGGCGCTCGACGGATGATTCCGTTGGGCTCGGCGCGGCAGAAGTCACAGCGAGATTCTCGCATGGACAGTCGGGACCCATCGCCACCATCACTAGTCTCGTTCTCATGAAGGCGACCTCCATCGGCCACGCTGGCATCCTCATCGAGACCACCGACGGCTCGATCGTGTGCGATCCGTGGTTCCTTCCCGCCTTCCGCGGTTCGTGGTGCGTCTTTCCGAGAAACGACCAACTCTCCTCCGACCTCATGGCCCGGATCGAGAATCCCGATTACCTCTACATCTCCCACATCCACGGCGACCATCTCGACGAACTGTGGCTGCCGGATCACATCAACCGCGAGGCAACGGTCCTCGTTCCCGGATTTCCGACCGACGAGCTCGAACGCCGGTTGCGCGCCCTCGGCTTCGCCAACGTCATCCGCACGGTGGACGGCCAGGAGATCGTGTTGAACGGCGATCTCCGGATCGCCATCCATTGCGAGACCAGCATCACCGACGGCCCCGGTGGCGATTCGGCCATCGTGGTCTCCGACGGGATCTCCCGCCTCGTCAACCAGAACGACTGCCGCACGACCGATCTCGGTTCGCTGCGCTCACACGGACCCATCGACCTCCACTGGATCCAGTACAGCGGTGCGATCTGGTATCCGATGGTCTACGACGAGACACCGCAGGTCATGCGCGAGCTCGTCGATGCGAAGGTCGAGAGTCAGTTCACGCGGGCCATGCGCTATGTCGAGGCACTCGACGCCCGCTGTGTCGTTCCCAGTGCCGGTCCCCCCGCATTTCTCGACCCGGACCTGTTCCATCTCAACATGATCACCGGCGACGAGCTCAGCATCTTCCCCGATCAGCGAAGCTTCATGACGCTGCTCGATGCATCCAACCGCGAGGGCATTCTCGCCATCCCCGGAACCGAGATCGAACTCCGCTCGGACGGTTACAGCGTCACCCATCCGATCGACGACGACTCCGTCGCCGGCATCTTCAACGAGAAGCTCGAGTACCTGCGCCGCTATCAGGCCGACTGGTTGCCGTGGATAGAGGAACTGAAGACGACGTGGGCCGAACCGACCGACGATCTGATCGAGACCCTCGCCGCCTGGTGGGAGCCTCTCCTCGCCATGGCCCCGACCCTGCGGAAGGGCATCGACGACATCTGCGTCGTGCATGCCGGCGATCTCGCCATCGCCATCGACTTCCGCGACGGAACCGTGCGCGGGTGGGCGGGCGAACCCGACGGTTTCAGCTTCCACATCGATCGGCGACTCGTGGAAACCGTTGTCGCCGAGCATGCCGTCGACTGGAGCAACTCGCTGTTCCTGTCCTGTCGATTCAAGGCGTGGCGGTCCGGCCCGTACAACGAGTTCGTCTACAACTTCTTCAAATCGCTCTCCGAAGAGCGCATGCGCCGTACCGAGGCCGAGGCACTGCGCAAGCTCGATCCCGATCGCGGTGGCATCGCCGGCGAAGAGATTCGCATCGGTGACTACATCGTCGAACGCACCTGCCCCCATCGCCGCGCCGACCTCAGCGTGTTCGGCGAGATCGACGGCGAGAATCTCGTGTGCACCTTGCACGGATGGCGCTTCAATCTCGAGACCGGCAGATGCGTCAATGCCGACGAACAGATTCTTCGGGTCCGTCGGGCCGAATCCTCCGAGGTCTGATCAGCGGTCGAGCAATCGCTCCCCGATGCGGAGATCGAGTCGCAACCATTGCGTGTCGAGCCATTCCGCGAAGGCATCCCCCTCCGGAATTGTCGAACGATTCACCGGTTCGATGACAACGACGGCGTCGGGCTCGGCATGGGAGAGCCGCCGGAAGATCCCCTTGAACGAGTCGAGTCCCTCGAATCCCACGTGCCACATCAGAACGACATCGGCACCGGGCACCGCGTCGAGCAACGCCGCCGCACCGGCTGCTTTGGGCGGCAACATGTGCGACAGACCCGAGAGTCTCCCGGCGCGCTCCGGGGAACGCTCACCGATCTTCTCGAGGGCCCGCATACGCTTCGCATCATTCGCCCGCGTTCCCTCGGGGAAGATCACCGCAACATCGCGCGGACTCATGTCCTGCGCCATGGCGACGATCCCGTCGATCTCGCGCTGGGTCGCCACCGACGAGCGATCGACGAAGTAGTTCGGCACTCGACGGCCGACGACATCGAGACATGGATCGTAGGAGAGCTCCTTCTTCATGACATAGCGAGGATCGCGGTCGGCGAGCGAGCCGAAGATCCATGCGCTCACCAGTGCATCGGCGAGGCTGGCATGACGTCCGAAGGCGACGAGCGGTCCCGCAGGAATCGATGCCACCCCTTCGACCTGCACGCGCAAGCCACACGTGAGACGAAGCGAGCCGATCAGACGGGCCGCCCACCACCGCTGCAAGGCGTAGTGGGCCGTGCGCCGCTTGCCCTGGCCGACAAGCCATAGCCCGAATGCGGCGAGAACCCCCACCGTCTCTAGCCATGTCCAGCACAGGGCGAAGCCGAGCAGACGAACGGTCGGAAGCCGGCGAAGCCCACGGACGAGATCGACCAGCGCACTCACCGCCATCCAGAGAGGAGCGGTGACCAGCAGGATCACTGCGCCCACGAACACACCGGTGATCGTGATCGGCCGCCTGACCCATTTCCTGCGCACAGTCCGAACACTACCGACGGGCCGCGGTTCGGGCCGCTCCCGGACCGGGCGAAATCCGTCGACAACCGGGGGTCGCTGAGCTACTGTCTCGTTC
>WLFD01000201.1 GCA_009703925.1 Actinomycetota bacterium | reverse complement strand
TCCTTCGCGGACGAGCCGTCGTCGATGCAGATCCAGCGGTCGATCTGGTCGCGGTCGAGACAGTGGGTCAGAAACGAATCCATCGTCTGTTCGAAGAGATCGAGACGGCGACACGTGGTGATTGTCAGCGTCACACGTGGACGCTTGCGGGGTCTGTTCGTCTGTCGATCGACGATTCCGGCGACGATCTCGGCAGGGTGCACGGGGCTCTGACGAAGGATGTTCTCGACCACGAAATCGCGGTTGCCGAGGATGCGGGTCCGTTCACTGTCGGGGAGAAACGGTCCGTCGAGGAGTTGATTGCAGAGCTCGAAGCTCTCCTGGTACTTGCCGAGATAGAACGCACAGATCGCGCGGTCGTCGAAGCGGCGCCAGTTGTAGGAATCGGCCCGCACAAAGAGCATGTCGTCCTCGGGCAACGGAATCTCACAGGCGAGTTTCGCGAAGTGGTACCCGAGGTTGAACTCGCCGTTGAAACGATAATGACGGGCTATTTCGACAGGTGCTTCGGCACGGGTCGGGCGGAACTCCCAGGCCTGAAGGTAGACACCGAGAACTTCTTCCCACGGTTTTCCGAGCCGCTCGAGCGCGCGGGCTCGCTGCAGATGGGAGTAGTAGATCTCCTCGTCCCAACCACCCATGAGCGTTCGGCGTGTGTAGTAGTCGTACGCGCCCTCGTGATCGCCGGCGTCCATCCGACTCTGGGCCAGGTAGAACATCGACCGCGTGTCGTTGGGGTCGGCTTCAAGGGCGCGGGCAAGAAGGGCGCTGTCGCGTTCGTACTTGTCGCCGGTGCGATTTCGGCCACCGAGTCGGCGCGATTCGACGTGATAGCGACCTTCGATTTTTTCCTGCGTCGCTCCGGGTTCGAGACAGACCGGATATTCGTGCACGACACCGCGGTACTCCCACGGCTTGGACAAGGCGAAGATCTGCGTCCGCCAGTAGGTGAAATCGGATCCGAACTGCAGGAGGTAGGAGTCGGCGGTGAGGTCGGAGAGATCGATGTCACCGATCACGAGGTCATCGGCATCGAAGACCCACGCATAATCGGCCTTGCCGGCGCAGAGCGCCAAGGCCTCGGAGCGGTTGTGGCCGAAGTCGACCCACGGTCGCTCATGCAGTTCGCCGGGGACTCCGTGCTCCTCGAAGAATCCCCGGATGAGATCTTGTGTTCCATCCGAGGAACCGGTGTCGACGATGACCCAGGTGTCGATGAGGGGGAGAAGGCAGGTCAGGGATTCCTCGACGATGTGCGCTTCGTTGCGGACGATCATGTTGAGGCAGATCGTCGGTCTGGTCGCCCCCCCGGCGTTGGCCGCCACTGACTGATTCCGCTTTGCCACAGAGGAAAGCTATCGGCTTTCGAAACCGGCATCCGGGGTGCGGACGGGTGGGGCTGGACCTGTCCCGTTACTGTTCAGGCGTGGCGAAAAATCCCGCAGACGTGTTGAGGGTGAAGCTGCTGGGGAACTGGGCGGATTCGACGCAGATCTGTGACGACTGGAATCGGATGTCGCAGGGAGATCTGCGTTGGAACGACATTGAGGTGACGTCGGAGGACACCGATATCGATTTCTGGGTGATCGTGAATCGCCCGCGTGACGGTGAGGAGTACATCGCGAGCCGGACGATCGTGTTCCAGATGGAGCCGTGGTGTCCGGAACCGGATCAGACCTGGGGAGTGAAGACCTGGGGGGAATGGGCGCGGCCCGATCCGGCCGCGTTCCTTCAGGTGCGGACACACCGGAGTCACGTCAACAACGCCTTCTGGCAACTGGGTCTGACCTACGAGGAACTACGGGATCGGCCGGTGACGAAGACCGGCGTGCTCGCGACGATCTGCAGCCCGAAGTATTTCGATCCGGGCCACAAGAAACGTGTCGACTTCCTGCACTTTCTCGACGAGAAGAACGACGATGTCGTACGCGTCGAGATGTACGCCCACGACAATCCGTTGGAATTCGAGTGCTGGGTCGGGCCCCACCCGGTCGGTGAGAAGGAGGCCGCGCTTGTTCCCTATCGCTACTTCATCGGAGTCGAGAACAACGCCGAGACCAACTTCATCACGGAGAAACTCTGGGAGCCGCTGCTCACCGAGACTCTCTGCTTCTACTGGGGCAGTCCGAATGCCGGAGACCACATCGATGATCGGGCATTCATTCCGATAGATCTCGATGACTTCGAAGGAGCATTCCGGACGATCAGGGAGGCGATCCTCGCCGACGAGTGGTCGAAACGGATCGATGTCATCCGCGCCGAGAAGACGAGGGTTCTCGAGCACTTCCAGTTCTTTCCGACGTTGCACCGGGTGTTGCGCGAGGAGTTCCGGTTTGCCACACGACCGAGTGACGAAGAGGTCAGGATTCACAAGTACTTCGGTGACGCGGTCGGCGAGTCGATTCCCGTGGTCGCCTTCCTCCACAGTTTCACCATTGGAGGAGACACGACGATCGTCGGGGAACTGTTGGGGATCGTGGAATCGTCGGGACTTCTCGATCGACTGGACCGCCTGTACATCTTCAATGTCGGTGACGAGATCGCTCTACCGGCACATTGGGACCAGTTCGGCGACAAGGTGAAACTCGTGAACTATTCCCACGACGCGACTCTGGCCGAGGCAACGACGATCCGGCTTCTGCAATCGTTCTGCCGCGAGCATCCCGAATCGAACGTGCTCTACCTGCACACCAAGGGAGCCACGAATGGCCACGGGTTCGAGTCCATCAGCGACTGGCGTCGCCTCATGACGTACTTCCTCGTCGAACGCTTCGAGGATTGCCTCGAACAGTTGGAATCGAATGATGCGGTTGGATGCAACCTGCTCGAATCACCGCACCGACATTTCTCGGGCAACTTCTGGTGGGCGACGTCCGAACACATAGCCGGGCTCGATCCGGTGGGGAGTAGCGACCGACATGCCGCGGAGGGGTGGATTCTCGGCGATCAAGGGGCAGTCGCGAAAAGCATGCATGACTCCGGCATTGACCACTATCGCAATCCATATCCCCGCTCCGTCTATTCGAGCGACGGGAACTGACGGATCGCACCGCGGGATTTCACGGGGGCTATCCCCGCAATGGGGCGCAGACGTCTAAGTGGTCACACGATTCCATGCGGGTGACAGCGCGTATAAGGGCGAAATAGCGCAGATTCGTGGTTCCGAACCCAGCCCTGGGCACAACACTGTTGCGAACTTTCGGTGGGGAAATACGGGTCGAAGAGTGATGAACAAGATGATCTCGAGATTGATCCGGATGGGTCCGGTCCCGGCGTGACGAATGTAGCGATCGTTGCCTATGACCCGCTCGTCGGGTCGCTTCTCGAGGATCGTCTCAATTCGGACGGAATTCGTTCGTCGAGCTGCGAGCGGGGAAGCGCGACCGAGAGCAAGAGCAAGTTGTTGCTCATCGTGCCCCCGCATTCGGTTCCGGAGTTCATGGGGGCCCAATGGCAGGACTCGATCCGGGCCGTTCCTGTCGACAAGCCGTTGGTGTTGTTGTCCCGTCCGAAGCTTCCCCTGGTCTCGACGCTTCTCGGCCAGCAGCGTGCTGCAGGCCTTGCGGTGCTCAACGCCGAGACCCTGCATGATTTCGCGACGCTCGTGTCCGCCATCCAGATCGCGTCGTCGGGCGGGAAGATCGTCGACCCGGTTTTCACCAACGCCGAACGGATTGCCGAGGGCACCCTCAGCGCAGCCGAAGAACGCGTGCTCGAGCAGTTGGCGAACGGGCTTTCGAACAAGGCCATCAGTCAGGAACTGTTCCTTTCGGAACGCACG
>WLFD01000200.1 GCA_009703925.1 Actinomycetota bacterium | reverse complement strand
CTAGTTGCATATGAGCGAACGTGTCGTCGGTCGACCCGTCGTCAATGCAGATGATCCGGATCTTGTCCTCCGGATAGTCCTGCCCGAGACACGCTTCGATCGAGCGGAGGATCGATCGCCCCTCGTTGTACGCCGGGATGATCACCGCGACTTCGGGAAAGAAGCCCACGTCCGGCGGCTTGCGATAGAACGCAGCGAGCACGAATCGGCTGAGCATGTAAAAGCCGATCAGCGTTGTGTAGACGAGACTGACCATTCCGAGTTTGCCGTAATCGAGAAGTCGCTGACACAGATGCCAGAACAGGAGGCAATTCAGTCCGACAAGAATCACCACACCGACAATTCGGACCGGTCTGCTCGCCCTGGATCCGACACGGGGAGAAGAATCAAGATCAAGATCGGGAACTTCCTCGACGGTGGTCACAGTCGGACCACCTGTGGGCTGGAATCAAGCCGATAGGTCGTGTCGAGCACGAGCGGCATCCGCTTCAGCCACTCGTAGTCGGACCCCGGATGAACGGTGAACGCGATTGCCATGTCGACGTCGTCCGGATCCGGCGGATTTCCGTTGCGGATCACGTCGCCGTTTCCATCCTGAACGAGTCGACTCACCATGGGATCGAATGCACTGATGATCGCACCCCGGCGCCGTAACAGCGCCGCTACGGCAAGGGCCGGAGATTCCCGAACATCCTCGACTCCGGGTTTGTACGCCAATCCCACCAGCAAGATCCGCGATCCCCGAATGGGACGGAGGTTCTGACCCAGAAGATCTATTGCCCGGTCGACGACCTTTACCGGACGCGATGCCAAGGCCGCCATTGCCTGATCGATCACCGGTGACTGGACTCGCTCCGAGCGCAGTTGCCAAAGCAGGTAATGAGGATCGCACGGAATGCAGTGTCCGCCCACCCCTGCGCCCGGACTGAACGGCATGAACCCGTACGGCTTGGATGCAGCCGCCTGCAGGACCTCGTTGGTATCGATTTCAAGCACTCTGGCGGCATCGGCGAACTCGTTGGCCAAAGCGATGTTGACTGCCCTGAACGTGTTCTCGACGAGTTTCGCCATCTCCGCCGCTTCCGGAGAACTCACCGGGAACAGCGAAGGAGTGATGCGATCGACCACCGCCGCTGCGGCTGCCGTGCACTCGGGAGTCATTCCCCCGACAATCCGCGGAACCTGGTCGAGACCGGTCGTTCCGTTCCCAGGATTGATCCGCTCCGGGCAGAACGCGAGAAAGACGTCGCGCCCGATCCGGAATCCTCGATCCTCCAGTGGTCCAGCGAGGTAGGACCGGGTGCAACCTACAAAAGTCGTGGACGTGAGAATGATCGTCTGACCTTCGCGTGCATGCGTCACCACCTGCCTACATGCCTCCTTCAACGACGTCGTGTCTGGAACCATCGCCGAGTCGATCGGAGTCGGGACACAGACGATCACGACATCCGCACCCGCCACCCTCGCAATCTCGTCGGTGAGGAAGAACCCGTCCCCATTCACAGCGTCGAGCAACTCATCCGGTGACGCCGAGACCGAGTCCACGAGACCTTCGCGGATCGCGGCCAGTCGCTTCGCGTCGACGTCCATCCCGATCACCTCGAAGCCTGCACGATGAAACTCGACAGCCGTCGGAAGTCCCACATAACCCATGCCAATGACACCGACAGAACCAAGCCGATGAGGGGACTGGTCCAGCATCCTCGGATTCAATCCGTCAAAGTTCAGCAAACTGATATCCGCCCTCAAATCGCTCATGCCGCTCCCTCCGACGCAGTGCCCGCGTCGCCCACCAGCCTTGTTTCATCAAGAAACCGCACCCCCGGGAAACATTGCTGGATTCACGTTTTCCGGGTACCAGAAGTCAATCCACTCACGGACTCGTTCACATCACCCAAACCGATTGTTTGACTACGCAATCTCGATGAGGGCACGCCTCACGGAAATGTTCGTACGGTGAAGTCATCGAAGCTGAACCTCGAGTTGTCACCCCGTACGCCGACCTGTCCGGACCGAATCACTGCACCGCCGACTCCGGCATCCGTCGCACTCACAACGAGATTTCCATTCGCCCACAACTGGATGAGCACGGAGCCGTCCAGTTGATTCGCGATCTTCGCCTGAACGTCCTGCCAAACACCTTGCTGGAATGCAAAGCGTCCGGACGCCAATGTGTAATACGTGCCCCCGTTGGAAACCCCGCCGGGAACCTTCTTCTTGATTTGCGTAGTTCCATCGCGTCGGTTCACGCTCGTGTAGTACAGCGACTCTTCGGACGCGTACCTGAGCATGATGTGGACGCCATCCCAGGCGACTGCCGGCGTGGACGATGTGCTCACGAATCCTTCGTGTCTCAGCCGCATCGAAACCGAAGTGTTGATCCAATCCCGACGTTTCGTCAGTGCCCGGAAGATTGCGGAATTGGTTCCGGTGCTCGATGTAGCGTTCGGATCCCGATCGTCGGGTACACCCGTGTTTGCGGCTCCGTCCTGAGCAAACAGCGAACCCGAGTTCATCTCCCATGTCGGATCAACGATCCTGTCCGGAGCGCTCGGATTCCAGAACGCATACTCGTTGGTGATCAGGCCGTTGGGTCGCGAGAAGCTGTCGTAGAGCTCGACCGTCCCGCCGGACGGCGGCGTCGTCGTTGGTGGCGTCGTTGTCGGAGGAACGGTGGTGGGGGGTGCCGTCGTCGGCGGAGCAGTTGTCGCGGATGAGGAACTCGCCGGAAGCGAGGTCGTCACGCCTGCCGCCGAGCCTTTCTCGCCGAAGCCGTAATCATCAGTGATGAGCGTGCCGTTCGACCCCAAGGCCAGTCCGATACTCAACCCGACCGTTCCTGCGGGGACCACCGGCGTTGTGAAAATGCCTCGGCGCCAGACCGAACTCTTCGGTTGAACAGAACTTGCCGTCCAGAAGACCCACGTTCCGGTACTCGTCTTCCGGTAAACGACGAACTCCGCCGTCCCGTCAGTTCTATACCACGCAGACACGTCGTACTGGCGCCCGGCGATCACCGGCAGGCCGTTTCCAGTCTGGCTGGTCAACAGTTTCCTGTCGCCGCTTCGATATTTCGTGATCCTCAAACCTTGCGCGATCTTCCCGCCATGAGTGCTCGCATTGAACCACCACGAAGCCGTGTTGGTTCCGTAGCCGGCCCTCCACCATCCAGCTGGAACCACACCCGACCGGTCGATCGTTTCGAGGCCCTGGTTGAACGAGACTCCGGCGGAAACGTCCGGTGGTCGGGTGACAAAGATCGCGATTCCGATTACGGCCAACAACATCAGGCAGACCAGCAACATCCTCAGTGACCGGAATCGCAGACTCGACATGAATCTCCTGACCTGCAGCGGGGGCGCCGACCCGAGGCTCCGGCGGATGAGCCTCAGGTCGACTCGTCAGGGATACCCACCGACGTCCTTGCAGTATGTCGACCGCAACCATCGATCGAAATTGCCAAAAGTCAGTAATTCGCGCCCATCGGACCATTCCGGCCATGTGGCCGGCAGCCTTCGGACAACTAGGCAGTGAGGGGCGTGGGCAACATCCCATTGCGGACCGCGATGCTCACGGCTTCAAGCGAGGAGTGGGCGTTCATCTTGAGAAGAATGCTCTTCACGTGGGTTCGGGCGGTATGCACCGAGATGAAAAGCTCCTTTGCAATTTCCACCGGGCACAACCCGTTCACCAGATTCTGAAGTACCTCGAGCTCACGAGCAGTGAGCAGTTGCAGATCGTTGCGTACCGCCAGATAAGTCATCTTCATTCCTTTGTATGTCGAGTGTCGTGTGTGT
>WLFD01000020.1 GCA_009703925.1 Actinomycetota bacterium | reverse complement strand
GCACCGGCGAACCGGCGGTTCGAACCTGATCCCGACACGCTTCCCACATCATGCCCGGACCGAACTTCGGATACTCGAACTCCTCGATGAGCGAGGTCACGTCGGTGGCCTTGCCCTTCTTCATGAAAGGCACCCAGTCCGGGACGGCGTCGACGAGTGCGTTGATGCCGGCGGTCCAGAGCGAGAGGTTCTTGATGCGTTGTGCCGCCCAATCGGCCTGGATCTCGCTGGCAGGAACGCCCCAGACCTTCTCGTTGTATGTCTTGAAAAAATGATCGTAAAGACGCTTGCCAAAACGGGCGGTGATCCAGTCCTTGAGGCTGTCCTCCGATGTTCCCCGGCCAAGCTTGTTGTTCACGATGGTTGAAGCGCGTGCTTTGAAGTACGACAGCACGCAGCGAATCGCCTCGATGATTCCGAGATTCTTGAGAGCGTTCGACGCCTTGAGCGGATAGTCGAAGTACTTGCCGTCGTAATAGATCCGACTCATGCGCGGGCGCAGGAGAAAATCCTCGGGAGGGAGGATCTCGTGCCACAGTTCCGTGACCGGGACGACCTTGGTGAAGAAGCGATGTCCGCCGAGATCGAAGCGCCAACCATCGCGTTCAACTGTCCGCGAGATTCCGCCCACCATGTCTGTGGCCTCGAGGACCGTGCACGTGCGACCGGCCTTGCCGAGCTCGTAGGCGGCCGTGAGTCCGGCAGGACCCGCGCCGATCACCACAATTCCGGAGTCGGAAGATGCTTGCACGGGGGTTTCGGCAGGAACTGTCATCACGTCGCTTTCGAACTGGGAACGGGGACGATCATAGTGAAGGGTTCCCGCCAAAGGGCTGATTCAGGCTCCTCTCTGGCCTGACGGGGCGGCTGTAGTCTCCCGCCATGCCAAATGCCGACCCGGAAGTCCCCGGAACCGCATCCGAGTCCTCCGCTGCACCTACGGAGATCGTCGTCGTCGGCGTGGTGGCGGTGGCGGTTGGCGTGATTCTCAGGTTTGCGAGCCGGTCGCCCCTTTGGCTCGACGAGGCTCTCACCGTCAACATCTCGGCCCTTCCGTTCTCGGACATGGTCGAGGCGTTGCGCCATGACGGCCACCCACCGTTCTTCTACGCGATCCTGCACGTGTGGATGCAACTGTTCGGCGAGGGGGACTTCGCTGTTCGTGCCCTCTCCGGAGTATTCGGCCTGTTGGCGCTTCCGTTGGCCTGGGTTGCCGGTCGCCGCCGGGGCGGATCGTTGCTCGGATGGATCAGTGTCGCTGTGGTGGCGCTGTCGCCGTTCGCGATCCGCTATTCGGACGAAGCCCGTATGTACTCGTTGGTCATGCTCCTCGTCTTGGCGGGCTATCTGCTCGTCGACGACATCGTTCGAGCCGGCAAGGACGGTCTCGGTCGGTTGGTCGGGTTGACTGCGGTGACCGCAGCGCTGCTCTACACCCATTACTGGAGCCTGTGGTTGCTCTCGGCGCTCGGTCTCGTGCTCGTCTGGACGGTCTGGAAACCATCATCCCCGCAGGCCCGGACGATCTCGCTGAAGGTCATCGCAGCCATCGCGGTGGGCGGCGCTCTTTTCCTTCCGTGGTTGCCGACGATGCTCTACCAGGCGGCGAACACCGGCACTCCTTGGGCAGCGGCCACAAGACCGACCGCAGCTCTCGGATTCACGCTGCAGGATTTCGGCTCGGGCCTGTATTCGGATGCGGTCTTCGTTCTCATGTTGGTCTGCATCGCCATCGTCCTCGGCGTATTCGGTCGGGCCACCTCGACCCGGACGATCGAACTCGACATGCGGACCCGTCCGCAGGTGCGTATGGAAGCCCTCATCGCCGCCGTCGCCTTCGCGATCGGTTCCGGAGTCACGTTCATTACGAACAGCGCCTTCGCCACCCGCTACACAGCGATCATCTTTCCCCTGGTGGCCCTTCTCGTTGCAGCGGGACTCTCCCGTTTCACAGGCCGGGTGATTCGCTTCGCTGTCGTCGCCGGAACCTGCGGGTGTCTTTGCGTGGGCGGGTTGTGGTTCGCCATGGAGGTCCGGTCGCAATCAGCTGAGGCCGCACGGGTCATCTTGGAGAACTCCCGGGAATCGGACCTGGTGGTCTTCTGTCCGGATCAACTCGGACCGTCCGGGAACCGCGCTCTGGGCGACAATCTGGAGCAAGTCGTTTATCCGACATTCGACTCGCCGGAGTTCGTCGACTGGGTGGATTACGGAAACCGCAACGCCCAGAGTGATCCCGTTGCATTCGCCAACCGCGTTCTCAGCGAGGCCGGACCGAGCCGGGCGATATTCGTCGTCTGGAATCCCGCCTACAAGACCTTCGAAGGTCAGTGCGAGAAATTGATCGCAACACTCGGGGCCGGACGGCCGGCAGTCGATCTGCTTGTTGCCGGTGGCGGAGAATATTTCGAACATGAATCGGTGACGTGGTACCCGGTTACGACGGCTCCTGAATGAGCCCCGCACCGTGGCGGCGATCTCTTGTCGATGACGCACGCGCCGTCGTCGTTCCATGGCTGACGGCCCGTGGACTCATGCTCATGGGGTTCATCGTCGCAGTGGCAGCGAGCGATCGACTCACACCGGGTTCGCGTCCGACAACCCTCGGTGAAGGTCTGACCGCCTGGGACGGCACCTGGTATCGGGACATCGCTTCCCAGGGTTACGCGTCGCTTCCCGACGAAGGTTTGCGCTTCTTCCCACTGTTCCCGCTTCTGGGTAAAGCCCTCTCCGTCATCACCTTCGGTCGTACGGACGTCGCGCTGATCATCGTGGCGAACGTTGCATCGTTCGCTCTGGCGATCGGTATACGACGCCTCGTCCGATTCGAGCGTGGTAGCGCTGTTCTTGCCGATCGGGCGGTTTGGGTGACATGCCTGTTCCCGGCAGCCTTCGTGCTGTCGTGGGCCTACGCCGAGGCGCTCTGGCTTCTGGCTGTCGTCATCGCCTTCTGGGCGATGCGAAGTCGTCGATGGTGGTGGGTTGTCGGCGCCGGTCTTGTCGCGGGACTCACTCGTCCGCTCGGAATTGCGCTTGCGATACCCGTGGCCATCGAACTGATTCGCGTTTGGAGGGATGCCTCCGCTAGAGAACGTGTCGTCGGAGCGCTGTCCATAGCCTCTCCGGCCATCGGCACGGGGATGTACATGCTCTGGGTCGGCCGTAATTTCGGCGATGCCCTGCTTCCGTTCACGGTGCAGAGTCCGCTGCGCGGCGACAGCATCGACCCCGTCTCGCGGATCTTCGACGGACTGTCCCAGATGTTCGGGGCCGAACGGTTCGGCGACGGACTCCACATTCCGTTCGCCATCATCTTCGTGGCGCTTCTGGTACTCACGTTCCGGTGGTGGCCCGTTTCGTACGGCGCGTTCGCATCGGTTGTCCTGATTGCCGCTCTGGCCGCCGAGAATCTGAACTCTCTCGAGCGCTACGGGTTGAATGCATTTCCGCTCGCGCTCACTCTTGCTGTGCTCCTCAAGCGCGAGCAGCTCGAACGGGTCGTCCTGATGGGGCTTGCGGGCGGGATGGTCGCGCTCAGTGCTCTGGCATGGACCGGTGCGTATGTTCCCTGAGCTCCGGAATCGACCGTGCCTGACGTGAGAGCATGTCAACGATGAACCTTCTTGAAATCGACTGTCCCCGCTGTGGGAGTGCCGTGCTGGCCCGGTTCTATGGACCCTGCGACGACTGCCGCACGGAACTGCGGGCTACGCAGGGAGTCGAGGCCCGTGTCGTAGCGGCAACCGATTACGAGCCGAAGATGAACGTCACACCGAATGCGGTCGCGACCAAGGATTGATCGCGACCGCGTAGGTCAGGCTTCGATCGGAAGTTCTTCGACCACAACGGTTTGCATGGCGTCATTTCGCTGCGTGGTCGAGACGACATCCATGCCGCTCACGACGTGCCCGAAAAGGCTGTACTGCTTCGGCAGGCGACCGGTGAGGTCCTCGAGGCAGATGAAGAACTGGGAACCGTTGGTGTCCGGACCCGAATTCGCCATTGCCACTGCGCCCTGGCGGTAGTTGCCCTGCACCGGTTCGTCGGCGAACTTGTAACCGGGGCCACCGCGTCCTGAACCTTCGGGGCATCCGCCCTGGATGACGAATCCCGGCTCGACGCGGTGGAAGTTGAGCCCGTCGTAGAAGCCCTTGCGAGCGAGAACGATGAAGTTGTTCACGGTCTGCGGGGCAATTCGGGGATCGAGATCCATCACGATGTCGCCCTTCGGCGTCGTGATCGTGACTCGGTACATGGTGTTTGTGTCGATTTCCATCGCTGGGGGATTGGCCATCCCGTAATCGTGGCACATTCGGACACCGGGATATGAGCGCAGACGTATCCCCGAGGGCGAATGTCAGCTCAATTCGACAGAAGTCTCGGCAGGACCGGCCAGATCGTGGAGCGGAAAGTGACAAGCCACGAAGTGGTCGGGTCCGACCTCGCGCATCACCGGTTCGACCTTGGCGCACAGCTCCTGGGCCGACGGGCAGCGCGTACGGAAGCGGCAACCGCTGGGCGGAGCCACAGGAGAAGGCAACTCGCCGCTGAGGCGATCCGGGATCGTTGTCGAAGCGTTCGGGTCCGGATTGGGTATCGAGGCGATCATCTTCGCCGTGTACGGATGGGCCGGACGCGCATACAGGGCATCCGGGGTTCCGACCTCACACAATTTGCCGAGGTACATGACCGCAACCCTGTCGCTCACGTTCTTGACGACGGCGAGGTCATGGGCAATGAACAACATGGTGAGGTTGAACTGCTCCTTCATGTCATGAAGGAGATTCAGGATCTGCGCCTGCACCGAGACGTCGAGGGCGGAGACCGGTTCGTCACAGATGAGGAGTTTCGGATCGAGCATCAACGACCGGGCGATGCAGATGCGTTGGCACTGACCGCCGGAGAATTCATGCGGACGACGACTGCGGGCCGCCGCCGGATCGATGCCTACCGCCTCGAGCATCGCGTCGACTTCGGAACGTTGCTCGTCTGCGGAACCGCGCTTCCAGATCCTGAGTGGCTCGGCGATGATGTCGCCGACCTTGCGGCGCGGATTGAGCGACGAGATCGGATCCTGGAAGATCATCTGCATGGATGGCCGCACTTCGCGGAGGTCCGGACCACTCAGGGAATTCAGATTCTTCCCGTCGAAGAACACCGAACCGGAATCCGAGCGCGGCATCTGCATCAGCGCCCGACCGGTGGTCGACTTGCCCGATCCGGACTCACCGACCAGTCCGAGAGTTTCACCGGGGAGGATGTCGAGGCTGATGTCGGACACAGCGTGCACCTTGAGGCCGGTCGAACCGACAGGAAACTCGACCACCAGATGTTCGGCGCGCAGGAGCGCATCGGAGGCGGGCCGGAGATGTGCGGTGCCGCTACCGGCCATCAGTTGTTCCTTGCCGTGCGGGTGGAGGATGACGAGAGGGAGACGTTCACGCCCGCCGCCCTGTTGCGGGCCAGAGCTTCGTCAGCTTCGGGGCTGCCGACCGGCGTCCAGCAGCGGTACAGATGTCCCGGTTCCGGACCTTCGGTGAGAGGTGGCTCCTCTTCCCTGCAGCGATCCTGCACGTAGGCGCAACGGGGGGAGAAGTTGCATCCCTTGGGGGGATTCACGAGATTCGGCGGTCGACCAGGGATCGCCTGAAGGCGGGTATGGCTCGGATCCTCGATCCGGGGCATCGCCCGGCGCAGAGCCTCGGTGTAGGGCATCAGCTCGCGTCCGAGCAGAACGTTGGTCGGTGCCTGTTCGACGACCTTTCCGCCGTACATGACCATGATCTCGTCGGTACGTCCGGCCACGACCCCGAGATCGTGGCTCACGAGGATCATCGCCATGTGTCGCTCGCGCTGCTTCTCGTCGAGAAGATCGAGGATCTGGGCCTGAATCGTGACATCGAGCGCGGTTGTCGGCTCATCGGCGAAGAGGATCTTCGGCCCGCAGGCGAGAGCGATCGAGATCGCGACTCTCTGGCGCATTCCGCCGGACAATTGGTGTGGGTATTCACGGAGTCGTTGCTTCGGTTCGGGAATTCCGACCGACGACAGCAGCGCTATCGCCGTTTCGTTCGCCTCGGACTTGTCGATCCCCAGATGATGCCGGAGTGATTCGGTGATCTGGGTTCCGATTCGCATCACGGGATTGAGCGACGTCATCGGGTCCTGGAAGACCATCGCCATCTCCGCGCCCCAGATGGCGCTCATCTTCTTCTGATCCAGACCGACGATGTCGGATCCTTCATAGAGAACCGCACCGGATCGGATCACGTTGCGCTTGGGGAGGAGTCCCATCACCGAACGGGACAGCACGGTCTTGCCCGAACCCGATTCACCTACGACTCCGAGCGTTCGGCCCCGTTCGAGGGTGAACGAAACACCGTCGACCGCCCTGACGGGACCGGCCTCCGTCTTGAACGTCGTGTGCAGGTCCCGGACCTCGAGAAGCGAGACGTTTCCGGCAACGCCACTCGATGTCTCGGGCGCCGTGATCCTTCGTCGGGTGCTCACGACTCGCCGTCCTTGATGTCGAGGTATTGCCGCAGGCGATCACCGGCGAGATTCAGAGCCAGCACGGTGAGGAAGAGTACGAGGCAGGGCAGAAGGCTGATCCACGGAGCCGATCCGTCGATGACGAACCGTGTTCCCTCGGAGATCATTCCGCCCCATGTCGGATTGGGAGGATTCACGGAGAGCCCGAGAAAGGCGAGACCGCTCTCGGCCACGATTGCGATGGCGACGAGGATGATCGAGAACGACATCACCGGGGGGATCACATTGGGGAGGATCTCTCTGCGAATGATCCGAAGGTTGCTGGCTCCGAGTGAGCGGGAAGCTGTAACGAACTCGCGTTGGGCGAACACCAGCGTGTTGGCCCGAACGAGACGAGCCACCGGGGCGATCGACACGACGCCGATGGCGAGCGAGATGGTCACGACGCTCCGGCTGTCGTTGAAGCTGACGATGGCCACGGCGAGCAGAAGCGCCGGGAACGACAGGAGCACATCGCAGAAACCCATCAGGAGTGCCTCGACCCGACCCCGCAGATACCCGGAGACGACGCCGATGGTTCCGCCGACCAAGAGTCCGAAGACGATCGATGCAAAGCCCACTACGAGCGAGACCCGTGCACCCCAGATGACCCGGCTGAAGACGTCGCGGCCGATTGCGTCGGTTCCGAACCACCAGTTGGCGCTCGGAGCACGACGCGGCGGACCGATCGGGGCTGTGTGCGACTTCAGTGGCAGCACGGAGGCGAAAACGGCGAGGACAACGATGAGCCCGAACCAGCCCAGTGCGATCCAGAAGATCGGTCCGAGTCTCCTGGCCGCACGGGTGCCTGCAACCTGATCGGGATCTATCGCGTGGAGCTCGTTCAGGTTTGCGGCGATGCCCGCTGACACGAGCCCCATCTCGGTGGCAGCGTCACCACTGCCGGCGAAGACGGAACTGTCGCGTTGTGATGAACCGGGCAGTTCAGACGAGGGCACGGGCATGACGGATCCTGGGGTCGAGGACGGCGTAGAGCATGTCGACGGCAAAGTTGATGAGCACGTAACCGATCGCGATGATGACGATGGCTCCCTGCACGGGAATGAAGTCCTTGCCGTTGATCGCATCGACGGTGTACTTGCCGAGACCGTTGATGCCGAAGATGACTTCGATGATCAGGGTGCCGCCGATGAGTCGGCCGAAGTTCAGGCCGACAACGGTCACGAGGGAGAAGGTCGACGGCTTGAAGGCATGACCGAGAAGGACCCGGCGGGGTGACATGCCCTTCGCCCGGGCCATCGTGATGTAATCCTCCTGCATGGTCGAGATGAGGTCCGTGCGCAGGAGGCGCATGTAGGTCGCCATCTCCGCCATGGCCAGCGTCACCGCCGGCAGGAAGAGCGAGCCCAAGCTCTTGAACGGATTTTCGGTGAACGGTGTGTAGCCCGTGGTCTGGAAAAGACCGAGTTTCACCGGGAAGATCAGGATCAGCAGAAGAGCCAGCATGAAACTGGGAACACAGAGAAAGGCGAACAGGACCCCGGTCGACGCCTTGTCGAAAATCCCGCCGGCTCGCTGAGCGGCGAAGAGGCCCGCCGGAATGGCGATGAACAACGCCAGGAACTGTGAGTAGAGCAGCAATTCGATCGTGACCGGAAGACGCTGCTTGAGCGCTTCCCAGACCGGTTGCTGGTTGCGAGCCGATTGTCCGAGATCACCGGTGAGGGCGTCGCCGAGCCAGTTCGCGTAGCGCACCGGCATCGGATCGTCGAGATTCAACTCGGCACGCTTTTCGGCGATGCATTCGGACCCGGCAAGCCCGCAGATCCGCGCGGCGGGATCTCCCGGAATGAGTTCCAGGAGAAGAAACGACAGGAAAGTGACCGAAAGCAACACGATCACAAGTTGGAGAACCTTCTTGCGAACGAATCTCATCGGTGATTCTCGATGTTCATACCCGTGTGAGTCGTCCTCGTTGAAGTGATTGGCCGGTACCGTACCTGCCCTGAATGGGGTGTTCGTGTATGCGCCGGAGTTCCCGGAGAACCGGAGCCTCCGGGGAATGCCGGGCCGTCGCAGCCGACCGCCGGATCAGGGGAGTGTGACGAACGCCACAGTAGGTCAAAGGTAGGCAAACGTCGGACCGATGTCAACGGAAATGCGGTCACGCCGCTCCGTCCCACTGGCCTCTGGAGACGAGTACGGATCTCAGCACCGACGGTCGGTCGGTCATTATTCCGTCGACGCCCATGTCGAGAAGGCGGCTCATTTCCGATTCATCATCGATGGTCCAGATGTGAACGGGTACGCCGATCGCCTTCGCCCTCCGGATGAAACGGTCGTCCACAAGAGTAATCCCGCGGGACGAAACGGGAACTTGGAGGCAGTCACCCGGGGGAATCGAATTTCCGAGTCGATAGCTGGTGGCCTTGACGCGGGCAACCGCCCTCGGGCCCATCGACGTGCAAAGGTCCGGACCCAGCAACGATCGCAACCGTTCGAGGCGGGTATCGGAGAAGGAACCGATGCAGACACGGTCGAGGCATCCGATCCGCGTCAGCAGGTGGGCGAGAGGCTCGACCACCTCATCGGATTTCGCATCGATGTTCACCCGGATCTTCGGCCATGTGTCGAGAATCTCCTCGAGGCGCGGGATCGGCTCGGCATTGTCGACCAAGGCTCTGGAGACCTCGCTCCAAGGCATTTCGTTGATCCGACCGACCATGGTGGTGACCCGATCGAGTCGGTCGTCGTGGAATGCGAGGACCACCCCGTCGGCGGTGACATGTGCATCCGTTTCCACATACGTGTATCCGAGGTCGACTGCCCCGGCGAACGCCGGCAGTGTGTTCTCCGGCCAATCTCCGGCTCCGCCTCGGTGGGCGAAAGCGATGGGGTGGCGATGCTGCAGATACGGATGGAGTTCCCGTTCGACCATGTGCAGAAGCTAGAAGGTTCCCGCCGCCCGTGTGGGCCGGGAACTTCGGCCGATAGCCTCACTGTTGTGGGCCTGCCGGATGGATTCATCGAACTGATCGGCGAGCCGGACGGAAGTGTCCCGGTCGAGGTTCTCGCCCTCGAGATCGCAAAGCATGCTCATCCCGAACTCTGTGTCGACCAGTCACTCCGGGATCTTGACGAACTCGCCGGCGCCTGTCCGGATTCGTCGGTTGAATCGATCTGCCGATTTCTTTTCGTCGAGAGGGGCTTCGCGGGAAACTCCACCAATTACTACGATCCCCGCAATTCACTCCTCGATGTCGTGATCGCATCGAGGCGTGGTATTCCGATCACGCTCTCGATCGTCCTGATCGCCGTCGGTTCCCGCCTGGGTGTCGGGTTTCACGGCATCGGTTTGCCCGGTCATTTCCTCGTTGGACTCGACGATCGGAACGAGTCCTTCATCGATCCGTTTGGTGGTGGTCAGGAACTCGACCTCGCTGGCGTTCGGAATCTCTACCATCGGCTTCACGGTGCGGACCGGGCGTTCGGGGTGGGGATGCTCGATCCGGTGGGTCCCCGGGGGATGGCGCGGCGCATGCTCGGAAATCTGGACGCGATCTATGCGAGCAGGCGTGACCTTCGTTCGAGGCTCTGGGCCAGCACGCTGCGAGCATCGATCCCCGGATCCTCGATCGAGGAAGAAGCGGATGTGGCATCCGCACATGCCGCCCTCGGCTCGTTCGATTGCGCGGCCGAACGTCTCGAGTTGCTGGCTTTGAGGTCCCCGGACCAGATGGCCGAGAATTACCGTGCCGTCGCCGCTAAGTGGCGCTCGCAACTCAACTGAATCGTCAGCACCAGTCGGGTTCGGGCTGCCATTCGAATGTGAACCGCAATTGGCCTTCGCCGGGACCGGTAGCGTTGAGCCATGGCGAGACGCACCAAAATCATCGCAACGATCGGACCAGCCTCCGACAGCGAATCTGTCCTCAAGGGCCTGATCAACGCGGGCATGGACATCGCCCGCATCAATCTGTCCCACGAATCGCTCGACCTTGCGCTCGACCGGTTCCACAGGATCCGCAAGGTTGCCGCCGAACTTGGTCGTCCGGTGGGCATCCTCGCCGACCTTCCGGGACCGAAGGTACGCGTCGGACACATGCCCGAGAGCGGAATCATCCTGGCCGACGGTGCATCGTTGTCACTCGTGCCCGGGAACGACGCGAGTTCCGAATCGATCATTCAGGTCGATTACGAGGACCTCCTCACCGATGTCCAGGAAGGTGACCTTCTCGTCTTCGGTGATGGAGCCGTGCAGGTTCGTGCGCTGGCCCGCGTCGGCGACATGATCCCCATCCGCGTCGTTCACGGTGGCCGTCTCAGCGGACGACCGGGCCTGCACATCCCATCGGAGCGCCTGCGTCTGACGACACCGACCGACGAAGATCTTCGTCTCGCCGAGGCTTTCGTCGAGGCCGGTACCGACATGATCGCATTGTCGTTCGTGCGCACCGCCGCCGACATCCACCGCCTGAAGGTGGATCCCAGTCCTGCAGGGCCGATGGTCGTGGCAAAGATCGAGACACGTCACGCGGTCGAAAACCTCGACGCGATCGTCGAAGCATCAGGGGCCGTCATGGTGGCTCGAGGCGATTTGGGATCGGAGTTTCCGATCGAGGAACTTCCACATCTGCAGAAGGAGATCATTCGTCGTTGCATCGCCGTTGGGCGTCCGGTCATCACGGCGACCCAGATGCTCGAGTCGATGATCGATGCTCCGACACCGACGCGGGCAGAGGCTTCGGACGTGGCGAATGCAGTCTTCGACGGTTCGTCGACGGTGATGCTGTCCGGCGAGACCGCCATCGGTGTCGATCCGGTCAATGTTGTCAGTGTCATGGCCCGTATCGCAGAGCGTGCCGACGAGGAATTCGATTACGACGCGTGGCCCCAGTGGCTCGCCACCTTGCATCGACTTCCTGCGAGCGACGTCGAGAGCGCCATCACGAATGCGATGACTTCAGCCGGGCAGCGTGCCTCGAGTGAGATCAACGCTGCCGCGATCATCTGCATCTCGCGAAGTGGGTTCACCGTGCGTTCGGTTGCGCGGTTCCGTCCCCGGGCGAAGATCCTCGGATTCACGCCAGATCCGCGGACGGTCACCCAGCTCTCGATGAGTTGGGGAACGACTCCGTATCTGCTCGAGAACATGTCCGGAAATTCTGATGAACTCACGGTCCGCGCCTTGGCCATGGCTGTCGAGGCCGGCGAAGTCTCCAGCGGGGATCTGGTTGTCGTCATCGGTGGATCGGGATTCTTCAAGGGCCGCGTCACCGACACCGTGCGGATCGTTCAGGTTCCGTAGACGCGGTGGAACGCTCCACGACCGCGTCGGGGTTGTTCTGCGGGACCCGGTTGACCTCCTCCGTGGTCACCGTGGTGTTCGTCCACGGAGCGATGGACAGGGGTGCAGCATTTCTGCGCTGTGCCCGCAACCTTTCCGGCGTCTCCTGGATCGTCTACGACAGGCGCGGTTACGGCCGATCGCATGGTGGGGAGACGCCAACGTTCGACACCCATCTCGACGATCTCATCGACGTCCTCGAAGAACAGCGGCAGCGTACGGATGGTTCGCTGGTCGTCGTGGGGCACAGCGTTGGCGGCACGCTCGCGTTGGCGGCCGCGGCAGCGAGACCGGATCTCGTCGATTCACTCGTCGTCCACGAATGCCCGATCCCGTGGATGCCGTGGTCCTCGTCACGGGTCAACACTTTGCGTGACGGCGCGACTGAAGCTCCCGATGTTTCGGCCGAGCGTTTCATGAGGTCGATCATCGGCGATGCAGCGTGGGAAGCGCTTCCGTCGGCGACGCGGACGCAGCGTCTCGGCGAAGGTTCTGTGCTCCAGTCCGAGCTCGTCTCGGAATCGGCTCCGCACCTTTTCGAACTGGCGGATGTCGCTTGCCCCGTGGTCCTCGGCAGGAGCACCGACGCGCCGGTTCATCGGGTTGCGACAACATCCCATCTCGATGCGCAACTGGCTCGTTCGGAGGTGATGCTGATCGAGAACGCCCCGCACGGGGCTCACTCGGTTCGGCCGGACGACTTTGCGCAACTGGTGAATCGATCGTGTGAACTCGCACGCGCCGATGTTCGGCACCCAATACATCCCCGCTCCCTCTAGCCTGAGAGCGTGAGTGACTCCCGGCCAGTAAGTCTGAACCCATCGGGTCCGCCCGAGACCGTTCTTCCCGATGCCCCAGCAGAGGCTCGTCATGCTCTTGCGCAGGCAAGTCAGATGCCTCAAGAGGGCCGTAGGCAAGCCCTCGCTGCAGTCGTGGCAGCGAACCCCCGTTGGAGCGATGCCTGGGCGGAGCTCGGAACCGAGGGTCGCGATGATGTCGAGTCCTACGCCGCGTTCCGTGTCGGCTATCACCGAGGACTCGACACCCTCCGTGCCAACGGATGGAGGGGATCCGGCTATGTCCGCTGGACCCACGAGTCGAACCGCGGTTTCCTTCGCAGTCTTGCCGGCCTCGCCGCCATGGCCCGTGCCATCGGTGAGGATGACGAGGCGGAACGTTGCGAACTGTTTCTGCGCCAGTGCGATCCGAGTTGGCCGCCATCCGATTTCACCGCCTCGGTCGCCGTTCGATGAACGAGGCGTTCGCCGGTGTGGTTCTCACCGGCGGAAGTTCGCGGAGGATGGGTCGGGACAAGGCCCTCATCACGGTGTCCGGGTCAAGACCTCTTGCCGGATTGGTGCGAGATGCACTCGTCCTTTCGGGTGCGACCGACGTGTTCTCTGTCGGCGGTGATGCCGAGGCGCTCAACTCTTTCGGGGTCCGGTCCGTGCCCGACCGGTTTCCCGGTGAAGGACCTCTCGGCGGGATCATCACCGCCCTGAACGAGAGCGCCGAGGACCTCGTCGTCGTTCTGGCGTGCGACACGCCGGAGATCACCGCCGATGTGCCCGATGCCCTCGTACGGGCGATCGCCGCCGATCCTTCGGCCGACGTGGCGGTGATCACCATCGAGGGAAGGCGCCATCCCCTCAACGCTGTCTGGCGGCGGGATCGGTGCCTTGCGGTGCTCGAGGATCTTTTCGAGCAGGGGGAGCGAGCCCCGCGGGTGGCCCTCTCGGCTCTCAACGTGCTCGACGTGACCGATATCGATCCCGGACTCGTGGGTGACGTGGATTCGCCGGAGGACCTCGACCGCTACTCTGAGGCCACTGAAGGCAGTCATTGACGAAGCGGAGAGCAGAGCATGTCGGAAATCCCTGAGATCGACCTCGATGAACTCGAACGGAGAATCGTCGCCAACCCGGTGATCATCGATGTCCGGGAGGAAGACGAGTTCATCGAGGCCCGCATCGATGGCGTCATCCACATCGCTCTCGGCACCGTTCCCGAGCGCCTTGCCGAGATCCCGACCGGCGAATCCGTCCTCGTGATCTGCGCACTTGGCGGCCGCAGCGCCCGAGCGGTGGAGTTCATGCGGGCCAATGGCATCGATGCGACGAACATCGCTGGCGGAACCCTCGGCTGGATCGAAAGCGGTCGGCCTGTCATCTCCGGTCCGGCTTCGGCCTGATCGGCCGCTCGTGACCGAATCCGGATACCGCATCGTCTCGACCGCGGAGGGCCTTTCCGAGGTGATCGCCGCCCTGCGCGACGAACCGGCATACGCCCTGGACACAGAATTCCACCGGGAGAAGACCTATTTCCCGAAGCTTGCCCTGGTCCAGATCGCCTGGGCCGGGGACCTCGTACTTATCGATCCTCTCGCAGTGGATCTGGCCCCGTTCGCGGAGATCCTCGACAGCGACACACTCGCCGTCCTCCATGCCGCCGATCAGGATCTCGAGATCCTCGAGCTTGTCTGCGGGACGATTCCGCGCCGGTTGTTCGACACCCAGGTTGCCGCAGGGTTCGTGGGGATGAGTACCCCGTCACTCGCGTCGCTCTACGAGCGCATGGTCGACGTGCGCGTAGGCAAGGCCGATCGGCTTACCGACTGGCTGCAGCGGCCACTGACCAGCGACCAGCTGGTTTACGCCGCCAACGATGTGCTTCATCTGTTGGAAGTACGGGATCTGCTGTGCCGCGATCTCGAATCCCGCGGGCGATTGCAGTGGGCGCTCGACGAATGCGAGATTCAGCGGAACAGGGGCAGAGGCCAACGGGATCCCGATGAAGCCTGGCGGAAGATCAAGGAGGCGCGGCAGCTGAAGGGCCAGGCCCGCTCCGTCGCTCGAGCTGTCGCGGCATGGCGCGAGCGTCGGGCCGCGACCCTCGACATTCCGGTTCGCTATGTGCTTTCCGACATTGCGGTGGTGGGAATCGCCCAGCGACCACCCCGCAACCGGGGGGATCTCGAGCGGATCAGGGGATTCGATCGGGGACTCCGGGAGGACGCGCAGAAGGATCTTCTTCTGGCCGTCGCACGCGGAATCGACGAGCCGGCACCGAAGTCCGACGAACCGACCCAAGGGGCACTCGACCGGGATCTCCGCCCGGCCGTTGCGCTGATCTCGGCCTGGATCGCCCAGATATCCCGGGATCTGGAGCTCGATTCGACCCTTCTTGCCACCCGGGGCGATCTGGAATCGTTCCTGCGGGAGGACCCACTTTCCCGTCTCTCATCGGGTTGGCGGGCCGAGATCGTGGGTCTACCGATTCAGCGCCTGCTGAGAGGCGAGGCCGCAGTTGCCTTCGCCGGCAACGGCGAGCTGGTGATCGAGGAGCGTTCCCGTCAACCGCTCGCATGAGATCCGCTCGGGTCTTCATCGCTCGAACTGGATCCACACCCTCCCGAGGGGGGATTCGTCAATGACCCGGATCTTGCCGATACAATCGGCGAGCTATCTCACCGACGGGAGTTGACCCGTGAAAAAGGGGCGACATCGGCGCTTCGAAGAAGCCCGTGCACTCAAACGCACCAATGAAAATCTTGACGAGATTCTCGACAAGAAGGACGCTGAACCGTGTCCCGAATGTGGAGCAAATCCCGGCCACGACCATTCGTCGTGGTGTATGTACGACGCCGAGTCCGATGAGGGCGCCTGGCCCCGTTAGCCGTACCCTCGATCGCCGATCGGGGAGAAGACACCCTGATCGTAAACAACCCAGATCGTAGGAATTCCGTGCCCCCCGCCGAGAACGAATCCAGACCACTCCGTAACGTCGCCCTTGTCGCCCATGTCGATCATGGCAAGACAACCCTTGTCGATGCGCTCCTCCGAGCCACCGGTACGTTCAGCGAACATGCCGCCGTCGTCGACCGGGTCATGGACTCCAACGACCAGGAGCGCGAGCGCGGGATCACGATTCTCGCCAAGGCCGCCTCGGTCGACTGGAACGGGATCCACATCAACCTCGTCGACACCCCGGGCCATTCCGACTTCGGTGGCGAGGTCGAACGCGCTCTGACCATGGTTGATGGTGTCGTGCTGCTCGTCGACGCCGCCGAGGGCCCGCTTCCCCAGACCCGTTACGTGCTCTCGAAGGCTCTCGCCGCCGGGTTGCCGGCTGTGGTCGTCCTCAACAAGGTCGACCGTGGCGACGCCCGCCCCGAGGAAGTTCTCGACGAGATCTACCAACTCTTCCTGGATCTCGATGCCGACGAGCATTCGATCGAGTTCCCCGTCATCTCGGCGATCGCCCGAGACGGCAAGGCTGTCGCCGGTATCGGCATGCCCGGAGAGGACGACGATCTCACGCCGCTCTTCGAAGCCATCGTCGCCACGGTTCCCGGTCCGAAGGGTGACCCATCCGCACCCCTTCAGGCGATCGTCACCAACCTCGACGCATCCGATTATCTCGGTCGTCTTGCCATCGGTCGCGTCATGGAAGGAACCATGCGCCGCGGCGAGCAGGTCGCCCTTTGCGAAGAGGACGAGGGCCAGAATCCGCTTCGGCGCAAGCTCAGCCAGCTCATGACCTTCTCCGGTATCGGACGCCTCGAGGCCGACGAGATCGTTGCCGGCGATCTTTTCATCGTCGCTGGCTTCCCCGAGGTCGAGATCGGCGACACCATCGCCGATGGCACCAATCCGGTTGCCCTGCCTCGACTGAGCGTCGATGAGCCGGTGCTGCGTATGACCTTCGGCGTCAATACCTCTCCGCTGGCGGGCAAGGAAGGCAACTTCCTCACGTCGCGCCATCTGCGTGAACGTCTCGACCGCGAAGTCCTCGGCAACGTCTCCATCCGTGTCGACCAGACCTCGTCACCAGACGTCATCGAAGTTGCCGGTCGTGGCGAGCTCCAGCTGGCGGTCCTCATCGAGACGATGCGCCGGGAAGGCTATGAACTCCAGGTCAGCCGACCCGAGGTCATCGTCAAGGAAATCGACGGCAAGCGTCACGAACCGCTCGAGCGTGCCGTCATCGACGTGCCCGACGAGCATGTCGGCACTGTCACCCAGGCTCTGGCTCCCCGGAAGGGCAAGGTCACCGATCTTCGCCCCGGCGACACCGGCCGCACGGTCGTGACGATCGAGGCTCCGGCCCGTGGCCTCATCGGCTTCCGCTCACAGCTCCTCACCGCAACCCGCGGCACCGGCCTCATGCATCAGCACAACGCAGGCTGGGTCCCGTGGGTCGGCGATCTGCCGACACGCAAGGGTGGCGCGATGATCGCCGACCGCGAGGGTTCGACGACCGGCTACGCGCTCGACAACCTCCAGCAGCGCGGCGAGCTCTTCGTCGGGCCGGCCGAGAAGGTCTACGAGGGAATGATCATCGGCGAGAATGCCCGCGCCGATGACATGCAGGTCAACTGTGTCCGCGAGAAGCAGAAGACCAACATCCGTACCCACTCGACCGACGAAGCCATCAAACTGGTTCCGCCGCGCGACATCACGTTGGAAACGGCGATCGAATTCCTCGCCGATGACGAGCTCGTCGAAGTTACCCCTGCATCGCTGCGCATCCGCAAGCGTCAACTCAAGGAATCCGACAGGCGTCGTACCAGCAAGAAGTGAAGCGTCAGCCTGCGCTGGCAGGCTTGCGCTTCAGCGCCGGGTGGGGGAGTACGACTTCCCGCCCGCGGGACTCGAGGAGTTCGACGATCCGCAGGTAGGGACCTTCGCCAACAAGTGCGACGATTTCATCGCGGCAACCGCGGTAGACCGGATCCGAACCACCAAAGGCCAGCGGGTCCTCGGTGCACCACCAATGGAAGTCGGCACCGCCCTCGCCCCAGTCCCTGCGTTTCCATTCCCGCAGGATCTTGGTCTCGTGATCGTTGTCGTCGGTGTGGAACTCGAGGCGAATCGGCACTTGCCAGCACACCTCGGGTTTCCATTCGACGTAACTCTCGCCCCGCTTCGGTGCAGCGTTGTGGAACGCGCAGCCGGGGCCATCGGGATGGCCATTCCTGTTGAGGAAGATGCAGGCGCCGTCGACGACTCGCGTCGCCCAGTCACCGTCATCGTTCTTGTGGATCGGGCCACCCAATTCCGCGGCCCTGTCGTGGAACTGCCACTCGTCGGGAGTGAGCTCGAGCGCCTTGGCTTGAACCCTTCGACGATCGGCCTTGTCCGAGAAGTGGGCCCCGTAGCTGCAGCAACCGAGGTTTTCCTCGGGTGCGGGATCGTCCTGGATACCGAGACAACCGTTCCCGTAGATGCAGCTCCAGGAACTCATGAGCCAGGTGACATCGAACGTGAAGGTCTCGCCTTCGAATTCGAACGACAGCCACTCGTGCACATCGTCGTCGGGAATGGGCGAAGCCTTCGTCATGGGAATTCCGATCGGGGAGAGACGGGGTCACATTACCTGTCGTCGCGCGCGACTCAGGTGAGCCACTATTGAGACATGTCCGGTGAATTCGAGAACCTACGTGCCCGACTCGAGCAGATCGCCGAAGAGCTGAGCGACCTCGCAATCGTGCGCCTGCGCGAGTCGATCGACGCCGGCGGACATGAACTGCCGGTGGACGAGAAGCGGATCACCCGTGCGCGGCGGGCTGTCGAGAAGGCGGCTGCCATCCTGAGGGAGCCCGACGACGGTGACTTCGGTTAGGCGTCGACCGAATCGAGATGGCCGTACAGGGTCGTGCGTTGGATCAGTGGCCGACCGAGCGGCTCCACGAGGTCGCGGAAATCGGACGGTTCCATACCCTGGCCGTGATCGGCTCCGGCCGCCCTGCTGATGTTCTCGTCCATCAGGGTCCCTCCGAGATCGTTCACCCCGGCCTGAAGAACCTGACGGGCACCCGCCACACCGAGCTTCACCCAGGATGTCTGGATGTTGTCGATCGACCCGTGATAGGCGATTCGTGGAACGGCGTGCATGAGCAACGCCTCGCGGAACGTCGGCCCGCGACGGGCCTTGCTCTGCAGATAGAGCGGCGTGGCCATGTGAACGAACGGCAGGGGAACGAATTCGGTGAAACCACCGGTCTCGTCCTGCAGGTCCCGCGTGCGGATGATGTGACGGGCCCAATGCTTCGGCTGCTCGACCGAGCCGAACATGATGGTGACATTCGAACGGAGTCCGACCGAATGGGCCGTGCGATGAGCTTCCAGCCATTCGTCCGTCGTGATCTTGTCGGGGCAGAGGATCGCCCGGATCTCGTCGTCGAGTATCTCGGCGGCGGTTCCTGGGAGGGTCTTGAGTCCGGCCTCCTTGAGTCGGGTCAGATAGGAGGCCAGGGGTTCATCGAGACGACGGGCTCCTTCGGTGACCTCGAGAGCGGTGAAACCGTGGATGTGCATCTCGGGAACCGCATCGTGGACGGCCCGGGCAACATCGATGTAGTAGTTGCCGTCGAAGTCGGGATGGATGCCACCTTGGAGGCACACCTCCGTCGCTCCGAGATCGGCCGCCTCGATTGTTCGTTGCACGAGATCATCGAGAGTCAGGAGGTACGGAGTGCCGCGCAGATTCAGCGAGAGCGGACCCTTGCTGAAGCCGCAGAACTTGCACTTGAACGTGCAGATGTTGGTGTAGTTGATATTGCGATTGTGGACGAACGAAACGTTGTCGCCATTGACCTGTCGGCGCAGATCGTCAGCCACCTCTGCGACGGCCACAACCTCGGGGCCGCGTGCTTCGAAAAGGGCAACGATCTCGTCATGCCCGACGCGCTGCCCGAGACGGACGCCTTCGAGAACCTCGGCCACCCGGCCGCGTGCAGCCGATGTTCCCGGCACCAGGAGCGGCGGCGAGACACTCGAACCGGAATACCAGGCAGTCGAACGCGGACCTAGCTGAAGAACCTCGACGCCGTCATCCACCTGCTCGGGAGATGCAGGCTTCAGCTTCTGGACGAAAACGGCACCGGGATCATCTCGACCAAGGCCATCGGCATCGGAGCGATCCATGACCGCGAATCGGAGACGTTCGTCGAACCATTTCTCGGGCTCACGAACGAATTCGGAATGTGCGGTGAGCCGGGGAGCCACGGCGAATCCGCGGGCTTCGCTGACGCTGCGAAGGCGGTCGAGATCAGGCCAGGGCCGCTCCGGATTCACATGGTCTGCGGTCACCGGGGACACGCCGCCCCAATCGTCGATTCCCGCGTCCAGCAGAACGCCGAAGTCGTCGGACAGGTTCGGTGGCGCCTGGAGATGGATGTCCGGCGGAAGGATGAGTCGGGCCAGGGCAATCGCTTCGAGATAGTCGTCGTGCGGGCAGGCAGGCGCGTTGTGCATCGCAGTGCCTTCCTTCGGAAGGAAGTTCTGGACGATCACTTCCTGAACGTGACCGAAGCGGGCATGCGACTCGGCGATCGCCTCGAGGGCTGCGATGCGATCACTGCGGTCCTCGCCGATGCCGACGAGGATTCCTGTCGTGAATGGAATCGCAAGTTCACCGGCGAAGTTCAGAGTCGCAAGTCGGCGTTCGGGAGTTTTGTCCGGCGCACCGCGATGACAATCAAGATCTCCCCGCAGGGTTTCGATCATCATTCCCTGTGAGGGAGAGACTGTGCGGAGACGGGCGAGATCCTCGAGGGAGAGGGCCCCGGCATTGGCGTGAGGGAGAAGCCCGGTCTGGTCGAGTACAAGTTGGGCCATGGCGACGAGATAATCGACGGTGCTCGTGTAACCGTTCTCCTCGAGCCATTGCGCGGCAACCGGATATCGCTCTTCGGGCGCCTCGCCCAACGTAAACAGCGCCTCATGGCATCCGGCACGGGCACCGGCTCTTGCTAGGGCACCCACCTGCGTTGGAGTGAGGTACGGCGAGTCCAGACGGGCTGGAGGTTGAGCGAAGGTGCAGTAGCCACAACGATCCCGGCAGAGCATCGTGAGCGGGATGAAAACCTTCGGCGAGTAGGTGATCCGGGTACCGAACGCTGCATCGCGGATCGCGCGAGCTTCGGAGAGGAGATCACTCAATGGAGCGTCGTAGCGCGACATGGTTGAACCCTATCGGGAGACCGACTGGCCGAGGGCGGCCTGGTCGACGATCCAGAGAACATGTGCGCCGCGCAACCTGGCTGCTGGTGCGGACTGATCACCAGCCATCACCCGAGCGAGAGCGTTGCTCTTGTCCGCGCCCGCAACGGTGATCACGACGTGGTCCGCGCGTTCGATGCCGGCGAATGTGAGAGTCATCCTCTCGTGCGGATTGTTCCCGAGCGGATCGACGTTCATGGCGACAAGTGTGTCGACGCCGGATTCGAGAGCTTCGGACCCCGGAAAGAGCGATGCCGTGTGGCCGTCTGGCCCGAGACCGAGGTGAACAACGTTCAAGGGTGGCGTAGAACGAAGCAGTCGGTCGTACATGTTGGGACCATCCTCGCAACGCATCGGATGAATGCTTCCGACCGGTCCCAGATGGGAGAGGAGGACTTCTTGGGCGAGGTGGAAGTTCGAAGCTTCGTTGTCGAGGGAGACGCAGCGCTCATCGCCCCAGAAGAACGAAACCTTCGACCAGTCGACACCGCTTTGTGCGTCGGCAGCGAGGGCCGCATAACAATCTCCAGCGGTCTTCCCACCAGAAAGGGCAATGCGAAAGCATCCGTCGACGCTTTCGGCGTACAGACGCGAGACCGTGGCGGCGAACTCGGTAGCCACATCCTCGACGACCAGAAGGTCGCCGATCATCGCAGTGAGGCAGCCTTTTCGCCCAGGGTCGCGAGAAGGTCGTCGAAGGACTTCGAGAACGACGCAACTCCCTCGAGTTCGAGCGTTGCAGTGATGTCGGCAAGATCGATGCCGAGGGCGGCGATGCCGTCAAGGACAGCGTGAGCCTCGGCGAAGTCGGCGTCGACCGTGCGGGCGAGGGTGCCGCTCTCCTCGAAATCTCCGAGGGTGTTCTCCGGCATCGTGTTGACGGTGTCGGGACCGATGAGCGTGTCGACGTAGAGAGTCGTCGAATACGTCGGGTTCTTGGTGGACGTCGAGGCCCAGAGGGGTCGCTGCACGCGCGCACCACGGGCAACCAGCGCATCCCAACGCGGTCCTTGGAAGGTCTGGAGGAAGGCTTCGTAGGCGACCTGTGCATTGGCGACGGCGACCTTGCCCTTGAAGGCTGCGGCTTCGGGCGTGCCGATGGCATCGAGGCGTCGGTCGGCTTCATTGTCGACCCGACTGATGAAGAACGAAGCGACGGACGACACTCCCGAGAGATCGCCTTCGCGTTGTTCGAGACCGACGAGATAGCTCTCCATGACTTCCCGATAGCGATCGGCGGAGAACAGCAAGGTGACATTGACGCTGCAACCCTCGCTGATCATTTGCGCTATCGCCGGGAGCCCTTCGGCCGTCCCCGGAATCTTGACGTACAGGTTCGGTTCGGCGATCAACCCGTTGAGATGGCGGGCTGCCTGTGCCGTCCCTGCAGTGTCGCGGGCAAGGAGAGGGGAGACCTCGATCGACACGAACCCGTCGAGTCCATCGCTCTCGTCATGGACCGGGCGGAGGATCGCAAGCGTGTTGCGGATGTCCGTGACCACCAGTTCCCAATACGCGTCGAGGACCGAAGTGCCGTCGGCAAGGAGCGAACCGAACTGTTCGTCGTAGGCCGTACCTCCGGAGATCGCCTTCTGGAAGATCGTGGGATTCGACGTGACGCCGCGGACGCCGCGATCAACCCAACGTTTCATCTCGCCATTTTCGATCCAGTCGCGACGGACGTTGTCGAGCCATGGGCTCTGTCCCTGCAGCGTGTAGAGATCACCAAGACGTGTCATTTGATCCTCCGGATCGACGGCAAAAGGTTCAGGTCAGTTGAGAACGAGGCGGGCGTGATCGACGACGTTGTCGACTGTCATGCCGAAACGTTCCATGAGTTCCGGGCCGGGGGCACTGGCCCCGAAATGGTCGATGCCGACGCTTGCCGTTGCCCATTTCGCCCAACCGAAGGTCGTCCCGGCTTCGACAGAGACTGACGGAATGCCGATGCCGAGGATCAAATCCTGATAGTCGTCATCCTGCTCTTCGAACAGTTCCCAGCAGGGCATCGAGACCACGCGGGCGGCGATGCCTTCACCGGCGAGACGCTCGGCGGCCGCAACGCACAGTTGCACCTCGGAACCGGTGCCGATGAGCACGACATCCGGCTCACCGTCGGTGGAAACAAGTGTGTATGCACCGAGTTCGACGTCGGTGTTGCCAGCTGTTCCTGCGAGCACGGGAAGATTCTGACGACTGAGGATGAGCGCCGTGGGGCCGCCCTTCTCCACCGCGATTCTCCATGCTTGGGCCGTTTCGTTGGCATCGGCGGGTCGGATCACCCGGAGCTTGGGCATGGCCCGGAGTGACGAAAGATGTTCGATCGGCTGATGGGTGGGGCCATCCTCGCCGACGCCGACCGAGTCATGCGTCCAGGAGTAGATGACATGGAGATCGGACAATGCCGCGAGACGAACCGCAGGACGCATGTAATCGGAG
>WLFD01000002.1 GCA_009703925.1 Actinomycetota bacterium | reverse complement strand
TTGCGGCCGAGGACGATGCTCTCGCCTACGTCCTCGGGCGGGCGGCCGACGCGGAACTCTCGATCGACGATGTCTGGGTCGCTCAGGTGATCGCCGGCAACGAGCGCTATCTCGAAGCGATCGGTGCGATCGGTTCGCAACTCGATGCGATCGCCGACGCCGACGAGAACGGCGACCCGACGGCCTGAACCGCCGATGGCCTGAACCTCCGATACCTCGGCGTGCTCGTCTACGCTTGAAACATGGAACGTCCGGTGAAGTTCGAACATAACCGTTGGGTCGGCGACAAGCGTTCGCTCGTCGTGTATGACGTCGACAACATCGACGATCCGTCGATCATCACCGAACTCATGGCTGCCGAGACCTACCTGTGCTTCGGCCCCGACACGTTGGCCGAAGCCCGCAACCGTTGCTACAAGCCCTACAAGGGGAATGGCAGCGGTCTCGACAGCGCGGACTGATCCACTCGACGAACAGGTCGGCGGTGATTGCGGCGGGAGCGACGGAGCACCGGTTTGCCGGCCGTATGCTTGATACAGATGGAAAAGCTCTTCCGGTCAGGCGATCTTGAACTTGCGGGCCACATTGCGCGTCCGCGCATAGCTCCAGGCACCTCGGTACCGGGGCTTGTCATCTCACACGGTTTTCCCCATCTGAATCAGGGCGGTCGGTTGTCGGCACGTTCGTTCCCCGAGTTGGCCGAGCGCATCGCCAACGAGATGGGCTGGATGGTGCTCGTGTTCAACTTCCGGGGTTGCGGCGAGTCGGAGGGCGATTTCTCGTTGCTCGGTTGGCGCGACGATCTGCTTGCCGCCGCCGCCTTCCTCCGGAGCGTCGAAGGCGTCTACGGGGTTTGGGCGGCCGGATTCGGCAGCGGCGGATCCATGTCGATCAATGCTGCGGCGTTGGATCCTGAGATCCGCGGCGTCGCTGCGATCGGATCACCGGCCGATTTCGACGATTGGGCGAATCATCCGCGACGGCTTCTCCAACACGCTCGAGAAACCGCGATCATCCGTTCGGCATCGTTCCCGCCCTCATTCGAACCATGGGCGAGGGAGATCAGGCAGGTGAGCGCGGTCGCAGCAGTGAAATCATTGGCGCCGCGACCGTTGCTCATCCTGCATGGATCCGACGACGACATGGTTCCGGTCTTCGATGCCCGGGCAGTCTCGGATGCACACGGTGCAGCCGATCTGAGGATCATCGAGGGTGGCGGTCATCAGCTGCGCCACGATCCCCGCGCCGTTGCCGTGCTGCTCGGTTGGCTCGACCGACAGCGCTCGGCCAGTGCCGCCCAGCGAGCCGGATGAGGGCATGAACGTGCGGAAAACATTGCGAACGGGGCGCATCGGGCGCTTGCTGATCGCAATCGTCGCAGCGCTTGTTGCGGCATCCACGCTGACGGGCTGTTCACTGAAGCCGATTGTTCTCGTCTACGGGGATTCACTCGTCAGCGAATCCCGCGCAATGATCGGCTTTCAACTCGGAGATTCCTACGACGTACGAATCGTGGCGCACGGTGGCACTGCACTCTGCGACTGGGCGGGGATCATCGTGGGCGACGTACGCGAACTTCAACCGAAGGTCGTGATGATCGCGTTCACGGGCAACGCCTTGACGGGATGCATGCAGAACTCGGACGGATCGCCGGTGACCGAGGCAACGGCGGCCGTGAAGTACGAAGCGGATCTGGACCGGGTTCTGGCCAACATTGCAGGACCCGGAAGGCGCGTCGTCGTGGTGGGAGGCCCGCCGAACGCTGTTGTTGATCCGGCTGTTGTCGGGACGGTTCCGAACCAGATTGCCGGTGAGGGTCTGGGAGTCGACGCGCCGATCCAGCCGTTGACCGACTCCCCATCTGTGTCCTGGGGGATCGGTACCCTGCCTGCCGGTCGGGTGAGTTCGGAGACGTTCGTCAACGTCGGCTACCGCCGTGTCGTAGCGAAGTATCAGACACAGGGAATGGCGATCATGTACGTCGACGGCGGCATGCACATGCGCGCCCCCGGCGGGGGATGGACGAAAGTCATGCCCTGTTATCCGTTCGAGGTTTCCGACACACAGGCATGTGTCGACGGACTTGTGAATGTCCGTTCCGCCGACTTCGGTCACTTCTGTCCGACGACGTCGGCGCCGATAGCGGGGGTCGTCCCGACCTGTGAGGTCTGGTCGAGCGGCGCTTGGCGTTATGCCGCCGCGATGACAGCAGCCGTTTGGTACGGCGAACGACAGACCGGTGGTTCGTTCGATTCCGCAGTCGTTGGCGACGGGCAGGTCACCGTGTCCGGATGGGCCATCGACCCGGATGCCCCGGACCGGCCGATCGATGTCCATCTCTACGTCGACGGGGCTTGGGGCGGTCAGGCCCGTGCAGATCGTTCGCGCCCGGATGTGGGGAATGTCTACCCGTACGCCGGACCCGACCATGGCTACGTCGCGACGGTGAACGCGGCGCCCGGAACGCACAATGTGTGCGTCTGGGCGATCAACGGGTTCGGTCCGGATCGATCCAACAACGTGTCTCTCGGATGCCGGACGGTGACGATCGCCCCGACATCGCCGTTCGGGAACTACGAGAATCTCGTGGCGGCCACGCCCGGGAGAATCACGGTGAGTGGCTGGACCATCGACCCATCGACCTCCGCTCCGATCAAGATCGCGGTCCGGGTGAACGGGGTCGTTTCGGGACGATGGTTTGCGAATGTTCCGCGGCCCGATGTCGGGAGCGTCTATCCCGCCTTTGGATCCGCACACGGTTTCAACGTCACTCTCGACGCTGCCCGTGGGACGGCGACCGCGTGCGTCACCGCCATCAACGTCGGATCGGGATCGAACCAGTCCCTGGGATGTCGCACCGTCGAGGTTCGCTGACCGATCCGTCGATTCGGGGTGACGATTCGGTCAGGCCGAGGCCGCCGGTTTTCCAGCTTTGGCTGCGGCCTTCTGCGCCTTCTTGAACTCTCGGACCCGAAGCAGGCCCTCGGCCGATCCGATGTCGGCGACCGACCGCGGAGCCTCGTCGGAGAACGGCGCGGCCGCCTGCTCCCAGCCGACCGGCTTCTTGCCGAGTCGTTTGGCGAGGATGGCCATGAAGATCTTCGCCTTGTCGTCGCCATAGCCGGGAAGGGCGCGGAGCCGCGCGTAGAGCTCGTCTCCGGTGCGGACGCCCTTCCAGATCTTTCCGGCGTCGCCGTCGTAGTTCTCGGCGACGAAGGTGCAGAGCTCGTGCGTCCGCTTGCCCATCGAACCGGGGAAACGGTGCAACGCCGGCTTCTCGCTGAACACGGCGACGAAGTCGTCGGGGTCCATGGCTGCGATCGAACGGGCGTCGAGGCCTCCGAGTCGTTCGGTGAGTGTCCACGGCCCCTTGAAGGCCCATTCCATCGGGACCTGTTGATCGAGGAGCATGCCGATGAGCAGAGCAAGTGGGTCGCTGACCAGCAACTGGTCGGCCTCGGGTATGCCCGTGACGGGAAGAGTGGGTGTTGCCATCGCCGAAACCTACTTACCGGGTGAGGGGATCGGGGGATTCGGTGTCGATTCCGTGCCGGATGATGGCGTGCTCGGCCTCGACGGGATCGATGATCCCGTCCGAAGCCAGAGCCGAGAGGACCGCCACTTCGACGTGTGCTCCATCTGTTTCGAAGAACCGTCGGAGCGCTTCGCGTGTGTCCGATCGGCCGAACCCGTCGGTTCCGAGCGGAACGAACGTCTTCGGGACGAACCGTGCGATCTGATCCGGAACCGACTTCATGAAGTCGGTGACGGCGATGATCGGTCCGGGGGCGGAACCCAGTTGCTCCGTCACCCGCGCGACACGCGGCGTTTCGGTCGGATGCAGACGGTTCCACCGCTCGACGTCCAGAGCGTCTTCACGGAGCGCCTTGTATGACGTCGCGCTCCAGAGTTCGACGCCGATTCCCTGTGCGGCCAGCGCAGCCTGTGCGGCGCGGGCGGCGAGGTGGGCACTCCCGGAGAACACGATCGTGGCCTTGGCCTCGACGCCATCCGGCGAGGGAGCCCATCGGTACAGGCCGCTCATGATCTCGTCATTGGTGAGATCGGCCGGGCGCACCGGCATCTCGTAATTCTCGTTGTAGGAGGTGACGTAATAGAAGACACTGTCGCCGCTTCCTCCGGGACCTCCGTACATGCGGTGGAGGCCGGTCTCGACGATCGCCGCAAGTTCATAGGCGAACGCCGGGTCGTAGGCCTGACAGGTCGGAACGGTCGAAGCGAGGACGAGGCTGTGCCCGTCCTGATGTTGCAGGCCTTCGCCCATCAGGGTGGTCCGTCCTGCGGTCGCACCGATGAGGAAACCCTTTGCCTGCGCGTCGGCCGCGGCCCAGATGAGATCGGCGACGCGCTGGAAGCCGAACATCGAATAGAAGATGAAGAACGGAACCATCGGAACGCCGCGCGTGGCATAGCTCGTTCCGGCCGCGGTGAAGCTCGCCATCGAACCGGCTTCGGTGATGCCCTCTTCGAGGATCTGTCCGTCGCGGGACTCGACGTAGGAAAGCAGCAGTGATGCATCGACGGGTTCGTACAACTGACCCTGCGACGCGTAGATCTTCAGTTCGCGGAACAGTGCATCCATGCCGAAGGTTCGGGCCTCGTCGGGGATGATGGGAACCACCCGGTGGCCGAACCCGACGGATCGACACATGCCGCGGAGCATCCGCGTGAACGCCATGGTGGTCGATACGGCTTGTCCGCCCGAACCCTGGGCGAATTCGGTGAACACTTCCGGATCCGGGAGGGTGAGGGGACGACGGATGTCCAGCGACCTTGTGGGGATCGGGCCGTCGAGCGAGCGGCGGCAGTCGACGAGATAGCGGTTCTCGGGCGAATCCACCGGAGGTCGGTAATAGGGGGGCTCGTCACTGTCGAGCACGGAGTCGGGAATCTCGTCCGTGAGACGAAGTCGATCGCGGAATTCGCGGATCTGGTCGTGACTCAGTTTCTTGATCTGATGGGTCGCGTTGCGCCCTTCGACGGTGGAGCCCAGTGCCCAACCCTTCACGGTCTTGGCGAGGATGACGGTCGGGGCACCCTTGGCCTGTGTCGCGGCGGCGTATGCGGCGTAGACCTTCTTGTAATCGTGGCCGCCGCGGGGAAGTGCGCGGAGATCCTCGTCACTCAGATGCTCGACAAGCTGGCGAAGACGCGGGTCGGGCCCGAAGAAGTGCTCTCGGATGTACGCCCCGGACTCGACGGCATAACGCTGCCATTCGCCATCGAGGGTGGAGTTCATCTTCGCAACGAGGACGCCGCCGACATCGCGGGCGAGAAGATCATCCCAACCTTCGCCCCAGATCACCTTGATGACGTTCCAACCGGCGCCGCGGAACACGCTTTCGAGTTCCTGGATGATCTTGCCGTTACCGCGGACAGGGCCATCGAGTCGTTGAAGGTTGCAGTTCACGACCCAGACGAGATTGTCGAGTTGCTCGCGACCCGCGAGCGATATCGAACCGAGTGTTTCGGGTTCGTCGGTCTCGCCGTCGCCGAGGAAGCACCACACCCGGCTCGCACTGGTGTCGTCGATCTGCCGGTTGTGGAGGTATCGACAGAAGCGTGCCTGATAAATGGAATTGAGTGGGCCGAGACCCATCGAGACGGTCGGGAACTCCCAGAAATCGGGCATGAGCCACGGATGGGGATAGCTGGTGAGGCCGCCCCCGGCGATCTCGCGGCGGAAGAGGTCGAGTTGCGACGCTTCGAGTCGCCGCTCGAGATAGGCCCGGGCGTAGATGCCGGGAGAGGCGTGGCCCTGGAGATAGACGTGATCCCCGGCCCGACCGTTGTCCTTCCCCCGGAAGAAATGGTTGAACCCGACTTCGTAGAGCATCGCCGATGACGCGAACGTCGAAAGATGTCCGCCGATGCCGTCGTCGTGCTTGTTGGCATTGACGACCATCATTGCGGCGTTCCAGCGGAGGTACTGCCGCAGCCGCTTCTCGATCGCCTCGTCGCCGGGGAACCACGGTTGTTCCTCGCTCGGAATGGTGTTGACGTACGGCGTCGAGACTTCGGCTGGTGTGCCGATCTGCAGTTCCCGGGCCCGTTCGGTGATACGCGAAACGAGATACCGCGCCCGCATCTTCCCCTGGGCGCCAACGACAGCGGCGAGCGAATCGAGCCACTCTGCCGTCTCGCCCGGATCGGCGTCGGGCAACTGGCTTGCGAACTGATCGAGGTTCATGGGTCAATGATGCCCCGGCCGGGGCGTTACCGGCGGGTAGGTCTGTGAACACCACGTAACAGGTACTCATCCGCGTGTGCCACGCTTGGTCTGTGACTCTCGTGGTGTACACCGATGGTGCGTGCAGTGGTAATCCCGGCCCGGGCGGATGGGCATGGGCCGAGGTCGATGGCGGATTCGGCGCTGGCGCCGCGGCCCACACCACGAACCAGCGAATGGAAGTGACGGCGGCCTTCGAGGCGGTGAAGTCCCACACCGATGCGATCGAGATCGTCAGTGACTCGACCTATGTCGTGAACTGCTTCAAGGACCGCTGGCACGAGGGTTGGATCCGGCGGGGTTGGCGCAATTCGCAGCGACAGCCCGTCGCCAACCGCGATCTCTGGGAACCGTTCATCGCCCTTGTACTGGAACGGGGCAACGTCACGTTCCGCTGGGTCAAGGGCCATGCCGGCGATCCCATGAACGACCTCGTCGACCGGTTGGCGGTCGAAGCGGCCACTGCCCAGCGACTCCTCACCGGGGACGCGCCCCCGAAGGATCTGGGACCGCCCGACACCTTCGGCACAGGCGAGAGCATGACGCTCTTCTGAGTAGGCTCTCGCCCCATGGATATCAATGGAATCTCAGCAATCGTCACCGGCGGAGCGTCGGGCATCGGCGAGGCATGTGCACGTGCCCTCGCTGCCCGCGGAGCGAAGGTCCTCATCGCCGACGTGAACGATGAAAAGGGCAACGCACTCGCGACCGAAATCGGTGGCGCGTTCGCCCATGTCGACGTCACCAACACGCAGGACATCATCGCTGCGGTCGAGGCCGCAGGCGAGATGGGTCCGCTGCGCGCACTGGTCAACTCCGCCGGCATCGGCGCCGCCAGTCGCACCATCGGCAAGGACGGCAGCTACGACTCGGCCTTCAACCTCGACTACTGGCGCAAGGTGATCGACATCAACCTCACCGGCACCTTCGACTTCATCCGCATCGCCGCCACGGCGATGAGCCGGACCGAACCCCTCGAGGGTGGAGAGCGTGGAGCGATCGTCAACATGGCATCGGTCGCCGCGTTCGATGGTCAGATCGGGCAGGCCGCCTACTCGGCGTCGAAGGGTGCCGTTGTCGGCATGACCCTTCCGATCGCACGCGATCTCGCCGTTGTCGGAATCCGCGTCAACACGGTTGCCCCGGGTCTCATCGACACGCCGATCTATGGCGAAGGTGAAGGATCCGAAGCGTTCAAGGCCAACCTCTCCAAGGACGTGCTGTTCCCCAAGCGTCTCGGCTACTCGAGCGAGCTTGCGAGCATGGTTCTCCAACTCGTCGAGAACTCGTACATGAATGCCCAGACCATCCGCGTCGACGGTGGGGCACGTCTCGGCCCGAAGTGATCGCCTGAAGTGATCGAGTGACAGGACTTCGGACCCGTCGATCCGCGTGCCCTCCGGGGTTGCGGATCGGCGGGTCCGTCGTCTTTCTGTCAGCCCGGATCGGGAAGCGACGATGTCTCGTCGAGGACCTTCCCTGCATCGACCCGCAGGAGTCTCGTGAAGGGAATCGTCTCGAGCAATCGACGATCGTGGGTGACGAGGATGACGGTTCCCGGGAAGACGCCGATCGCCGTCTCGAGCTGCTCGATGGCGGGCAGGTCGAGATGGTTGGTGGGTTCGTCGAGGGCCAGAGTGTTGACGCCGACGGCCTGGAGCAGCGCAAGTGTGGCCCGCGTCCGTTCGCCCGGCGACAACGAGGAGGCAGGCCGTTGCACATGGTCGGCGCCGAGACCGAACTTGGCGAGAACCCCGCGCGCCTCGGCGAGCTTCGCGTCGCTTGTGCGTATGAAGGCATCGAGAAGCGTGCCGTCGCCGGAGAAGATGTCTCGCGCCTGATCGATCTCGCCTATGACGACGCCGGGTCCCTGCCAGCGCACGCCCGAGGTGAGCGGAACCCGACCGAGGAGCGCGTCGATGAGTGTTGTCTTTCCGGCTCCGTTTCGTCCGACGATGCCGATGGTCTCTCCCCATCCGATTTCGAGTGAAACAGGGCCGAGCGTGAAGTCTGGGCGTTCGACGACGGCACCGTCGAGGCGGGCGACGACAGCTCCCGCCCGGGGTGCGACAGCGATCTCGAAGTGGAGGTCCCAGCTCTCCCACGGCTTGTCGACCGAATCGAGACGTTCCATCGCCCGATCGGTTCGGCGGGCCCGGGATGCGAGCTGTTCGGTCTGGTCCTTGCGGAACTTCCGACCCATCTTGTCGCCGTCGCTGTTGTTCGACTTCTCCTTCTTCACGCCTTTGTGAGCCCACTCGCGTTCGCGTTGGGCCCGCGACTGGAGATCGGATCGCTTCGCATCGAACTGGCTGAAGTCCTCCTCGGCGTGGCGTCGGGCGACATCGCGTTCGTGGAGGAACGCGTTCCAGCCGCCGGCGAAGAGCGTGAGGTGATGGTTGTGCTCGTCGAGTTCGGCGACATGGGTGACGACGTTGTCGAGAAAGGTCCGATCGTGACTGACGACGACGAGTGGACCCGGGAAACCGGTGACGAACCGCTCGAGGTACTCGAGTCCGTCGAAGTCGAGATCGTTCGTGGGCTCGTCGAGAAGCAGGACGTCGAACCGGGAGAGGAGCAGCGCGGCGAGTCCGGCACGGGCGGCCTGGCCACCGGAGAGCGATGTCATGTGGGCGCCGAGGATGGCGGGCGTCAGTCCGAGCGATTCGACGACCTCGGCGGAGCGGGATTCGAAATCGGCTGCGCCCAAGGCGAGCCAGCGTTCGAGGGCGTCGCTGTAGCGATCATCGGCACCCTCGGCGGCGGAGGCCAGATCCTCCATCGCCTCGTCGAGTTCGGTCTGTGCCGGTCCGACACCGGTTCGTCGTCCGAGATAGGCCTCGACGGTCTCCTCGGGGATCCGTTCGGTCTCCTGTCGGAGTTCGCCGACGGTCGCGATGCCGGGCAGGCGGGTCACCACTCCGGATTCGGGTTGCAATCGTCCCGCCAGAATGCCGAGCAGCGTGGATTTCCCGGCACCGTTCGGCCCCATGACCCCGAGCCGCATCCCGGGGGATGCGGTCAGGTCGATCTGATCGAGGATGGTGTGTGGGCCCCGGGAGAACGAAACTCCCTTGACATGAATCGTCGCTGACATCGGGGGCAGGCTACAGATCGGGGCGCCACCGGCCGTCGGGCCGATCCTCCGCCGGTGCCGGGCGGACCGCTACGATCGTACGAGTGTTCGTTTTAGGAATCGACCCCGGTCTGACCCGTTGCGGGTATTGCGTGCTCGAAGTGCCGCCCAACGCGGCGCTCGTCAGCGGTGCGACGGCGCGTCCGAAGGCCGTCGCCCTCGGTGTCATCCGCACGTCGCCGTCCGACGAGGTGCATCATCGCCTTGCCGAATTGCAGTTCGAGTTGCGGGCGCTCATGACCGAATTCCCGCCGATTGCCCTCGCCGTCGAACGCGTCCTGTTCCAGGTGAACGTCCGCACCGCTATGTCGGTGGGTCAGGCCTGCGGTGTTGCGATGGTCGAAGCTGTCAACGCCGGGTGTGAGGTGGTGCAGTACTCGCCCAACGAGGTGAAGCTCGCGGTGGCCGGTTGGGGAAACGCCGACAAGGCCCAGATGCAACAGATGGTGCAGACCCTGCTCGGTCTGGCGAAGCTTCCTGATCCCCCCGATGCCGCCGATGCCGCAGCACTCGCTCTCTGTCACATAGCGATGGCACCCATGCGCGCGGCCGCGGCACGCGCCGGAGCACGCTGATGATCGGTTCGGTGCGGGGCACGTTGCTCGATCGCTGGCCCACGGGCGAGGTGCTCATCGAGGTTTCCGGAATCGGCTACCGGGTGATCATCACCGCCGGTACCGCCGCGAGCCTGTCCGAGCCGGGCTCCGAGGTGTTTCTGCACACACACCATCACCGCCGCGAGGATTCCGAAACGCTCTACGGCTTCGCCACCGTCGACGAGCGCATCGTCTTCGAGGCGCTGTTGTCGGCCCACGGAGTTGGCCCCTCATTGGCTCTGGGCATTCTCGGTGCACACCCACCGGCGTCGCTCGTTCGGGTGCTCGCCGATGACGATCTCGACGCGCTGTGCCTCGTACCAGGCGTGGGAAAGAAGACGGCGGCCCGTCTGCTGATCGAACTCAAGTCGAAGCTCGATATCCCGGGGCTCGATATCGGAGCGCTCACCGGCACGACTGCGACCGGCGGTGGCGCGGGAGGTCGTCGATCGACTCCCCTCGGCGACGTACGCGATGCCCTGGCTGAACTCGGGTACAGCCCGGACGAGATCGCCGACGCCGTGCGTTCGCTCCCGGATGATGCCGGTACCTCGGAACTGCTCCGCCTCGCTCTGCAACAGTTGGCATCCTGATGCGCGACGAGATCCTTTCTCCCGAACCGTCGCCCGACGATCTCGAACCGGCACTCGATGAACGGGTGGCCGGTCCGAATCCGGCGGGTACCGATGTCATCGGCGAAGAGGGAGGCCTCCGGCCCCGTCATCTCGACGATTTCGTGGGCCAGCGCGAACTCAAGGAACACCTCGGAATCATCCTCGAGGCCGCCCGTCGCCGCGGTCAGTCGGTCGATCATCTGCTTTTCGCCGGCCCGCCGGGATTGGGCAAGACGACGCTCTCGGGCATCGTCGCCGCCGAACTCGAGGTGGGTCTGCATGTGACTTCGGGTCCTGCGCTCGACCGTGCCGGCGACCTTGCCGCGATCCTGACCCGACTCGGCGAGGGTGACGTGCTCTTCATCGACGAGATCCACCGGTTGAGTCGAAACGTCGAAGAGGTCCTCTATCCGGCAATGGAGGATTTCCAACTCGACATCGTGTTGGGCAAGGGCCCGGCGGCGCGTTCGATCCGACTCGATCTTCCGCGGTTCACGCTCGTCGGGGCCACGACCCGAACCGGACTCATCACGGGTCCGCTGCGCGACAGATTCGGACTTGTCGCCCGCCTCGATTACTACGACGCCGAGGAACTCCAGGCGATCGTGATCCGTGCCGCCAACATCCTCGGCATTGAAATCGATCCCGATGGTGCTGCGGAGATCGCCCGTCGGGCACGCGGCACACCCCGGATCGCCAATCGTCTTCTTCGTCGGGTTCGCGACTTCGCCGAAGTCCGCGGGCATGGCTCCATCGACCACGAAACCGCTCACGAGGGACTCGCAGTCTTCGGCGTCGACGATCTCGGCCTCGACAAGGTCGACAGAGCCGTTCTCTCGAATCTGTGTCGCAAGTTCGGCGGCGGACCGGTCGGACTCGGCACCCTCGCGATAAGCATCGGCGAAGCGGAAGAAACCGTTGAAGATGTCTACGAGCCTTTCCTGATCCAACAGGGACTTCTCATGCGCACGCCCCGCGGTCGGGTGGCGACGGCGGCGGCCTGGGTGCATCTCGGTCTCGTCGCTCCCGCCGACGCCCGACTCGCTGCCGACTCCGGACGCATGTTGTTCGAGTCCTGAGGCCCTAACCTGCACGGGCTGTGGAGACCTCCGACTTCGACTACGACCTGCCCGATTCGGCGATAGCCCAGCATCCGCTGGATGTTCGCGACGCGGCCCGCCTGCTGGTCGATCAGGGCCCGCTGAATTCCGCCGGCCACCGAATCGTGCGCGATCTCCCGGATCTGCTCGAACCGGGTGATCTGTTGGTGGTGAACAACACCAGGGTGCTGCCGGCACGGCTGCATCTGAAGCGGGCGAGTGGCGGTGCCGCCGAGGTGCTCCTTCTCGATCGTCTCGATGACGGTGCCGTCGACTCGGTGGGAGCATCGCGCTGGGAGGCGCTTGTGCGTCCGAGTCGCAAGGTTGCCCCGGGGACGGAGCTGGTTCCGGTGGGCTCTGGTGGCGATCTGCGGATCGTCGTCCATGACGATCTCGGTGGGGGCCGCCGGATCGTGGAACTCGAGTCGTCGATTCCTCTGCTCGACTCCCTCGAACGGCACGGTGTGATGCCGTTGCCGCCTTACATCACCGAACGACTCGATGAACCCGAGCGGTACCAGACCGTCTTCTCGCAGCGACCGGCGTCGGCGGCGGCCCCGACCGCCGGTCTGCACCTCACGGAAGAGGTGTTCGCCCACTGCGAGCAACGCGGCATCGCCCGTGCCGAGGTGGAACTCGTCGTCGGGTTGGGAACGTTCCGTCCGATCGCCACCGACACTGTCGAGGAGCACATCATGCATTCGGAGGCCTATCGCGTGCCCTCCGAAACCATGGAGGCATGTGAGCGTACGAAAGCCGCCGGTGGACGGGTGGTCGCGATCGGTACAACCGCCGTGCGCGCACTCGAGAGCGCATCGGCCTTCGGGGCATCGAACGGTCGGACCGAGTTGTTCATCAAGGGTGCGTATGAATTCAGAGTGGTCGATCGGTTGCTCACGAATTTCCATCTGCCGAGATCGTCCCTGCTGGTGCTCATTGAATCGTTCGTGGGGCCGCGATGGCGAGATCTGTACGCCGAGGCACTCGATGACGAATACCGCTTCCTGTCCTTCGGAGATGCCATGCTCCTGACCCGCCGCGACCTCTGGATGACTACGTGATCGAACCGACCGCCGAACGTGTACTGCAACTCGAGATCTCGGCGACAGACGATCGCGCTCGAACGGGAGTCGTGCACACGGCCCGCGGATCGTTCCGCACTCCGTGCTTCATGCCGGTCGGTACCAGAGGTGCGGTGCAGACACTCACCTCTGCGGACCTCGAGATGCTCGGTGCCGAGGTCATCCTCGGAAACACCTACCACCTGATGCTTCGACCCGGTGCGGAGTTGATTGCCGAAATGGGAGGACTGCACGGTTTCGCGGATTGGAAGGGGCATGTCCTCACCGACTCGGGTGGATTCCAGATCTTCTCCCTCGAACCGAAGGTGACCGACGAAGGCGCTCGGTTCCAATCGACATACGACGGCAGCTATCACCATCTGAGTCCGGAGGGCAGTGTCGAAGTCCAGCAGGCACTCGGCAGCGACATCCAGATGGTGCTCGATGTCTGCCCGCCGCTGCCTTCGACCGACGAGGTTGTGCAGGCCGCCGTCGACCGATCGGCGAGATGGGCGGCGCGGGCGAAGATTGCGCACGCTCCGGCACGGGCCGGCGGTTCGACGCAGGCCCAGTTCGGCATCGTCCAGGGCGGCATCGACGCCGCCATGCGTCGAGAGAGCGCGGTGCGCACCGTCGAGATCGGATTCGACGGCTATGGCATCGGCGGCCTCTCGGTGGGGGAGACGCGCGAAGAGATGCTGCCGGCCCTCGATGCCACGACGGCGACACTCCCGACCGACCAACCCCGATACCTGATGGGCGTCGGAGATCCGGTCAGCATCGTCGAGGCAGTTGCGCTGGGAGTCGACATGTTCGATTGTGTGCTTCCGACCCGTCTGGCGAGACATGGAACGATCCTCACCAGCAACGGACGCATGAACCTGCGCAACGCGAGATTCGCCCGCGATTCCGGTCCGCTCGAGGCCGGATGCTCCTGTCTGGCCTGTTCGCGTTGGTCGAGGGCGTACCTCCGCCATCTACTTTCGGTCAACGAACCCACGGCCGCCCGCCTGACGACGATCCACAACGTTCACTGGCTTCTGGGGCTCATGGAACAGGCCCGCAATGCGATCACCCACGGGACCTACGACGCATTCCGGGCCGGCGTGGTTTCTGTTTGGGGCTGACCTTCAGGGGGCGGGAAGTGCCCATGCGGAAAGGCGACGCCCCGGGAGCGGTAACGTGGCCGGGTTTGCCGTCCCGACTCTCGACACCGATTGAGCACCTGAACCAATGGCACCTCTGATCCTGATCCTGTTGTTCGTCGTGGCATGGGTGATCCTCATCGTGCCGAAGCAGCGGGAGCTCAAACGGCACAATGCCCTCATCGCCGGCCTCTCGGTGGGCGACGATGTCATGACCGGCTCCGGTATCTACGGGACCATCGTCTCGATCGATGGCGATCTTGTAGAACTCCAGATCGCTCCGGGGGTCGAGATCAGAATCGCCCGCCGCGCAATCGCTTCGTTGGTCATCGCTCCCGATCTGGAGATCGCCGACGAGCCTCTCGGCGAACTCGAACCGGGTGACGAAACGGATTCGCCCGAGGGCGGTGCCGACCGATGAAGCGTTTCCGGGGATACGGAACCCTCCTGACTGTCGTTTTCGTCGCGGCAGCGGCCTTGATCTACACGTTGACCGCCGGGAACAAGCCGCTTCTGGGTCTCGATCTCCAGGGTGGCGTATCGGTTGTACTCAAGCCGACCGGCGCAGTCGAGAGCGACACGCTCGATCAGGCGATCACCATCATTCGTCAGCGCATCGATTCGCTCGGTGTGGCCGAACCCGAAATCACGCGTCAGGGCGACAACATCCTGATCCAGATTCCGGGTGTCAAGGACAAGGATCGGGCGATCGCACTGGTCGGTCAGACGGCCGAACTGCAGTTCCGACCGGTCCTCGGAACGATTCCCGTGACCGAGCCCGTCGAGGAGACGACGACCACGTCGACACCGGCGTCGACCGACACGACCGTTGTCGCCGACCCGACCGCCAGCACCGTGGCTCCGGCTGAGACGACAACGACAATCGAACCGGTCACCACCACGACCGCACCCGCCAACGGCGGCTATTCGAACCAGACCTGTATCGACGGCGTGACCGACGAACAGTCGAACCCGACCGGTCAGGCACTCCTTCCCGAGTGTCAGGACGGAATACTCGTCGCCACATATGCGGTGGGCCCGGTCTCACTGACCGGCAGCGCGCTCGAAACGGCCCGCGCCACGTTGCAGAACGGGCAATGGACAGTCAGCCCGACCTTCAAGGGTGGTGCCGACGGCATCGGGCTCTTCAACGGTGTCGCCGCCCAGTGCTTCTCGAAGGCATCGACCTGCCCGAGTGGACAGCTCGCGATCGTGCTGGATGGTCGGGTTCTCTCGGCTCCGACGATCCAGCAGGCATCGTTCCAGGCCGATCAGATCCAGATCTCCGGCAGTTTCAAGGAGCGCGATGCAAAGGACCTTGCAACTGCACTCAAGTACGGCGCACTTCCGGTTGAACTCGAGCAGCAGCAGGCCCAGATCGTGTCCGCCACGCTCGGCCAGGATGCGTTGCATGCCGGTCTGGTCGCCGGCCTCGTCGGTCTCATCGCCGTTTCCATCTACATGATGGCCTTCTACCGGGTACTCGGCCTGTTCGCGATCCTGAAACTCGTGATCGAAGGTGCGCTTCTCTGGTCGGTGATCTCGTGGCTCGGAACCAACAACGGTCTGGCCCTGACGCTCGCCGGCATCACCGGCATCATCGTTTCGATCGGCGTCTCGCTCGACTCGAACGTTGTCTATTACGAACATCTCAAGGAAGACATCAACAACGGTCGTTCGATGCGCAGTGCGACGGACAAGTCGTTCGTCTCGGCGTTTTCGACGATCGTCAAGGCCGACGTCGCGTCGCTGATCGGTGCCGGTCTTCTCTGGTGGCTCACGGTCGGACCGGTCCGAGGCTTCGCCTTCTATCTCGCCCTCTCCACGCTTCTCGACCTGCTCATGTCATGGGCGTACATGCGTCCGGTCGTGAAGTTCGTGACGAAGTCGCGCTGGTTCGGGCACTCGAAACTGCTTGGCCTGCCCGCTGAGCGACCGCAACCAGTTCGGGGCCGCAACACTGCGCCTGTATCCGCTGCAACCGAGGAGGCGAATCGATGAGCGTGCTCGGACGCCTCAATCGAGGCGAAACAAACATCAATTTCGTGAAGTGGTGGAAGCGGGGGCTCGTGCTCTCGGGGCTTCTCATGCTCATCAGCGTGGTCTCGCTCACGACCCGCGGGCTCAATCTCGGAATCGACTTCGAGGGTGGGGTGTCCTGGGAGGTTCAGGCCCCCGGCGTCTCCGTCGACGAAGCCCGGGACTCGCTCGGAACAGTGGGCGAGGGTGCGGCAAAGATCCAGATCGTCGGAACCGACATCCTGCGCGTGCAGGGGCCGGAGGCTTCGGTCGAGCACGTCGCCGAGGTCCGTCAGAATCTCGCCGAACTCGCAGAGACCGACGTTGCGAACGTGAGTGTCTCCACGGTTGGTGCGTCGTGGGGAAGCGACATCACCGCTTCCGCCATCAGGGCTCTGATCGTCTTTCTCATTGCGATCATGATCTACCTCACGATCCGACTCGAACTGCGCATGGCTCTGGCCGCAATCGTCGCAGTGGTCCACGACGTCCTGATCAGCGTCGGCGTGTATTCCGTGTTCCAGTTCGAGGTCACCCCGGGCACTGTCATCGCGTTCCTGACGATCCTCGGTTATTCCATCTACGACACGATCGTGGTGGATGACAAGATCAAGGAGAATGAGCGTCTGGTCGGAATGACCGGCCGCATGAGCTACACCCAGATGGCCTCGCTCTCGATGAATCAGGTCCTGCTGCGGTCGCTGAACACGACGATCTCGTCCCTGCTTCCGGTGCTCTCGCTGCTCGTCGTCGGAGCGTTCATCATGGGAGCGGTCACCCTGGAGGAGTTCTCGGTGGCATTGACGATCGGTTTGGTCGTCGGCGCCTACTCGTCGATCTTCGTGGCTACTCCTGTGCTCGTGTTCCTCAAGGAACGTCAGCCCAAGATCCGCACCATCCGGGAACGACTCGAAGCCCAAGGTCTCTCGACCACGGCGACACCGGAACGTCTCGTCGAAGCCAGAGCCAACACGGCGAATGTCGCCCCCGAGGGCAACTCGTCGACGGCCGCGCCGAAACCGTCATCGGCGCCGACTGCGTCGGGTGCGATACCGCCCCGGCCGCGCAAGAAGACCCGCAAGCGCTGAGCCGATGTGCCGGGCATGTGGGGCGAACCTGTACGGTGAACCCATGTCGCTCGTTGCCGACGCAACCTTGAACACGGAGTACTGAGCGGTGGCCACAGTCAACCGGGTGCTTCCGTGGCGACGCCACACGGCCCCGCCTTCGGTGGAAGTTGCCCCACTGGTCGACGCCTTTCGCATCCATCATCCGCGCGCGGCGACCGGGCTCATCACGAAGGCGTACGAGGTTTCGGCGGCGGCCCATCGGGGCCAGTCGCGCAAGTCCGGTGAGCCCTATGTGACCCATCCCGTCGCTGTTGCCCGCATCTGCGCCGAACTGGGTCTCGACGACGTGACGATCGCCGCAGCATTGCTGCATGACGCCGTCGAGGACACCGGGACGACACTCGACGAGGTCGAGCGCGAATTCGGTGTCGAAGTCGCGCGGATCGTCGATGGCGTCACGAAACTCGATCGCATCAAGTTCGACTCGAAAGAGGCCCAACAGGCGGCGACGGTCCGCAAGATGTTGGTGGCGATGGCCAAGGACCTGCGGGTCCTGATCATCAAGCTGGCCGATCGCCTGCACAACATGCGCACGATCGCCGCGATGCCGGCCTGGAAGCAGGAGCGCACCGCACAGGAGACCCTCGACATCTACGCCCCGTTGGCCCATCGCCTCGGGATGCAGGAACTCAAGCAGCAACTCGAGGATCTGTCGTTCGCGTCGTTGCATCCGAAGCGCTATGCCGAGATCGACCACATGGTGGCCACCCGCGCTCCCGAGCGCGAGGACTATCTCGAGAAGGTTCTCGAAGACGTTCGGGGGCGCTTGAGCGAATTGCACATCGCTGCAGATGTCACCGGTCGACCGAAACACCTCTGGAGCATTTACGAGAAGATGGTCGTCAAGGGCCGCGATTTCGACGAGATCTTCGATCTGATCGGAATCCGGGTCATTGTCGACACCGTCAAGGACTGTTACGCGGCGCTCGGTTCGATTCACGCCACCTGGAAACCGGTTCAAGGTCGGTTCAAGGACTATGTCGCGATGCCGAAGTTCAACCTCTACCAGTCGTTGCACACGACGGTCGTGGGGCCGCAGGGCAAACCGCTCGAGGTCCAGATCCGCACCCTCGAGATGCACCGGCGGGCCGAGTTCGGCGTCGCTGCCCACTGGAACTACAAGGACGATCACGGCAGCACGGCTGATCTTGCCTGGCTGAACCGCATCGTCGACTGGCAATCGGAAACCTCCGATCCCACGGAGTTCATGGCCAACCTCAAGATCGATCTCGATCAGGACGAGGTGTTCGTCTTCACGCCGAAGGGCAAGGTCATCACGCTGCCCAAGGGCGCGACCACGATCGATTTTGCTTACGCGATCCATACGGAAGTCGGGCATGCGTGCATCGGGGCGAGGGTGAACGGGCGGCTCGTCCAGCTCGACACCGAACTCCAGTCCGGTGATTCGGTGGAGATCTTCACCTCGAAGGTTGGCGGTTCCGGACCATCGCTCGACTGGCTCAAGTTCGTCGTTACCCATCGTGCCTCGAACAAGATCCGGGCGTGGCAGTCGCGCGAGCGACGCGAGGATGCGATCGAGAACGGCTCGGACGATGTCATCAAGGCGTTGCGTCGCGAAGGTCTTCCTGTGCAGAAGGTGCAGCAGTCGAAGATCCTCGACGAGATCGCGGAGGAGCTGAAGTACGAGACGCTCGATGCTCTCTACGCAGCAGTTGGCTCACATCAGTTGTCAGCCAAATCTGTCGCGGAGCGCGTACGCAAATTGCTCGAAGGTGGCGATCCGACACGCGAGGAGCAGCTGCCCACGACCGTGCGCGCCCCCCGGCGTTCGGCGCGTGCCGGCGGTACTCCGTCCGGGGTGCATGTCGAGGGGCTCGACGATGTCATGGTTCGCCTCTCCCGCTGTTGCACCCCGGTTCCGGGCGACGAGATCATGGGTTTCGTCACCCGCGGCCGCGGTGTTTCCGTGCATCGTTCCGACTGTGCCAACGCGGTCTCGCTGGCGGTCGGGCAGTCGGATCGTCTCATCGATGTCGAGTGGGACAACGACATCGCCGCAATGTTCATCGCCTCGATAGAAGTGAAGGGTCTCGATCGCTCCCGCCTGTTGCGAGATGTGTCTGCGGCTCTTGCCGATCACCACGTGAACATCGTCTCGTGCAACACCGTCACCGGTTCCGACCGGATCTCGACTATGCGTTTCGACTTCGAACTCGGCGAGGCCTCGCACCTCGATCCGTTGCTCTGGGGGATCAAGCAGATCGACGGGATCTACGACGCGTACCGGGTCCTTCCGGGCAAAGGTGAACCGGTCCGGTCGGACCTGCTCGACGCAGACGTCTGATGGCGGGAAGCGTCAGACGCCGGCGCCTTCTCGGCGTTGTTCTGCTCCTTCTGATCGGAGCGGGCGCGGTTTTCCTCGCCGCATCGGGTTCGGGTGGGGCAGCCCCGGAATCATCGGCTCCGGAAATCTCCGTGGAGGAGTCGACAACCACGGCCGTACCCGAGACCACGACGACGACAATGCGCCGGGACATCCCGGGTTCACAGTTGGCTCCGGGTCCCGCTTCCATCTACGTCCTCGGCGATTCCGTCACGCTGGGGGCGAAGCTTCCGATGCCGACCGCCCTCGCCGGCTGGGAACTCGTCTTCGATTCGAAGGAGAGCCGCCGGATCGATCAGGGCATCGACATCGTGCAGGCGAAGGATGGCCTCGTCGGCCGGGTGCTGGTCGTGCACCTGTGCACGAATTGGGGTGGCGACGATTTCGGGGCGGCGGCGGCGAGGCTCATGAGCTCGCTCGCAGATGTCGACAGGGTGATCTGGGTCACCTGCGTCCCGTGGATTCCGGCAGTGGGCGCCGCCGACGAAGCGATCCGGGCCCTGCCGTCGCTCTATCCGAACGTCGTGGTCGCCGATTGGGCGGTGGTCGCCACGACCCCGGGTTTCACCTATGACGACGGTCTGCATCTCAGGACCGAGGGCGCCGAAGGGTTTGCGGCGATGATCGCCGCGGCCGCCGGACCGCCGCCGCTTCCGGTCTGAACCCCGCGAACCCGGAGGGTTCGTTGCCCAAGTGACGGCACCGGTAGTCTTGACGATCGTGTCCGAATCGACGTCCAGCCCCCGAATTGAAGCCTTCAAGGCGCCGGTGGGAACCCGCGACGTCCTGCCTCCGGAATCGGCCCGCTGGCAACGGCTCATCGCCGACTTCGCCGCGCAGGTTGGCCGCGCCGGATACGGACTCGTCCAGAGCCCGATGTTCGAAGAAATCGGTGTGTTCAACCGCATGGGCGAAGGCACCGATGTCGTTCGCAAGGAGATGTACGACTTTCTCGACAAGGGTGATCGACACCTTGCGCTCCGGCCCGAAGGCACCGCTTCAGTAGCCCGTGCCTACATCCAGCATCGTCCGGCCACTCCCTGGAAGGTCTGGTACGCCGCCCCGAACTTCCGTTACGAGCGGCCGCAGGCAGGCCGCTTCCGTCAGCATCATCAGCTCGGTCTCGAAGCTCTCGGTTCACTCGATCCCGACCTCGACGTCGAGGTGATATCGCTTCTCTGGGATTTCTACGCGTCCATCGGATTGCGTCAGGTCGAACTGGTTCTGAACTCGATGGGCACGGCCGAGGATCGTCGCCGGTACATCAATGACATCCGGAGCTGGCTGGTGGGTCGCATCGGCGATCTCGACCCGGCGGATGCCGAGAAGGTCGAAGCGCATCCGATGCGTGTACTCGACTCCAAGCGGCCCACAACGATCGCCGCGATCGTCGATGCACCCCGGATCACCGATCGACTTTCGGACGAGGCGATGGTCCGGTTCGAACGCGTACAGGCCGGGCTGGTCTCGCTCGGGGTTCCCTTCCGTCTCGAACCGCGCCTTGTACGCGGCCTCGACTACTACACGCACACGACATTCGAGTTCGTGAGCAGTGCGCTCGATGCCGCGCAGTCCACCATCGGTGGCGGCGGTCGGTACGACGGTCTCGTCGAATCGCTCGGTGGTCCGGCCACCCCCGGGATCGGCTTCGGCTCCGGAGTCGAGCGGGTGCTGCTCACCTGTGACGCCGAAGGCGTCTTCGACGCTGTCGAACAGCGGGTGGATGTCTACGTGATCGACACCGCCGGTGGTGATGCAGGACGCGATCTCTCCGTCGAACTCCGTCGGGCGGGAATCGCGGCCGAGCGTTCCTTCGATGGCCGCTCGATGAAATCGCAGATGAAATCGGCGGACAAGTCCGGTGCTGCACTGGTGCTCATCATCGGCGGCGACGAATCAGAATCTGGCACCGTGACCATCCGCGATCTCCGCGGCGACACCGGGCAGGAGACGGTCGACCGAGTCGCCGTCGTCGCCGTTGTCGCCACCCGACTTTCCTGAACCGACCCTAGGAACCACCGTGACCGAATCACTTTCCATGCGAACCGACCATTGCGGGACCCTCCGGGCCGCCGACGTCGGGCGCACCGTTGCCGTCTGCGGATGGGTCGCCCGTCGCCGCGAGCATGGCGAACACCTCGCATTCATCGACCTGCGCGACCACACCGGGCTCGTCCAGTGCGTTGTCGACGGCGCCGCCGATCTCCGCTCGGAGTATGTGGTCAGGATCACCGGAACGGTTCGCATCCGTCCCGACGGCACGACGAACGCGAATCTCCCGACGGGTGAGATCGAACTGGGGGAGTGTGAGGTCGAGATCCTCAACATCGCCGAACCACCGCCGTTCCAACTCGACGACCGGGTCGAAGTCGATGAAATGGTCCGACTGGCGCATCGATATGTCGATCTGCGCACCGAGCGGATGCAACGAAACCTCCGAGTTCGCGCCAAGGTGAACGCGTCACTTCGCAAGGCCATGGACGATCAGGGTTTCGTCGAGATCGAAACCCCGATGTTGATCGCCTCGACCCCCGAAGGTGCACGCGATTTCGTCGTCCCCAGCCGTCTTTCTCCCGGCAGCTTCTACGCCCTGCCCCAGAGCCCCCAGTTGTTCAAGCAGCTGTGCATGGTGGGCGGCATCGATCGCTACTACCAGATCGCACGATGCCTGCGCGATGAGGACCTGCGCGCGGATCGCCAATTCGAGTTCATGCAGCTCGATGCCGAAGCCAGCTTTGTCAGCCAGGAAGAAGTTCTCGCGTTCATCTCGGTAGCGGTCTCGGCGGCGGTGGGAGCAGTTACCGGCGGAACCATGAGCGACGTTCCCCGGATCACCTGGCGCGAAGCGCAGGAACGGTTCGGATCGGACAAGCCCGACACGCGGTTCGGGATGGAACTCATCGAACTCACACCGGTCTTCGCCTCGACGGAGTTCAACGCGTTCAAGGCCGACTGCATCAAGGGCATCGTCGTGGATGGTGGCGCCGAGTTCACCCGTTCCAAGCTCGACGACCTCACCGACAAGGCAAAGCGCTGGGGTGCCAAGGGCCTGGTCTGGATGCGGGTCAAGGACGCTGGCGAGCTCGACTCGCCGGTAGCGAAGTTCCTCACCGAGGACGAACTCACCGGTCTGGTCGCCACGTCCGGAGCAAAGACCGGCGATCTGCTGCTGCTGGTCGCCGACGATCGACCGAAGGTCTGTCATGTGCTCGGCCTTCTCCGTCTGGAACTGGGTCGCCCGCCGGTGACCGAGGGTGGCCTGCAGTTCCTCTGGGTCGTCGACTTCCCGCTGTTCGAGGCGCTCAACGAAGACGGGACCCCCGTCCCGGCCCATCACCCATTTACGATGCCGCATGCCGACGATGTGCACCTCCTCGACACCGGTGTGCCTGCCGATCTCCTCAAGGTCCGTTCGCAGGCCTACGACCTCGTTCTCAACGGTTGGGAACTCGGCTCGGGAAGCGTCCGGATCCATCGCGCCGATATCCAGAAGCGGATGTTCACGTTGTTGGGGATCGCCCCCGATGTGGCCCAGGAACGTTTCGGATTCCTCCTCGATGCATTCCGGTTCGGGGCACCGCCCCACGCCGGTTTCGCCTTCGGGATCGATCGTCTCGTCGCGCTGCTCGCTGGCGAGGAGAACATCCGCGAGGTCATCGCGTTCCCGAAGACCCAGTCCGGAACCGATCCGCTGACGCATGCGCCGACGCCTATCGATACCGCACAGCTCGAGGAACTGGGCCTGCGTCTGCTGCCCACCAAGAAGAACGACTGAGTCGGGCCGCGGGCGACCGGTAGCCTCGACCGATGGCCGAGGATCTGTTTGCTGCAGCAGCTGAAGATCGACTCGTCCGTCAGGCACCGTTGGCGGCACGGCTTCGCCCGTATTCGCTCGATGACGTGGTGGGCCAGGAGCATCTGCTCGGCAAGGGAAAGCCGCTGCGGGCGCTGATCGAAGCGGATCGCCTCTCGTCGGTGATCTTCTGGGGTCCGCCCGGTACGGGCAAGACATCCGTGGCCCAGCTTGTGGCCCGAACGACGTCGAAGGCATTCGAACAGCTGTCGGCCGTCACCGCAACGGTCAAAGACGTGCGCGAAGTTGCGGCCCGGGCCCAGGATCGTCTGGGTCAGCGCGGACAGGGAACGATCCTGTTCCTCGACGAGGTTCACCGATTCAACAAGGCACAGCAGGACGCGTTGCTGCCGTCGGTCGAGAGCGGATTGCTGGTTCTGATCGGCGCGACGACGGAGAATCCGTTCTTCGAGGTGAATCCGCCGCTTCTCAGTCGCTCCACCCTCTTCCGCCTCGAGCCGCTGTCGGTCGAAGCCTGCACGCAACTCGCGCATCGCGGACTCGAAGCGGAAAAGGCAACGATCGATGCCGAGGCGCTCACCCTGCTCGTCGATCGTGCCGGCGGCGATGGCCGTCACGTCCTGACCAGCCTCGAGGTCGCCGTTGCACTCGCGCATGAGCATCCTGATGCCGCGCACGACGAGACCGGAGCGATCGTCGACGAGTTGATCCGGGTCACGGTGGCCGATGTCGAAGCGGCACTCGGAACAAAAGCTCTGCGCTACGGCCGCGACGATCACTACGACGTCATTTCGGCATTCATCAAGAGCATCCGGGGATCGGATCCGGATGCCGGTCTCTACTGGCTGGCCCGCATGCTCGAAGCCGGCGAGGACGCCCGGTACATCGCCCGGCGTCTCGTCGTGCTGGCAAGCGAGGACATCGGAATGGCCGATTCGTTCTCCCTCGTCGTCGCCGACGCCGCAGCCCGAGCGGTCGAGTTCGTTGGTCTGCCCGAAGCGCAACTCAACCTTGCCCATGCGGTGGTTCATCTGGCGACGGCCCCGAAATCGAATCGGGTGACCGTGGCACTGGGTCGGGCGCAGTCCGACGTGCGCGAACGGGCGGGAGGCGAGGTTCCGAATCACCTCCGCGACGGTCATTACAAGGGGGCGAAGAGTCTTGGGCACGGGCAGGGCTACGACTATCCTCATGACAGCCCCGAGGGCTGGGTCGACCAGCAGTATCGGCCGTCGGAACTCGAGGGTCGGGTCTATTACGACCCCTCACCCCACGGTCATGAGGACGAAGTTCGTAAACGCATGCAGGACAATCGTCGGAACCACAACGAGGATGGAACATGAACTCGATTTCGGTCGTGTTGATCGTTGTCGCCATTGTGGGACTGGTTGTTGTGGCCATGGCCGTTCAGTCACTCATCGGCACCCTCCGGTCGTTGCGCGAAACCGTCGAGGACCTTCGGGCCGAGACACTCTCCGCTGTTGCCGAACTTCGAGCGACCGTGGCCTTGGCCAATGGTGAGATCGAACGTGTCGACTCTCTTCTCGACACCGCCGAGACGGTAAGTGCACGCGTCGAAGCGACGTCGCGGCTGGCTTGGCTCGTGATGCGCAATCCTCTTGTGAAACTCGCATCGGCATCGGTTGCGTCGGATCGTGCGACGCGTCGCCTCACTCGCGATGAACGCGCGATCGCAGTTGTCACACCTCTAGCGGTCAGCGATGGAGAGCGTGGGTCGTCGCGCCGTAAGCGCAATTCGCTGAACACAACGTCGCGTCAAGATCGGCGAACTTCCTGATGCTCAAACGCGTTACTTGGTTCACTGTGGGCACCGTGGTTGGAGCTACCGGAACTGTCGTCGGGTACCTCCGTGCACGAGAACTTGCCCGGCGTCATGTGCCCGAGAATGTGCGCGACGCCGCGACTCGCGCAGTCGGGATTGCCGATTCCGGAGTGCGTGTGGCAATCGACCGTGGATTTGTTTTGGTGGACGGTCTGCGGACCAACGCCGAGACCACGAAGCAGACTCGCAAGCAGACTGAACATCTGCTGCGCGAGCAACTTGAGCGCGCCGGTCTCTGAAGAGGCCTTGATTCCGCACGAAAATTATTCAAGTGCGTAGAATGCGGCATGGCCATAGCCGTCGTTGCGATCGTCGCGGGACTCATCGTGGGAGTGGCAATCGAGCTGCTCCTCGCGAGTCGTCATCGCGCTCGGAGTGGCACGACATACGAAATCGATACGGAGACTTTGCTGCCTCCGCAGCGCGGTCGGCCCGGCCAGTCGGAAATCAGGTTCATTGAAACGGGGGAAGGCTTCCGCATCCTCGAACCGGATGAGTGTGGCGATCCGGGAGCGATTGCTCCGGAAGGCGACGACTTGCCGGGTCCGCCGGCAGTGGACTGAATCGGCCCCTGCGGTTGCCAGTCATTAGGCTGCGTGGACCATGAATCCGATGACTGCGAACGAGCTGCGCCGTGCCTTCACCTCGTTCTTCGAGGCCCGGGGCCACACCATTGTTCCGTCGGCCAGCCTCATTCCCCATGACCCGGACCTGATGTTCACGGTTGCGGGAATGGTTCCGTTCAAGCCCTATTTCCTGGGCGAGGAGCAGCCGCCGTTCACGAGGGCGACGACCGTCCAGAAATGCGTCCGGGCCGGGGGCAAGGACAGCGATCTCGAGGAAGTCGGACGGGACGCCCGTCACCTCAGTTTCTTCGAGATGCTCGGAAACTTCAGCTTCGGCGATTACTTCAAGCACGAGGCGATCCCGATGGCATGGGACATGGTCACGAACCTGTTCGGGATCGATCCCGATCGCCTGTGGGTCACCTGCCACCTTTCCGACAACGAGGCCGCCGAGATCTGGCGCGACATCGTCGGCGTCAACCCGGATCGCATCCAGTTCCTCGACGAGGACAACTGGTGGGGTCCGCCCGGCGGTCCTCCGGGGCCATGTGGGCCCTGTTCGGAGATCTACGTCGACAAGGGTGCGGCCTACGGGCCCGACGGTGGTCCGGCCAGCGGTGCCGATGAACGGTTCCTCGAGATCTGGAATCTCGTCTTCATGCAGTACGCCCGCGACGTCGATGGCTCAGACACCGAACTCCCGAAGAAGAACATCGACACCGGCGCCGGTCTCGAACGAATCCTCGGTGTGCTCCAGGGCGTCGACTCGGTGTTCGAGACGGATGTTCTCGCCCCGCTCGTCGAAACAGCGCAGCGGATCACGGACACCCGTCTGGGTGCCGGCGATCGGTCGGACATCTCGCTGCGCATCCTCGCCGAACATGCCCGAACGATGAGCTTCCTCGTCAGCGACGGTGTGTTCCCGTCCAACGAGGGACGCGGTTACGTGCTCCGTCGGATCATCCGTAGGGCTGTGCGCGAGGCGTATCTGCTCGATGTCGGTGAACTCGTGACACCCGCATTGGTGGACACGACGGTGGAGGTCATGGGAGACGCCTATCCGGATCTCGTGAAGCAGCACGACTTCGTGCGCACGGTCGTGGCCCGGGAGGAAGAGCGGTTCCGTTCGACGCTCAAATCCGGTACCGCATTGCTCGATGCGGAACTCGACAAACTCTCCGACGGCGGACAGATCGGTGGATCGGTCGCCTTCCTGCTGCACGACACCCATGGTTTTCCGCTGGAACTCACCCGCGAGATCGGTCTCGAACGCGGACACGATGTCGATCAGGCCGGTTTCGATCTCGAGATGGCCGAACAGCGACGTCGGGCCAAAGAAGCTCGCAAGGGCGGCCCGGGGGAGAGTGCCGAGTTCTTCGCCGATCTCGCCACCACGTCGGGACTCACCGAATTCGTCGGCAACGATGCCTACGAGATCGACGCCGTGGTTCTCGGACTCACGGATGATTCGGTTGTGCTGGATCGCACCCCGTTCTATGCGGAATCGGGTGGACAGGTTGGCGACACCGGTTGGCTCACGTCGCCGACGGGCCGCGCCCGTGTCGTAGAGACCGTTTACGGCGCTCCCGGCATCGTTCGCCACAAAGTCGAATCCTTCGAAGGTGAATTCGAAGTGGGCCAGACCGTCTCGGCCGCGATCGACGCGGATCGGCGCGATGCGATCCGCAGGAATCACACGGCAACCCATCTACTGCACTGGGCACTCCGGGAGGTCCTCGGCGACCACGTGAAGCAGCAGGGATCACTCGTTGCGCCGGATCGACTGCGTTTCGATTTCAGTCACTATGAAGCACTCACCGATGACGAGATCCGCAGGATCGAAGATCTCGTTGCCGCCGATGTTCTGTCGAACGCTCCGGCCCGCCACTTCGAGACGACCAAGGATTTCGCCGAACAGATGGGCGCCATTGCGTTCTTCGGCGACAAGTACGGCGACATCGTGAAGGTTCTCGAAGCCGGTCCCCACTCGACCGAACTCTGCGGTGGAACGCATGTCTCCGCCCTCGGCGACATCGGCCCGGTCAAGATCATCAGCGAAGCATCCATCGGCTCCAACATCCGGCGCCTCGAAGCGGTCTCGGGAATGGGTCCCATCGAACGACTTCGTCATGACGAAGCGCAGATCAGGGCGGCTGCCGACATCCTCGGTGTTGCGACCGACGAACTCGTCGACGCGGTCGAGCGGCGCGTTGCCGAATCGAAGGAACTCAGGGCGCGGATACGCGATCTCGAACGACAGGCTGCAGCGGGGCGCTCCGGCGAACTCGCAGAGCTTGCCGTTGACGGAGTGGTCGTATGCCGCGTCGATGGACTCGACCGCGACTCGCTCCGCGATCTGGCCGTCGCTGTCCGAGATGTTCCGGGTATCCGTGCTGCCGTTCTCGGAAGCGCCCCCGAAGGAGGGGGAGTCACCATCGTGGCTGCCGTTCGGCCCGATTCTGGACTCAATGCATCCGTACTCATTGCCGATGCCGCCAAGGCCGTGAAGGGTGGTGGCGGCAAGAGCGCTGATCTGGCGGTTGCCGGGGGCAAGGATCCCGGAGCTCTCGACGACGCACTGGCGCTGGTGCGGACTGCCGCCGGAATCGCCTGATCTCCATGCGGGCTCTCGGAGTGGATTTCGGGAGTCGTCGAATCGGTGTCGCCGTTTCCTCCGGGACCGTGGCTTCTCCCTATGACATGGTCGAACGTTCCGGTGATGTAGCCCTCGATCATCGACGGTTGCTCGCCCTTGCGGCCGAGGCCGAAGTCGACGTGATCGTGGTGGGAATGCCGTTTTCGCTTGACGGGTCGATGGGTCCCGCTGCGCAGGGCATCGAATCGGAGCTTGCCGAACTGCGCTGCTCCACATCCATTCCGATTGAAACCTACGATGAACGCCTCACCACGGTGACTGCCGCCCGACTTCTCCAGGAAGCTGGAGTGAAGGGCAAGGCGCGTCGTCAACTCATCGACAAAATGGCCGCCGCCGTGCTGTTGCAGGCCTGGCTCGATGGCCGACCGTCGACATCTTCCGAATCCGGGCTCTAGCCCCCGACCACACGAGTGACCAGTGCCCGATCAACCAGATCCATTTGAACTCTTCGGGATCGATTCGGACTCCGACGTGGCCGGACCCGAAGCTTCCGCATCGCCCTCGATCCCTGTGCCGCAGGCCGACAGCGCGTCGGTGCGGTCGCCGGAGACATCGTTGCCGATGGGCTCGGGGGCGGGGTCCTACGGAGGTGGCGGCCGACGTTGGGGCCGCGTGATCGCCGTTGCCGCACTTGTGATCGTCGCCGTCGTCGGTGTCTTCGGGTTCTGGGTCAACGGACAACTCAATCCGGGTTCGCCCGGCGACGAAGTCGCGTTCACGATCGCCAAGGGCGCGACTGTTTCGCAGGTTTCCTCGCGACTGGCGGAGAAGAAGATCATTGCGAACGCATCGGTGTTCGAGTGGTACCTGAAGTTCGAAGGCCAATCGTCATTTCAGGCCGGTGATTACGAAGGACTGCGCACGAGTTCCTCGGCCGGTGACGTCGTGGCCATCCTGAAGGCCGGACCGGCGCCGCCGCGGACAGTCGAGTTCCTCGTCCGTGAGGGTCTCTGGGAGTCGGAGATCCGGGCGCTGATCCTCGAGACCTTCCCGAAGATGTCACCCGAGGCTCTGGATGTTGCCCTTGCGTCCTCCCATCCGTCCCTGCAGCCCTCGGGATCGACGAACCTCGAAGGCTTTCTCTTCCCGGCGAAGTACGAAGTTGCGAACGCCAACGATGCGGATCCGCAGAAACTCATTGACCAGATGATCGCCGCATTCGATCGGGTGTCTGCCGCCGAGGGGCTCCCTGATGCGACGGCCAAGTTGGCGGGGGTCGCCGGACAACGCAAGATCACGCCCTATGAAGCGCTGATCGTTGCATCACTCGTCGAGTCCGAGGCGAAAGTCCCCGAGGATCGACCGAAGATCGCCCGTGTGATCTACAACCGGATAGCAAAGGGCATGAGCCTCGGAATCGACGCGTCTGTCCTGTATGCCCTGCAGCAGCGAAAGGGTTCGTTGACAACGAAGGACCTTGCGTTCGACTCGCCCTACAACACCCGTCTCAAGAACGGGATACCGCCGGCCCCGATCAACTCGCCGGGCCAGGCATCGATAGATGCTGCGCTCAACCCTGCGCCGGGCAACTGGACCTACTACGTGTTGACCGACGCCGACGGAAGCCATTACTTCACCGACAGCGCGTCGGATTTTCAGCGGGCCGTCAACGACGCCAAGGCACGGGGGGTGTTCTGAATGCGCGCTCCAACGGGTGAGACCCGCCTTGCGGCGGTGATCGGTTCGCCGGTCGAACACTCGCTTTCGCCACTTCTGTTCAACACGGCCTTCGAAGCTGCCGATATCGACTGGGTGTATGTCGCTCTCGAGGTCGAACATCTGCGGGTTCCCGATGCTTTCGCCGGGATCAGGGCCATGGGCCTGGGCGGCGTATCTGTCACGATGCCGGACAAGGAAGCCGCGGCGGCATGTGCGGATTCGCTCACGCCCGACGCGGAACTCCTCGGCGCCGTGAACTGCATCGTCAATGTCGATGGTCACCTCGTCGGACACAACACCGACGGTGCCGGCTTCGTCGCGGCACTCGGTGCGGAATTGCTGTTCGATCCATCCGACCGCCGCTGTGTCGTTCTCGGCGCCGGTGGTTCGGCGCGGTCCATCGCGCTCGCTCTCGTCCGTGCCGGTGCCGGCGAGGTCGTCATCGTGAATCGCACCTCCGAACGTGCCGAGAAGGCTGTCGCCCTCCTCGGCGCCGTGGGTCGCGCGGTGGCTCCGGATGACGCCGGGGAAGTACTTCGGTCGGCCGATCTCATCGTGAATGCAACGTCGATCGGCATGGGAGATCCTTCGGATGACGAGGTGCCGTTCGATGTCTCGCTGATCCACCCGGGTCAGGTGGTGGTCGACATCGTGTACCGGCCACTGCGCACACCATTGCTGATTGCAGCGGCAGCGAGAGGCGCCTCGACGGCGAACGGAGTATCGATGCTCGTGCATCAGGCCGCGATCCAGTTCGAACTCTGGACCGGCAGGGCGGCACCTGTCGCGGCGATGACCGCGGTTGTGGCCGACAAGCTGGCCTGAAGGTGGGAAGAGCCCGGGGAACCGTCGCCCTGACCGTCGGGGCCGGTGTTGTTCTTGCCGTTCTCGGCTGGTGGCGGTTCCGCGAATCGGGTCCCGCCGAGACGGTCCTCTACGTGGCCCTGTTCCTTGTCCTGTTGGCTCTGAGCATCATCGACCTGAGGGAGTACCGACTTCCCGATCGGATCGTGTTGCCGTCGATAGCGATCGGGATGGCATCGCTGTCGGTGCTCTCGGTAGTCAACGACACGTTCGACAGGCTGCAATTCGCGTTCATCGGAGCATTGGTCTACTTCGGCGTTCTTCTCGTCGCCCACCTCGTGTCGCCCCGGGGAATGGGGTTCGGTGACGTGAAATTGGCCGTGCTCCTCGGATTGGCGGTCGGATGGCTCGGCACCGACATGACCGAATCGGTTCGGCTCGTGCTGTGGGCGATGCTTCTGGGATTCGCCTCGGGCAGCATCGCCGGGATCGTCCTCCTCGTCATCCGGCGTCGGAACGTTCCGTTCCCTTTCGGTCCGTTTCTGGCCTTCGGAACCATCGCCACGGTGCTGTTCAGCGCCTCGCTGATCGGGTCCTGACTCGGCGGAGCGAAGTTTCTCCGTCAACTGTCTTCGGGGGTGGGGGAGTCGACCGGTAGATTGGTCGGGTGCTGCGCTACCTGACTGCCGGTGAGTCCCATGGCAAAGCCCTCGTTGTGATTCTCGAGGGACTTCCATCCGGGCTGCCCATAACCGTCGACGACATCGGTGCCGAGCTTGCTCGCCGCCGCCTGGGATTCGGACGCGGCCCGCGGATGAAGTTCGAAGCCGACGAAGTGACGATTCTCGCTGGAGTGCGCCACGGGGTCACCCTGGGCTCACCGGTTGCGATCGAGATCGGCAACAGCGAATGGGAACGCAAGTGGACCGAGGAGATGTCTCCGCATCCGGGAGCAACCTCGCAGCGACTCACGACCCCGCGCCCGGGGCACGCCGATCTCACCGGAATGCAGAAGTACGCGTTTGACGACGCCCGCAATGTCCTCGAGCGCGCCTCGGCCCGCGAAACTGCGGCACGTGTAGCTGCCGGTGCTGTCGCCAAGGCGCTTCTGCGTCATCTCGGTGTGGAGATCGGTTCCCACATCGTGCAACTCGGCTCGGTCCGCGCTTCGGTTGCCGCCCGTCCCGGTCCCGACCAACTCGCCGACGTCGACAATTCCGAAGTGCGCTGCACGGACCCGGCCGCAGAGGCTGCGATGATCACTGCGATCAAGGCCGCGCAGAAAGCCGGCGACTCGCTCGGTGGGGTTGCCGAGGTCGTTGCCTATGGCGTTCCCGTGGGACTCGGAAGTCATGTCCACTGGGATCGTCGACTCGATGGTCGTCTGGCGCAGGCCCTCCTCTCGATCCAGGCGGTCAAGGGCGTCGAGATCGGCGACGGTTTCGATGTTGCAGGTCGACCGGGCAGCGAAGCCCACGACGCGATCACCTTCGACGCCGAGACGGGCGAATATCGCCGCATCACCGCGAACGCCGGCGGCATCGAAGGCGGAATGTCCACCGGTGAGGTCCTTGTCGCCCATGTGGCCATGAAGCCGCTTGCGACGCTCAACAAGCCGGTTCTGGCCACTGTCGATACGGCCACGAAGGATGCGACGGTCTCGTTCAAGGAACGCACCGACGTGACCGCCGTTCCCGCCATGGGCGTCGTGGCCGAGGCCATGGCTGCGCTCGTCCTCGCCGACGAAGCACTGCGCAAGTTCGGAGGCGACTCGCTGGGCGAGTTCGTCCGGAACCATGACACCTACTGCGTGCAGGTGCGGGAGCAGACCGCCCAACTCGACGTCGCCGGTGGACTCGACCCCGAGGCCGTTCCGCTGAACTGGGATGCCGATCAGGCCTTCGATGGTGGTGCAAGCGCACCGCGAACGTGACCGAGTCCGCAGCGGCCACTGCCGATCACGTGGTGCTCGTGGGGATGATGGGTGTCGGCAAATCGACCGTCGGTCGCCGCATCGCCTCCGCTCTCGATCGACCTTTCCGCGACACCGATGCCGAGATCGAGCAGCGCTCGGGTCGGGCTGTCGCCGAAATCTTCGCCACCGACGGCGAAGCGGTTTTTCGTTCGCTCGAGTCCGACGTGCTGCGGGCACTGATCGAGGAACCAACCTCGTCGGTGATCGCCGCGGCCGGCGGTGTCGTGCTTTCACCGCTCAACCGCGAACTGCTCGCACATGCCGGCCTCGTGGTCTGGCTCAAGGCACCGGTCGAGGTTCTTCTCGGGCGGGTCCGCAACGGAACTCACCGCCCGGCCCTGGCCGACGATCCCCGGGGAACGCTGATGCAGATGGAATCGACGCGCCAGGATCTCTATGCCGAAGTTGCCGATGTCGTTGTCGACAGTTCGCTTCCGATAGCGGCAGTGGTGTCGTCGATTCTTGACGCAGTCGCATCGTCGGGACGGGTGGAGCGATGATCATCGTTCCCGTTCCGCTCGCCGATCGCTGCTACGACGTTTACGTGGGCGCCGGTACCCGCCACGAGCTCGCAGCCGTGATTCCCGAGTCGGCCCGTCGGGTCGCCATTGTCACCCAGGCCGGTATCGGGGTATCTGTCGATCCCGGCCGGGAGCATCGCGTTTTCGAGATGCCCGACGGTGAGGACGCGAAGTGCATGGCGACCGTCGAGGATCTGTGCCGACAGTTCGCCCGTTGGGGTCTCACCCGTTCCGATGTCGTCGTGGCTGTGGGCGGCGGGATCGTCACCGATACGGCGGGTTTCGCGGCGGCTTCCTATCACCGCGGCGTTCCTGTCATCCATGTGTCGACGACGCTGCTCGGCCAGATCGACGCTGCGATCGGCGGCAAGACCGGTGTCAATCTTCCCGAGGGCAAGAATCTCGTGGGCGCGTTCTGGCAGCCGAGCGCGGTTCTCTGCGACACGGAGGTGCTGGCCACTCTGCCGCCGCGCGAATATCGCAGCGGTCTCGGCGAGATGGCGAAGTACCACTTCCTCGGGGGAGGGGATCTCGACTCGCTTCCCCTCGATGAACGGGTCGCAGCCTGTGTCGGGATCAAGGCCTCTGTGGTGGCGGGCGACGAACGCGAAGGTGGGGCGCGGGCCACGCTCAATTACGGACACACGCTCGCCCACGCGATCGAGATCGCCGGCAACCACGATCTGCGCCACGGTGAAGCGCTGGCGATCGGTCTGATCTTCGCGGCCGAACTCGCCCGGGGTCTGGGCAGGATCGATGACGCCCGCGTGGCGGAACATCGTCGGGTCGTTGCGGCATACGACCTTCCGTCGACCCTTCCCGAGGGGATGGACAATGACCAACTCGTCGACCTCATGGGGCGCGACAAAAAGGCACTTGATGGAATCACCTTCGTGCTTGACGGTCCCGATGGCGTAGAAATCACCACCGGCGTCGATCGTCGGCTCATCGACTCGGCGATAGACGCCGTGCGGGCATAAGGAGTTCACGATGACGCAGACCTCTCCGATCGTCCTGCTGCTGTCGGGAGCGAACCTGAATCTTCTGGGTGATCGCGAACCCGAGATCTACGGCACCGAGACCCTCGCCGATCATGTTGCCGCCTCCACGGAGAAGGCTGCATCGCATGGCTTGCTCATCGAGCATCTCCAGTCGAACGCCGAAGCGGATCTGATCGACGCCATCCACGGCGCACGCTCCCGGTGTGCGGCCATCATCATCAACCCCGGCGCTTTCACCCATTACTCCTGGGCCATTCACGACGCGCTTGCGTCTTTCGCAGGCCCGATCGTGGAGTTGCACCTCTCCAACCCGGCGACCCGCGAGGAATGGCGTCACACGTCGGTGGTGTCACCCGTGGCCTCCGGCACGATCGCAGGATTCGGTGGCAACGGATATCGCCTTGCAGTCGAGGCGGTTGCCGGCCTCCTCGGGATCTGACTCTCATGGTCGAGTCGATCGCCGAGCGGCTGTCGTCGTTGCCGGCAATGGCTACCGGCGGGCGGGTTGCTCGATTGAGCGACCACTTCGAGGCCGAGCGGATCGGCGCGCTTCTGGTGACATCGGCGACCAACATCCGTTACCTCACCGGGTTCACCGGATCAGCCGGTATCGCGTTGGTGACTCCGTCGGACTTCGTCCTTGTCACCGACGGTCGCTATGCGACGCAAGCGCCTCGACAGATTGCAGAGTCGGGTTGCGGTGCGCGGGTCGAGATCAGCTCGACCGATCAACGGGCGATCATCGCCGGAATCATCGCCGCCGGGTCGATCTCGACCATCGGGCTCGAGGCCGATCACGTGACATGGAGCGCCCAGCAGAAATTCGGGTCCGACTGGTTCCCCGGACTCGACCTCGTCGCCACGAAGGGGATCATCGAGAAACTCCGTCGTTCGAAGGACGCGGGTGAACTCGCTCGGATCGAAGTGGCGGCGATGATCGCCGATGCCGCTCTCGCGTCGCTGCGATCGACGCTGGACGACGGTCCGACCGAACTCGAATTCGCCGGCGAACTCGATGCCGCGATGCGTCGACTCGGAGCAACGAAACCGAGCTTCGAGACAATCGTCGCCTCGGGGCCCAACAGCGCCCTGCCTCACGCTCGTCCATCAAGCCGGAGAATCGTCGAAGGCGATCTCGTCGTGATCGATTTCGGTGCGGTGGTCGACGGGTACTGCTCGGACATGACCCGAACGATCGCCGTCGGCGAGATCGACGACACATCGAGCCGGATGATCGAGGTCGTGGCCGCTGCGCAGGCCGCCGGTGTTGCTGCCGTCCGACCCGGCATCGCCGCACGCGAGGTCGATGCCACCTGCCGCAGAATCATCGATGATGCCGGTTGGGCGGCAGCATTCAGCCACGGGACCGGACACGGCGTGGGTCTCGACATCCACGAGGCCCCCGGAGTGGGTTCTACGAGCGATGCTACGCTCGCCGTCGGCGATGTCGTCACGGTCGAACCGGGGGTTTATCTCCCAGCCCACGGGGGTGTTCGCATCGAGGACACCGTCGTCGTAACACCCGAAGGGTGTCGTCCCCTCACCCACAGCACCAAAGTCTCGGCGCCGTAATCGGCGCCCCATCGCCGGACACCTTCGGCGATCCTTCCGGAGGAAGAGCCCAATGCCCACCATCACCACCAACGACCTGAAGAACGGCATGGCCCTCGAACTCGATGACGGCCTGTTCGAGGTCGTCGAGTTCCAGCACGTGAAGCCCGGCAAGGGCGGGGCCTTCGTGCGCACCACGCTGAAGAACATCCGCAACGGCGCACAGGCCGACCGCACCTTCCGTGCCGGTGAAAAGGTCGAACGGGCGATGATCGACAAGCGCGAGATGCAGTTCCTCTACCGCGCCGGCGAGGACTACGTGTTCATGGACAACACCACGTACGACCAGCTGAACGTCGGCCCGGATTCACTGGGTCAGGCATCGAACTATCTCGTCGAGAGTTCCGAAGCTGTTCTCAAGATGTTCGGCGACGAGATCGTCGGTATCGACCTTCCTGCCGCAGTGGAACTGAACATCGCCGAAACCGAACCGGGGATCCAGGGTGACCGCGTGTCCGGTGCCCGCAAGCCGGCCACGCTCGAGACCGGTCTGGTCATTCAGGTTCCCCTCTTCGTCGGTCCCGGCGAACGCGTCAAGGTGGACACCCGCACCGGCGAATACCTGACCCGCGCGTGAGCTCCGAAACGGGCGAGTCCGGCGAAGAACGCAATCCATATCCCGGTGGTCTGGGGAGTCGACGCGAAGCGCGCGAGCGCGCCTTCCATCTTCTGTACGAATCCGAGATGAAGGGCGGCGATTCCGGCGGCGTCCTTGCGGCGCTGCAACTCGAGCCCGATTCGTTCGCAGTCGAGATCCTCGAAGGTGTCGAGGCGAATGCCGAGGCGATCGACGAACTCATCGCCGAGCATGCCCGCAACTGGGAGATCGACCGGATGCCGGCACTCGATCGGGCGATTCTGCGTCTCGCCACGTTCGAGCTCGCTTTCCGTCCCGACGTCCCGACCGGGGCGGCGATCTCGGAGGCCGTGATCCTCGCAAAGCGGTACTCGACCGATGACAGCGGCAAGTTCGTCAACGGGGTGCTTTCGGCAATCGCCGATCAGGTGCGATAGAGTCCCTTCCTGACCGTGAAGCGGGTCCCGTGAGGCCCGGACGGACAGGAAGGACCACGACGTGGCTGAACGCGAACGACGCCTTACGCCCCCTTATGGGGGCGTTTTTGTTGCCCGGACCCGGGTGATGACCGCAGAGGACATGCAACGTGCGACGAAACGCATGGCGCACGAGATCATCGAACGGAACCACGGACTCGACGAGGTGGTTCTCGTCGGTCTCCAGACCGGTGGGATCCGTCTGGCGGCCCAACTCGCCGAAGCACTCCGGCTCATCGAGGGCTACGAGGTCCCCGTCGGCTGTCTCGATGTGGCCTTCTACCGCGACGACATCGGACTGCGCCCGGTTCTTCCCGAGGCGGTCACCGACATTCCCGGCGATCTCGACTCGAGGGTCGTCGTTCTGGTGGATGACGTGCTGTTCACCGGTCGGACGATCCGAGCCGCCCTCGATGCGCTCACCGACTACGGCAGGGCCAAGGCCGTGCAGCTTGCAGTGATGGTCGACCGCGGGCACCGGGAACTCCCGATCCGGCCCGACTTCGTGGGCAAGAACCTCCCGACACGGCGCGACGAGGCCGTCGACGTCACGCCGGACGGCGTGGACCTCGGCGAGATGATCAAGTGACTCGGGTAGTCGCCAATCCCCGGCACGGTGACCTTCGAAATCTCCTGTCGGTGGCCGATCTCGGTCCCGATGTCGCATCGGGGATCAACAGGGTGCTCACCCTCACCGATTCCTTCGTCGAGGTGAGTGAGCGCGCCATCCCGAAAGTCCCGGCCCTCAAGGGTCGGACAGTCGTCTCGTTGTTCTTCGAGGACTCGACGCGTACTCGCCTGAGTTTCGAGACTGCGGCGAAACGACTTTCCGCCGACACGATGAACTTCAGCGTCGGAACCTCGTCGGTCAAGAAGGGTGAGTCGCTACGCGACACCATCGAAACCATCGAGGCGATGGGAGTCGATGCGATCGTCGTCCGTCACGCTTCCGCCGGCGTTCCGCTCCAGATCGCTCAATGGGCGAACTCGGCAGTCATCAACGCCGGTGATGGTTGGCACGAGCATCCGACGCAGGCTCTTCTGGATTGCTACACGATCCGCCAGAACCTGGGGGACCTCGCAGGTCGACAGATCGCCATCGTCGGCGACATCCGCCATTCGCGCGTCGCCCGATCGAACGTCGCCGCCTTCAGTGCCCTCGGCGCCGAGGTCACGTTGGTGGCTCCTCCCACACTGCTTCCCCCGAGCCTCGAAGGTTGGCCCGTGAAGGTCAGCCACGACCTCGACTCGGTCCTCGCGAACACCGATGTCTGTTACCTCCTTCGCATGCAACGCGAGCGAATGACCGAAGCCCTGATCCCCTCGCTGCGCGAATACACGGCGACCTACGGGCTCACCGAACGCCGGGCCGATCTGCTCCCCGGACACGCTCTCGTGATGCATCCGGGTCCGATGAACCGAGGAGTCGAGATCGCGGCAAACGTCGCCGACCGTCCCAACGCCGTCGTGATCGATCAGGTCCGCAACGGTGTCGCGGTTCGGATGGCTGTGCTCTTCCTCCTCCTCGGCAGCGGGATCGAATGGGGCGGCGAGATCGATGCCTGATCCGGACAGGGAACCGAACAACCGATCGCGAAAGGTAGACGTGGACAACAGCACATCAACGAGTTCAGGCTGGATCCTCAGGGGAGGACGCGTCGTCGATCGCTCGGGCGACCGTGTGGCCGATGTCGCCATCGCCGCCGACGGAACGGTCGCAGCGGTCGGACTCGATCTCGATGCTGCGGGACTCGGTCTGGCGGACGCACCGGTGCTGGATGTCACCGGTTGCATCGTCGCTCCGGGTCTTGTCGACATCCACACCCACCTGCGCGAACCGGGACGCGAGGAGGCCGAGACAATCGAGTCTGGAAGCCGCGCTGCCGCTCTCGGAGGTTTCACGGCGATCGTCGCAATGCCGAACACCGAACCCACGATCGATTCGGCCGCTGTCGTCCGTCAGGTCCAGTCGGCCGGGATGGCTGCCGGTCTGTGCGATGTCCGGGTCTCGGGAGCGATCACCGTCGGACGCGAAGGAAAGGCTCTGTCTCCCATGGCGGAGATGGCGGATCTGGGCGTTCGCATGTTCACCGACGACGGCTGCGGCGTGCAGGACGATCGCCTCATGCGACGGGCTCTCGAATACTCGTCGGGTCTGTCGGTGCCGGTCACACTTGCGCAGCACTGCGAAGTCGAAGCCCTGAGCGAGGGTGGCCACATGCACGAGGGCGAATGGTCGAGTCGTCTCGGCATTCCCGGTATCCCTGCCGAGGCCGAGGAACTGATGGTCTTCCGGGACATCGCTCTCGCCCGGCTCACCGGCGCACGCGTCCACTTCCAGCACCTGTCGACTGCCGGTGCCGTGGAACTGGTTCGTCAAGCGAAAGCCCGCGGTCTTCCTGTCACCTCGGAGGCCACGCCCCACCACTTCACACTCACGCATGCCGAGGTCGCCTCGTACGATCCGGTCTTCAAGGTGAATCCGCCACTGCGCACCGCCGATGACGTCGCCGCGGTCAAGGCCGGTCTGGCCGACGGGACCATCGACGCGATCGCAACCGACCACGCCCCCCACACCGCCGAAGTGAAGGAGGCCCCGTTCGATCACGCTCCCTGCGGAATGCTCGGCCTCGAAACCGCTTTGGCCCTCGGAGTGACAGAACTGGTCGAGCCGGGGATCCTCACGATGACGCAACTCCTTGCCGCCATGTCGTGGCAGCCGGCCGAGATCGCGGGCATCGCTGACATCCACGGCTTGCCGATCGAGACCGGTTCACCGGCTCACCTCGTTGTATTCGATCCCACCGAGGAGTGGACAGTCGATCCCTCGGAACTGGCGAGTCTCAGCGCCAACACGCCGTATGCCGGCCGCACACTGCGGGGCAAGGTTCGCCACACGATGTTGTGTGGCGTCCCGACCGTGCTCGATGGAAAGGCCCAACGATGAGCGCCCCGATTGAAGAAGGCCTGCTTGTTCTGGCCGACGGCACGGTGTTCGAGGGCGAAGTCCTCGGTGCCCGACCGGAGAACGGAATCGCAACAGGTGAGGTCGTGTTCAACACCGCGCTCACCGGTTACCAGGAGATCATCACCGATCCGTCGTACGCGGGTCAGCTCATCACATTCACGTATCCCCACATCGGGAACTACGGAGTCACCGCACTCGACAACGAATCGGCCCGACCCTTCACCCGGGGAGTGATCGTCCGCGAGATGGCACGCCGGCGAAGCAATTGGCGATCCGAAACCGATCTGGATTCCTACCTGCGCGCTTCCGGAGTTCCGGGTATCGGGGGAATCGACACTCGTCGGCTCACCCGACACATCCGCGATGCCGGGGCAATGCCGGGGGCGTTCGGGACGGCGGGCGAGTCGGCACTCGCGATGGCGGCCAAAGCCGAGGCCGGAACCTCCGGTGTCGATCTGGTCCGCATGGTCACCTGTGCGTCACCGTTCGAGGTCGCCTTCACGGGGCCCGAGGGCCGCAAGCCCAAGCGTGTCGTGGCCTACGACTTCGGCATAAAGACGACGATTCTGCGTCATCTCTCCGGGATCGCAACTGTCGAGGTGGTGCCGGCCGACACCCCGGCATCGGAAGTCCTGGCCCGACAGCCCGATGGTGTGTTCCTGTCCAACGGTCCCGGTGATCCGGCGGCAGTCACCGGAATCCCTGCGACCATCGATGGTCTGCTCGGCGAGGTCCCCATCTTCGGGATCTGCCTCGGACACCAGTTGCTTGCTACAGCACTCGGTGCGGCGACCTACAAGCTTCCGTTCGGACACCACGGTGGAAATCATCCGGTTCGCCGACTGGCGACCGGAACGGTGGAGATCACCAGCCAGAACCACAACTATGCCGTCGACGACGGTTCGCTCGTGTCCGGCGTCGAAGTGACGCACCGCAATCTCAACGATGGTGTCGTCGAGGGTCTGCAATGTCTCGACATCCCGGCATTCAGTGTCCAGTACCACCCCGAAGCAGGGCCGGGACCGCACGATGCGGCCTACCTCTTCGACCTTTTCGATGATCTGATGAACGCAACTGCGAAGGGACGTCGGTAGATGCCGCGCCGTAATGACATCAAGTCGATCCTCCTGATCGGTTCCGGGCCGATCGTCATCGGTCAGGCCTGCGAGTTCGACTACTCGGGAACTCAAGCCTGCCGCGTCCTGCGCCAGGAGGGTTTCCGCGTGATCCTCGCCAACTCGAATCCGGCGACGATCATGACCGATCCGGACTTCGCCGACGCGACCTACATCGAACCACTCGACCTCGAGGTGCTCACGCGGATCATCGAGCGCGAACGTCCCGATGCACTGCTCCCGACTCTTGGTGGTCAGACGGCGCTCAACCTGGCGATGGAACTGGTCGAGGCCGGCGTACTGGATCAGTACAACGTCGAACTCATCGGCGCCGATGCAAAGGCGATTGCGACGGCCGAGGACCGCGAGCTTTTCAAACAGGCGATGGCCGAGATTGGCCTCGCAACGCCCGAGTCGCTCACGGCCCACACGCTCGCCGAGTCCCTCGAAGCGGTCAAGACCATCGGACTGCCCGCCGTCATCCGCCCCGCTTACATCCTCGGAGGACGCGGCACTGGCATCGCCGAGACCGCCGAGGATTTCGAACGCCTCGCCGCGATCGGTCTCGATGCCAGCCCCATCTCGGAGATCCTGATCGAACAGTCGATCGCCGGTTGGAAGGAATACGAACTCGAGGTCATGCGCGATACCGCAGACAACTGCGTGATCATCTGCTCGATCGAGAATTTCGATCCGATGGGAGTTCACACGGGCGACTCGATCACGGTTGCTCCGGCGCAGACCCTCTCCGACGTCGAGTACCAGGAGATGCGCGACGCCGCTTTCGCCATCATCCGCCGCGTCGGCGTCGAAACGGGAGGATCGAACGTCCAGTTCGCGATCAACCCGGAAAACGGCGACATGGTCATCATCGAGATGAATCCGCGTGTCAGTCGCTCGTCGGCACTCGCCTCGAAAGCCACCGGTTTCCCGATCGCGAAGATCGCCGCCCGACTCGCTGTCGGTTACACCCTCGACGAGATTCCGAACGACATCACCCTGAAGACTCCGGCGAGTTTCGAACCGTCGATCGACTATGTCGTCACCAAGATTCCGCGCTGGGCCTTCGAGAAGTTCTCGGGGACCAGCGGAGTCCTCGGCACACAGATGCAATCGGTCGGCGAAGTCATGGCCATCGGCCGGACCTTCCCGGAATCCCTGCAGAAGGGACTCCGTTCGCTCGAACAGGGCCGCCTCGGCCTGAACTGTGATCCCGCCGAAACCCAGTACGACGAGTTCGATCTGGACGCGCTTGTCGCCAAGTCGGCGATCGGAACTCCGGAACGGATCTTCGAACTCGAAGCATGCCTGCGTCGGGGTGTGTCGGTCGACGACCTCTACGAGGCGACACGCGTCGACCCGTGGTTCCTCGACCAGATGCTGTCGATCACCGAGGAGCGGGAACACCTCGCCGAACTCGGCTTTGCGGCGATGGATCGCTCTTCGTGGCGGAGGGCGAAGCGTCTCGGATTCTCCGATGCACAACTTGCGTACCTCTGGTCGGTGGCCGAGAACGACGTCCGCTCCGCCCGGATAGCGGCGGGTGTCCTGCCGACCTACAAAACGGTCGATACGTGTGCAGCGGAGTTCGAAGCCGAAACGCCGTATCACTACTCGACCTACGAGGACACCGACGAGGTGGTTTCTTCCGATCGGAAGAAGGTCGTCATCCTCGGTTCGGGACCGAATCGAATCGGGCAGGGCATCGAGTTCGATTACTGCTGCGTGCATGCGAGTTTCGCCCTGCGCGAAGCGGGTTTCGAGACGATCATGATCAATTGCAATCCCGAGACGGTTTCCACCGACTACGACACATCCGATCGCCTGTATTTCGAACCGCTGACACACGAGGACGTCATGAACGTGCTCGAGGCCGAGAAGCCGGTGGGCGTGATCGTTTCTCTCGGTGGTCAGACACCGCTCAAGCTCTCGAACTCCCTGCCGCGTGAACTGATCGTGGGGACGAGTCCGGAATCGATCGACGCTGCCGAGGACCGCGAGCTCTGGAACGCATTGTGCGCGCAACTCGATATTCCCCAGCCCGCAGGCGGAACGGCAGCCGATATCGACGCGGCGCTCGTCATCACTGCAGGTATCGGCTATCCGGTTCTCGTACGCCCGAGCTACGTGCTCGGCGGCCGTGCCATGGAAATCGTCTATGACGACGAGGGCCTGGCCCGGGCGATGGCCGAACTCGCCGGTTTCGGAAGTCTGGGCAAGGAGGGCGGACTGTCCGCCGAGCGACCCGTGCTCGTCGACCGTTTCCTCGAGGACGCCACCGAGGTCGATGTCGACGCCTTGCGCGACGCAACCGGTGGTTTCGTCATCGGCGGAATCATGGAGCACGTCGAGGAGGCTGGCGTTCATTCCGGTGATTCCGCCTGTGTCATCCCGCCGTATTCGCTTTCCGCCGAGACCATGGAGACTCTCGAGCTGTACGCACATCGCATCGCCGATGCTCTCGGTGTCATCGGGCTGATCAATGTGCAGTTCGCCGTGAAGGATGGCGAGGTGTACGTCATCGAGGCCAACCCGAGGGCCAGCCGGACGGTGCCGTTCGTGGCCAAAGCCACCGGCGTTCCGTTGGCGAAGGTCGCCGCTCGAGTGATGCTCGGTGCGACCCTCGACGAACTTCGGGCGGAAGGTCTACTGACCACACCCGTCGTGGGCGATCATGTCGCGGTCAAGGAAGCCGTGCTTCCGTTCAGTCGATTCCCCGAAGCAGACGCGTTGTTGGGCCCGGAGATGCGTTCCACCGGCGAAGTCATGGGTATCGACCTGACCTTCGGACTCGCATTCGCGAAGAGTCAGTTGGCGGCGGGTACGAACCTGCCGACATCGGGCACGGTGTTCCTGTCCCTCGCCGATCGCGACAAGGCGATCGGCGTGTCTGCCGCAACGAAGTTCCGTGAGCTGGGATTCCTTATCGCCGCGACATCAGGAACCGCAGATCACCTTCGTGCAGCCGGCATCGAGGTCGCGACTGTCGTGGCCAAACTCGGTGACGACGGCGGCCAATCGGCAGTCGATCTGATCGAGGGCGGCGAGGTCGCCCTTGTCGTGAACTCGCCCCGGGGCCGCGGTCCACGGGCGGATGGCGCCCACATCCGGGCCGCGGCGGGCAAGCACCGCATTCCTCTCCTCACGACGGGTGCTGCGGGTCTTGCGGCGGCGAACGGGATGGCCGATCGCTCCATGCATCCGATGCAGGTGCGCTCGTTGCAGGAATACCACCGTGGCGTGCGTTACGAGGGTGCCGAAGGTTCGGAAAGCAACTGATGGCCCGATCGGCGCGATCGAAGGGCAGAGGCCCCGACCTTTCGACGGTCGTCGGTTCCGTCGGGTTCCCGAACCCCGTGATGACCGCGTCGGGCACCGCCGGTCATGGTGACGAGCTAGCGGCCTACGTCGATCTGTCGCGACTCGGTGCGGTTGTCGTGAAGTCGCTCTCGGCGGAGCCGTGGGCCGGCAACCCGGCACCGAGGGTCCACGAAACTCCGGCGGGGATGATCAACAGCGTCGGACTCCAGGGGCCGGGCGTCGGGGCGTGGCTCGAACACGAACTGCCGGCGGTGATCGCCACCGGGGCGCGTGTCGTCGCCAGCATCTGGGGCACGTCTGTCGAGGATTACGCCCGTGCGGCGGAGATGCTCGCCGATGCGCCCGCCGAGGTGGTTGCCGTCGAAGTCAACATCTCGTGTCCGAATCATCATGATCGCAATCGGATGTTTGCCCACTCGACCGCTTCGACGACAGAAGCCATCCGGGCGTCTGCGGCATGCGGCCGGCCGATGTGGGCCAAATTGAGTCCGAACGTTTCCGATCTGGCTTCGATAGCGGCGGCGGCATTCGATGCAGGGGCCGAAGCGGTGACGCTGATCAACACGGTCCTCGGAATGGCCATCGATCCTGAAACTCGTCGACCCCGTCTCGGTGGAGGCGGCGGCGGCCTCTCGGGTCCGGCGATCCACCCAGTGGCTGTGCGTGCCGTGTTCGATGTCCATGCCGCTCATCCGCACATCCCGATCGTGGGTGTCGGGGGCGTTGCCCGCGGCGTCGACGCGATCGAACTCATGCTCGCTGGCGCATCGGCGATCGAAGTCGGTACAGCGAGTTTCGCCGATCCCGGATCGGTCGGTCGTATCCTCGACGAAGTCGGCGAGTGGTGCCGCGCCCACGATGTCGGTTCGATCCGGGAACTGATTGGAGATGCACATGTCCGTTGAGACTGGCGACGAGTTCGTCGATGGAGCACCGGACGCGATCCGCGCCCGACTGGCCCTCGCCCTCGACTTCGACGACATCGTCGAAGCGCTGCGCGTTGCCCGGGTGATGCGGCCATGGTTCGGCGTGGCCAAGGTGGGACTCGAGCTCTTCAGCGCCGCCGGGCCGGAGGCCATCGAGGCGCTCATCGACGAGGGCTACTCGGTGTTCGCCGATCTCAAACTTCTCGACATTCCGACGACGGTGAACAAGGCGGCCCGGGTCATGGGTTCGCTGGGCGCTACGTACCTGACGGTCCACGCCCGCGCCGGAGTCGATCATCTTGCTGCCGGCGTCGAGGGATTCGCGACCGGCGCGACGATGGCGGGTCTCGCGCTTCCGATCTGCCTCGGGATCACGGTGCTCACAAGCGAACAGGCCGATCCCGGTTCGCTCGAATCCCGCGTGAGGTTCGCCGTCGAAGCAGGCTGCGGGGGAGTCGTGTGTGCCGCGTCCGATCTGGGCGCTGTCCGTGCCCTCGGTCCGGATCTGCTCACTGTCGTTCCGGGTATCCGACCGGCGGGAGTCGGAGCCGACGACCAGGCGCGTCCGGCCACACCGCAGGAAGCCGTTACTGCAGGTGCGGGATTGTTGGTCATCGGCCGGGCGGTCACCCATGCGTCGGATCCGGTGCTCGCGGCCTCCGGCATCGCAAGGGCGGTCTCGTCCGCCAGTTGACGTCTCCGGTTCGGCGTAACGACCTTCGGAAGGCAGGCGCTAGGGTGATCTCATGCCGCAGCCGCCAACACTCACTCCCGAACAGCGTCAAGCTGCCCTCGCCAAAGCCGCTGAAGCCCGCCGGGTTCGCGCCGAGGTCAAGGAACGCCTGAAGATGGGTTCGATCACGTTCGCCGAACTTCTCGAGACCGCCGATTCCGACGAACTCATCGCCGGCATCAAGGTGCTTGCCGTTCTCGAGTCGCTCCCCGGTGTCGGCAAGGTCAAGGCCCGCCGCACAATGGACGAGGTCGGCATCGCCGACACCCGTCGCCTCCGTGGTCTCGGCGAGCAGCAGCGCAAGTCTCTTCTCGCCGCATTCGGCGGCTGAGCTTTTCGTCTCCGGCGTGATCATCGTTGTCTGTGGTCCGGGCGGAGTCGGCAAAGGCACTGTCGTTGCGCGCCTGATCGAGGACGACCCTCGTCTGTGGCTCTCGCGCAGTTGGACGACCCGACCACAGCGACCGGGTGAGTCAGACGATGCCTACACCTACGTGGACAGGGAGGCGTTCGAGGCGAGGATCGCCGCCGACGGTTTTCTCGAATACGCAGACTTCCTCGGGAACTTCTACGGCAGTCCCTGGCCCGAGGCCGGCGACGACCGCGACGTGGTCCTCGAGATCGACGTCCAGGGAGCAGCCCAAGTGCTCCAACAGGCGCCAGATGCCCTCTTCATCCTTCTCGAGCCTCCGTCGGCCGAGGTTCAGGCCGAGCGTCTGCGGGGCAGGGGAGATCCCCCCGAGCAGGCCGAGCGCCGAATAGCCGTGGCTCAGGGTGAACTGGCCGAAGGTCGCCGGCTTGGCGCGATCTGCATCGTCAACGACGATCTCGAGCGCACGGTCGCGGAGGTCGAACGGTTGATCTCCGACGCCCGTATGGCTGGATGAGGGCTTCCTGCTAGGATTTCCTCTCTTGTGCGCCCGTCATCCGACGGGCCTGACATGAAGGTGTGTGCTGTGGCTCAGATCCATGACTCGATGGTCAACCCCCGGATCGAGAATCTTCTCTCGAAGGTCGACTCCAAGTTCACCTTGGTGTCCCTCGGCGCCCAGCGTGCCCGCCAGATCAACGCCTATTTCAACCAGCTCGGTGACGGCACCGGATCCAACGTTCCGCCGCAGGTGACGACCGTCGCCCGCAAGCCCCTCTCCATCGCTTTCGAGGAGATCGCCGCCGACAAGATCATCCCGGTGCGCATCGTCGCCGAGGAAGTCGCTGTCGAAGACGGTGCAGTGGAAGAGATCGAAGTTCTCGAGGTCGTCGAAGCCGCTGACGACTCCGAAGGCGAGTGATCGTTCGGCCTTCGCGCCGTCGATCGTCTGAACCATGAATCTGGCCGGACGTCGCATCGTTCTCGGCGTCACCGGTGGCATCGCCGCCTACAAGGCCATAGAGGTGTGTCGGCGACTCGTCGATGCCGGTGCCCACGTCTCCCCGATAATGACCGAGGGGGCCAAACGCTTCGTCGGCGAGACCACATTCTCGGCGCTGGCCTCGGAACCGGTGCAGACCTCACTGTGGGACGAGGAATCTCCCATTCCGCACACGCGGCTCGGCCAGGGAGCCGATGTCATCGTGGTCGCTCCGGCCACGGCTCGGCTGCTGTCGGCCTATGCATCCGGATACTCCGATGATCTGCTGACGGCAACACTCATAGCGACGCGGGCGCCGGTGGTTGTTTGCCCCGCCATGCATACCGAGATGTGGGAGCACCCATCGGTGCAGGCCAATCTCGAAACGCTTCGGTCCCGTGGCGTGATCATCGTGCCGCCCGCCGAAGGTCGCCTGGCCGGTGGTGATGTCGGAACCGGTCGTCTCGCAGATCCCGGTGACATCGTTGCGGCGATCGAACGGGCCCTGCTCTCCATCGACGGCGAACTTCCCGATCGGGATCTCGTCGGCCTCGATGTCCTTGTCACCGCAGGCGGCACCCGCGAAGCGATCGATCCGGTCCGTGTGATCACGAATCGTTCGTCCGGCAAGCAGGGCTATGCCATCGCCGCCGAGGCTGCAGCGCGTGGAGCCAACGTCACGCTCGTCACGACCGTTGACCGCGAGGCCCCCTCAGGGGTGACCGTCATCGAAGTCGTGAGTGCTGCCGACATGGAAGCAGCGGTCATGCCGCTTTCGGCGGCGCAGGATGTCATCGTGATGGCGGCCGCAGTCGCCGATTTCCGACCGGTTGTCGTGGCCGATCGAAAACTCAAGAAGGACGAGTTCGGCTCCGACGGTCCGGCCCGCATCCTGCTCGAACCGACCCATGACTTCCTCGTCGATCTCGGTACCCGGAAGCCGGCCGGACAGGTACTCGTCGGTTTCGCCGCCGAGACCGACAATGTCCTGGGGAACGCCCGGGGCAAACTCGCCCGCAAGAACCTCGACCTCATCGTGGCCAACGACGTCGGCGCCCCCGGTGTCGGCTTCGAACACGACACCAACGAAGTAGTCCTCGTCAGTGCCACCGGCATGGACCACAATGTGCCCCTGACCGACAAGCGGTCCATCGCCCGTCACGTGATCGACGCCATTGTGTCGATCCGTGCGGCGCACTAGCAGTCTCCAGTTCTTTTTCACCCAACATCAGGAGTTCCCGTGAGCAGTTGGACTTTCACCTCGGAATCGGTCACCGAAGGTCATCCCGACAAGATGGCCGACCAGATCTCCGACGCAATTCTCGATGCGATGCTCGAGCAGGATCCGGAATCGCGTGTTGCCTGCGAGACCCTCGTCACCACCGGTCTGGCCATCGTCGCCGGTGAGGTCACCACGTCGGGTTGGGTGGACATTCCGAAGATCGTGCGCGAGACGATCAAGGGGATCGGCTACGACCGCGAGTCCTATGGCTACGACGGTTCGACCGTCGGCGTCATGGTGTCGCTCGATGCCCAGTCGAAGGACATCGCTCAAGGAGTCGATGATTCCGAAGAGGTCCGCTCGGGAACGTCCGGCGAGGACATCCTCAACAAGCAGGGCGCCGGCGATCAGGGAATGATGTTCGGCTACGCCTGCACCGAGACCGACGTGCTGATGCCGCTTCCGATCCACCTCGCCCATCGCATGGCCGAGCGTCTGGCCGAAGTCCGCAAAGCCGGAACCGTTCCGTACCTCCGGCCCGATGGCAAGACCCAGGTCACCTTCGATTACGTGGACGGGAAGCCGGTTCGCCTGCGCACCGTGCTCATCTCGACGCAGCACAACGACGGCATCGATCGCGAAGAAGCGATCCGTCCCGATCTCATCGAGCACGTCATTCGTCCCGTGGTGCCGGCCCAGTTTGCCGACGACGATTACGAAGTGCTCGTCAATCCGACCGGACGATTCGTCATCGGTGGTCCCGTCGGCGACGCCGGACTCACCGGCCGCAAGATCATCGTCGACACCTACGGCGGTATGGCCCGTCACGGTGGCGGCGCCTTCTCGGGCAAGGACCCCTCGAAGGTCGATCGTTCAGCGGCGTACGCCGCCCGTTGGGTCGCCAAGAATCTCGTGGCATCCGGCGCGGCCGATCGTTGTGAAGTCCAGGTCGCCTATGCGATCGGTGTCGCCCATCCCGTTTCGATCATGGTCGAAACATTCGGAACGGCAACCGTCGACGAAGAACTGATCTCCGCCGCCGTGCGGGATGTGTTCGATCTCCGTCCGGCGGCGATCGCCCGCGATCTCGATCTGCGCAAGCCCCGTTACAAGGCCACCGCCGCATACGGCCATTTCGGTCGCATCGGCGACGCCTTCACGTGGGAGCGCACCGACCGGGTGGACGACCTCAAGTCGGCGCTCGGTCTCTGACGGGAACCTCGAGAGGGCAGCGCCCCGGCGTGCCCCCGGCCCCGCGACAATCAGCCTTCGACTTCGGCGCGCCCGACATTCCCGAATCGGTACCGGCTGTCGAAGAGGAAGCTCCGGAGATCGCCGGCCCTCCGGCGGGCAGGGTCGTTCGCGTCCGGCCGGATGTACCGGCGATCGACAAGTTGTTCGATTACGAGGTGCCCGATCGGATCGACGCCGACATCCGGATCGGAACCGCGGTGCGTGTGGCACTGCATGGTCGCCGGGTCGGGGGCTGGATCGTCGCCGATGATGTCGAGCCACCTCCCGGGGTCAGACTCCAGCCGCTGGCGAAGGTGTCCGGATGGGGTCCACCTGCCGAGTTGATCGACCTCGCCGACTGGGCAGCATGGCGATGGGCGGGTCGGCCGGCATCGTTCCTGCGAACGGCCACCGCCGGCACGGTTGTCCGGGCGCTGCCGCGTGTGGCTTCTCGAACCGGGCCGCCGCCGTCGGCGATCGCCACCGACGAGGTCCACTCCCTGGCTTCGGACGCACTCGACGCCGGGCTCGCAACCCTCAGGTTGCCTCCGGCGGCCGATCCCTATCCGGTACTGGTCGCTGCGGCGCAACGCGGACCGATCCTCGTCGTGGGCCCCGTTGCATCGACTGTTCGACGACTCGGTCTCCGACTGCGGAGGGCCGGCTTTCCCGTGGCGCTCATGCCCGACGACTGGGCCGCGGCCCGTTCGGGCGGGTACACGGTCATGGGATCCCGGGCGGCAGCTTGGGCACCCGTTGCCGCTCCGGCGGCGATCGTGGTTCTCGACGAGCACGATGAATCGTTGCAGCAGGAGCAGGCTCCGACCTGGAACGCTCGCGATGTGCTCATCGAACGAGCCCGTCGCGGTGGCGTGCCATGCGTGCTCGTGAGTCCGACTCCGTCGCTCGAGGCATTGGCGGTCAGTCGGTTGTTCGTGCCTTCCCGTTCGGCGGAGCGGGCCGGATGGCCGCGGATCGAGATCATCGACCGGCGCGATGCTCCACCGGGGGAGGGCCTCTACAGCGTTCAACTCGTCGATGCACTGCGCAGCGGCGGAAGAGTGATCTGCATCTTGAACCGAAAGGGACGCTCGCGTTTGTCGAGCTGTGCCGCATGTGGCGAAGTCGCCACATGCGAACGATGCACTGCCGCCGTCGTGCAAGCTGATGACGGAACGCTCGTCTGCCTGCGATGCGACGCGGTCAGGCCGACGATCTGCGTGAACTGCGGCGCGACGAAGATGAAAAATCTCCGAGCGGGAGTGAGCCGCGTCCGCGAGGAACTCGAAGCGTTGGCACGCGAACCCGTGACCGAACTGACCGCGGACACGGTTCGTGCGGCCGGTGGAACCGGCACGAGGATCGTCATCGGAACCGAAGCGGCCCTCCATCAGATCGATTCGGCCGACGTCGTGGTGTTCCTCGATTTCGATCAGGAACTTCTCGCTCCCCGCTATCGGGCGTCGGAAGAAGCGATGGCGATCATGGTCCGGGCCGCCCGTCTGGTGGGCGACAGGGCCGGCGGCGGCCGAATCCTCGTTCAGACGCGGCTACCCCAGCACGAAGTTCTCCAGGGGGCGCTGCTCGCGGAACCGACGCGGGTGGCGACCGCCGAAGCCGGGCGACGTTCCGCTCTCGGTTATCCGCCCACGACGGCGATGGCCGTCGTTTCGGGAGCCTCGGCTCCGGCATGGATCGCGGCGTTCGGGAAGCACGACGGGGTCGAGGTCCTCGGGCCATCTGAGGACCGATGGCTCATAAGGGCGGCTGACCACGAAACATTGTGCGACGCGCTCTCGACGGTCAGCCGGCCTCCGGGGAGGATGCGCCTCGAGGTGGATCCCCTGCGGCTCTAAGCCGTCCAGCCGGCGCGACGCGCTTCGTAGCAGGCGATGGCTGTTGCCGTGCCGACATTGAGTGAACCGATGCGGCCGAGCTGCGGGATGTAGCCGAGTTCGTCACAATCGGCGAGAGCGTCTTTCGAGAGTCCCCGGTCTTCATGGCCGATGGCGAGGCAGACATTTCCCGTCAGATCGAGTTCGTGGAGCGGTTTTGCATCCTCGGCCAGTTCGACGCCGACGACCTTGTAACCGGCTGCCTTTGCCGCGGAGAGAGCCTCCGCCGAGGTCTCGCACATGGTCCACGTGAGAAATCGCTGTGTTCCCAGAGCGGTTTTCTGAACCTTCGAATCATTGGGTTCCGGTGACCCTACGAGCCAGAGATGATCGACCGAATAGGCCGCGGCCGTGCGCAGGATCGCACCGATGTTGAACGGATTCTGGACGCCATCGAGCATCAGGGCGAGCTTGGCGTGTTCCTTGCGGCGCCACTCGCGGTGCAGGCGCTTCAGTTCGGTTCCACCCAGTGAGCGAGTCATCGTGCTGCGACCTCCAGAAGCCGGTATCCCGCCCGCGAAACCAAACGGGTCGTTGCCCATCCTTCACCCTCGAGCCACGCTCCGAGCGAATCCGCTCCGAGGTGCTTCTGCACGACGAGCCACGCCTTGCCCCCGGGAGCGAGACGATCGAGCCAGTGGACGAGAAGGGCATGGAGTGCTTCCTTGCCGATCCGGATCGGGGGATTCGACCAGATTGCGTCGAACGTCGCGGGGCCGAGTTCGACCAGATGGGCCGGATCGCCGGCCACCGGTCGACCGGATTCGTCGACGACGACGGGTCGGACATTGTCGATCCCGTTTGCTTCGGCATTTGCCGCGCAGAGTGCAACCGCACGCTCGTTCACATCCACGGCCCACACCGTGCTGGAGGGAGACCGGCGGGCGAGGGTCAGCGCAACCGGCCCGTAGCCGCATCCGATGTCGAGGATGTTGCCCATCTCCGTCGTCGGCCATGGTGCCTCCTGCAGAAGGAGTCGGGTGCCCGAATCGACACGGTCGGCGGAAAAGACCCCGGTGTCGGTTGTGAGCGTGAGTTCGATGTCGGCCAGCGAGAGCTGGATCGAGCGGGGATCGGAGTCGACCTCGGGGTGCCGGGAGAAGTACTGGGAGGAGGAGCTGGCCACGCTCCGACGCTACCCTTGAGGTGTGGCCCCTCACGCGATCCGCATCATCGGAGACCCTGTTCTGAAGCAACGTGCTTCGGACGTGACGCGCGTCGACGGCGCGTTCGTGAAGCTCATCGACGACATGTTCGTCACGATGTACGACGCCCCGGGCGTGGGCCTCGCTGCTCCGCAGATCGGTGTGCAGCAGCGTTTCTTCGTCTTCGACTACGACGACGAACCGGGCGTCATCATCAATCCGACGATCGTGGAGAGTCGGGGCGAAGCGGAATTCACCGAGGGGTGTCTCTCCGTGCCCGGGTTGCACTGGGAGATCATCCGTCCGGCCGAGATGCATGTCACGGGTTTCGATCTCGATGGCAGGGAACTGAATCTCGAGCTCGACGATTTCGCCTGTCGCGTCTTTCAACACGAGATCGATCACCTCGACGGGGTCCTCCTCGTCGAACACCTGACGAAGGAACAACTCGACGAGGCACGCGTCGCGCTCATGGACTTGCGCATGAACAATGCCGGGCCACTTCCCGAGCCCGAGGTCGGCTCGAGTCGACTGCGTCTGCGTTGAGCACCTCGTGACCGAAAATCCGCATGGGCCGACCCGGCCACCCCTGCATCCGAAACGTCTCGCGTTCATGGGAACGCCGGACGTCGCAGTACCGGTGTTGCGGGCCCTCGTCTCGGCCGGATTCGAGATCGCACTTGTAGTCACCCGCCCCGATCGTCGTCGAGGTCGGGGCGGCGAGCTTTCGCCCAGTCCGGTCAAGGCGGCAGCCACGGAACTCGGGCTACCGGTCACCGACGATCTCGAAGCCGTGCTCGACGCGGGCGTCGACCTTGCGGTGGTTGTCGCGTACGGACGGATCATTCCGATGCGGATTCTCGAGCAGGTGCCGATGGTCAATCTCCATTTCTCGCTACTCCCGCGCTGGCGCGGTGCCGCCCCTGTCGAGCGGGCCCTTCTCGCCGGCGATGCGGTCACCGGCGTCTGCCTCATGGAGGTTGCCGAAGGACTTGATACGGGGGCCATCTACTCCAGGTGCGAGACGAACATCGAGGACTCGGACACGC
>WLFD01000199.1 GCA_009703925.1 Actinomycetota bacterium | reverse complement strand
GTCTGGATCGATCAGGATCTCTGCACCGGCGACGGACTCTGCGAGGAGATTGCGCCCGACGTATTCACCCTTCTCGACGATGGCCTGGCCTACGTCAAAGAGGGCGACAAGGTCTTTTCGGAGCCGGGCGGCGCCGCCGGTCTCGCGAACATCCCCGACGGACAACTTGATGGCGTGATCGAATCCGCCGAAGAGTGCCCGGGAGAATGCATCTTCATCGAAGTCGAGTGATTCTCTGCTGACGGGTTCGTCCCGCCGGCAGATGGCTCTCACGTTCTTGCACTTCGATTACCGACTTCCAACGGCCCCGGTGATGAACCGGGGCCGTTGCGCGTCTACAGGTCGGCAGCGGCCTTCTCCAGTGGCTCAATTCAGGCAAGGCCCGGTGGACACTCCTCCGCTTGGCAATGTCTCGAAAACGGTCGCCAGTTCCGCCGTCGAGAGTGCGTAGGCGACATCGGTTCTGTCCCGCGCTATGGCGAAGGCGATACCGACGACTGTGCCGGTCGGATCGACGATCGCCGAACCCGAATCGCCCGGCCTCAGCGTCGATGCCAGTTCCAACACCTGGCGCTCGGAGACTCCGGAACCGTAGATGTCGCGACCCGTCGCAGAAAGGGTGCGGGCTACGGAGAACGGTGCGATGCGCAGCGGTTCGCCACCCGGGTGTCCGAAGACGCCTCCGGTTGTCCCGTTCTCCACTCGGGCGGCCTGAATGGCAAGAGCGGGTCTTCCGAAACCGGGAACCGAGATGATGGCGAGGTCGCGCTTCGGATCGAACGCGATGACAGTTCCGTTGAACTGCCGTCCATCGTCGCGGATGACCGTCGTGCTCTTCTCGCCGGCCACGACGTGAGCGTTTGTCACCACAAGATCCTCCCGGGCCACAAAACCGGTTCCATCCTGAATCCTGCTGCAGGCGACGCCTTCGATCTTGGCCACGGATCGGGCCGTTGTCGACGCCACGAACGGAGTCAGACCGGAGTCGGCGGGGGGGTCACCGAGTTCGGGGGTGGGCCGGAGAGCGTCGAACACCTCCGGGAAGGCATCGGGACCGACGAGTGAGCGCAGCGCCTGCATGGCGTCAGGCGCTTGAGGGAGCAGTCGATCGACCCGCTGAGCTATCCATGATCCGGATGCCTCCCGGGCGGTCCATCCGGGCGCAGCGACAAGCACGGGCAGAAGTAGCCAGAAAAGGGCTGTGACACCGAGAAGTCCGGCAACAGCACCGAGTGAACGATCGGCAGCGCCAAGGGCGCCATCGGTCCGGCGCGGGCTGAGCCTGCTCCCGATCATGAACCCGAGGGCTTGGCCCAGAGAGGCGCCGACCAGCAACAGGCCGATGGTCAGGACGAGGACGAATCCGTGATTCGTCGTGTCGAGTTGACCGAGAAACGCCGGGAGGATCTTGACGGCGAGAACAAGCCCCGCTGCGAGGCCGATCCAGGAAACAGCCCTGGTTGTGAAACCGAGGCGATAGCCGCCGATGACGGCGAGCATCGCGATGGCGATCAGCAGCAGATCAAGAAGGTTCATGTTCCCGCACGGACATCGCGAGGTTGGCCGTGTTACTGACGTTCACCGAGGAGCCGCGCATGGGTGAGGAAACCGGTGTGGGCAACCATTCGATGATCGGGCCGCACGGCCTGTCCTTCGACATGCCATGTGCGATTCAGCACTTCGAGTGTCTCGGGCATGTCGAAATTGCTGGCTTCGAGCTTCTCCCTGAGTTGCATCACCTGAACGATGCTCGGGCAATAGGCCAGAAGGATTCCGCCCGGATGGAGTGCCTTCTCGGCGTGCTCGACAACGTTCCAGGGCTCGGGAAGATCGAGGACGACCCGATCCAGATCGGTCTCGTCGATGCCGTCGTAACAGTCGCGCAGTTCGACCCGATAGCGGCTCAGCGCTTCCTCGCCGAGAAATGAAGACACGTTCTCGACTGCACGTTCGGCGAAGTCCTCGCGGAGTTCGTACCCGATGATCTCTGCGCCGGCACGGAGCATCGCCATGGAAAGTGCTCCGGAGCCGACCCCGGATTCCAGCACACGCGCACCTGGGTAGATGTCGGCGAGGAGGAGAATCGGTCCGAGATCCTTCGGATAGATCACCTGCGCGCCACGCGGCATCTTGAGAACGAAGTCCGACAGTGTCGGTCGTACGCAGAGGTACGCGAAGTTCTTGGTCGAACGAATGGTGCAGCCTTCGGTCTGCCCGATGACGTTTTCGTGGAGGACGAACCCCGCGTGCGAGTGGAACTCCCCTGCCGGCTTGAGCGTCACGAGGTAACGACGCTTCTTGGGATCGATCATCAATACGCGATCGCCGGCTTCGAATACACGACTCACTGTTTTGCTCCTGCTCGGGTTGTTCCAAGTACTACGGGTACGGCTGATGGTTGATCGTCATGGGGAACTTCCCCGCCCGCCCGATCGACGAGTCGACAGAACGCGCATGTTTCCGCAGTCGTCGGCGCGCCACAGGAAGCACAGGGATGGAGTTCCTCGCGGTCGGCCTCGGCCTCGGGTTCGAAAAGCGCAGCGGCGCGATCGAGGAAGCCGAAATAGAACGAGTGCTTCGCTCCCGGCGACATCTTCTCGATGTCGTTGAGGGCAAGCTTGTACGAGATGTGCTTGTTACCTGCGGCCATCGGGCACTCGTCGACCAGATAGTCGATCCCGCGCAGCACGCAGTAGGCGGCGGTCTCTCGTTCGGTGAGCCGAACGAGAGGCTTGACCTTGCGTGGGAAACCGTCGCGTGCAGGGAGTACGGGGTGCTGGCGCCCGAGAAAATCGGTCTGCCAGTGAAGTGTGTTTCCGAAGAGAACAGCTGCTTCGTCATCGAGATTGTGTCCGGTGACGAGTACGTCATAGCCGCCTTGGATGGCCGCCTCATCGAAGAGATGGCGCTTCGAGAGACCACATGCCGAGCATGGGGCACGGCGGGCCGCGCGACTTCCCGAAGGAATGTCGTATCCGAACCGCCCGGGGACGTCGACCTCAAGCAGCGTCAGTCCGCGCTCGGTCGCGAATGCGCGCGCGTGATCCCCCGACGTGTCGCTGTATTCGCCGATTCCCAGTCCGATGTAAAGGCCGTCGGCTTCGTACCCGAGATCGAGAAGCAGATCCCACACCGCCAGGGAATCCTTACCCCCCGAAACGGCGACCAGTACCTTTTCGCCCTTGGCGATCATCGAATGATCGTCGATTGCTTTCATGACCTGTCGTCGGCAGAGTTCGAAAAAATGATCGACACAGAAGTTCGCATTGTGGCGGCGGATGTCGATGACTGCCGGCCCTTTGCAGGTGACGCACTTCATTCGGCACCTCCGGAGATCACGGGACGAATCTCGATCGAGTCGTCATCGCTCAGCGACGCGTCGCCCGCCACGAGAGTGTCTCCCTGAATGACGATCACGGCTTCTCGATTGAGATCCAGCTTCGCGAGCAGGTTCACGACCGTGATCGGGCCGGGGATCTCGAGTTCTCGCCTTGGGTTTCTCAGTAGGACCTTCACCCCCACATGATCGCAGGCGTGGAGGGTGATGACGACGCTCTAGACAGATTCCGTCTGCGATCCCGGTCGGGACCGTTTTTCGCCCCGTCGGATCTTGCGGCGCTGACGTCGGGTCGGACGGGCGGGTTCATGGGTGATGACCAGAGTCTCGCCAACCTCGAGTCGCTCATTGAAGACGGTGGCAGGAGCTGGTTTCAGCGCCCATCGCATGGCCCGGAAAGCCCAGGCGAGACCGCCGATCAGGAGCCATGTCCGACTTCCGCCGAGGAGGCCGCGTTCGATGGCGTGACGCCGAGCCAGACCGAGGATGTTCATCAACTACGTCGTATCTCGACGACGGTGCGACGTCTACGTCCG
>WLFD01000198.1 GCA_009703925.1 Actinomycetota bacterium | reverse complement strand
TCGATACGCCCTTCGGCTTCCAGGAGAACGCCGACGAACTCTCGGCGAAGACCGTCGAGTACTTCAAGGTTTCACTCAATCGCGTCGTGGATGTTGCCGGCCTGTGCGATGTCGCCGCGGCGACGACCTTCGAACGCGAGGTGGCCTTCAACGCGATCCGGCAGTCCCGGTTCGTCTTTGCCGGACCGGGTAGTCCCACGTATGCGCTGCGGCAATGGGCCGGGACTCCGCTCCCGGAACTGCTGGCGGAGAAATTGGAGACCGGCGGGGCGGTGACATTCTCGAGTGCGGCCGCGCTCACACTCGGGATCAGCACAGTTCCCGTTTACGAGATCTACAAGTCGGGGGCAGATCCGCACTGGCTCGAGGGTCTCGATCTGCTCACGCCGATCGGCCTGCCTGTTGCGGTGATTCCGCACTACAACAACACCGAGGGCGGTCATCACGACACCCGGTTCTGTTACCTGGGTGAGCGACGGTTGCGGATGATGGAGGCGCTTCTCCCCGAAGGCGCATTCGTGCTCGGAGTCGACGAACACACCGGCGTGATCCTGGATCTCGATGCGGACACGGCGAAGATCGTGGGACTCGGCGTTGTCACCATCCGACGGAACGGCATCTCGATGGAGATCCCGACCGGAGAAACCGTGTCCATCGATGTGTTGCGGGAGGGCCCGACGACTTCGTCAGCAGCATCGACGAGTCGAAACGTGCCATCGACGAAGCCGGCCATCGACGACAACTCGGTTGCCGACACTGCGTCGAAGAAGGTCGAAGCCTCGCTGGCGACAGACGTGGATCGGTGCAGCGCCGACTTCGATCGTTCCATGGAACAGCGCGATGCCGCCGGTGCGGTTGCCGCCACCCTCGATCTCGATGATGCGATTCGCGGCTGGTCCGCCGACACGCTTCAGAGTGACGAGATGGACAAGGCGCGGGCGCTGTTGCGATCGATGATCGTTCGGCTCGGAGAGGCTTCCCGGGGCGGACTCACCGATCCGCGCGATGTGCTGGGCCCGCTTGTCGAGATTGCCCTCTCGGCTCGTTCGGAGGTTCGCCTGGCGAAGCTCTACGACCTCTCCGATCAGATCCGCGATGGTCTCGCGGAAGCTGGTGTCGAAGTCCGCGATACGGCCGATGGCCAGACGTGGGAACTGATCAAGCCCGAGTGATCAGTGGATCATGCCGCCGGCGTTGCCGCGGCCGCGGGCACCGGTGACGGTGTAGACGACGATGAAGACGAATGCGGCGAGCAGGATGATCGATGCTCCCGATGAAATATCGACGTGGTAGCTGATGACCATACCGATGGCCCCGCAAGCCGCTCCCACGAGGGGGGCGATCACGAGCATGCGGGCGAAAGAGTTCGTAACCATTCGGGCGACGACCGCCGGGGTCACGAGCAAGGCACTGATGAGCAGGACGCCGACGATCTTCATGGTGAAGAGGATGGTGACGGCGAGCATGAGCATGAGTAGTGCTTCCATGCGGCCGACGTTGACCCCGGTGACATCGGCAACCTCGGGATCGAAGGTCGCGAAGAGAAGCTTCCGGTAGAACGCACCGATGATGGCGATCGCCAACAATCCGACGCATGCGACTGCGATGACCTCGAGCGTCGTGACGCCGAGGATGGACCCGAAAAGTACAGCTTCGATCGATCGCTTCGCCTGTCCGAAAACGTTCGAGAGCGCGAGTCCGAGCGCGAACGATGCAGTGGTGATCACACCGATGGCGGCATCGGCACCGATCTTTCCGCGGCGGGCGACCCGGCCGATCATGAGTGCGGAGAGAAGCCCCCACATCCCGGCCCCGAGGTAGAAGTTCACGCCGAGCACCGCGCTGGCCGCGGCTCCGCCGAAGATCGAGTGGGAGAGTCCGTGGCCGATGTAGCTCATGCTGCGCAGGACGACGTAGACACCCACGAGACCGCAGATGGCTCCCGCGAGTGTGGCAACCATGAACCCGTTGCGGAAGAACTCGAACTGGAACGGTTCGAACAGTGTCATGCGAGTCCCATCGGGCTGTCGGTGACGAGGAGCATGCCGCCGTGTTCGAGGACTTCCATCGGCGCTCCGTAGGTTCGTTCGAGAACCGATGAGGTGAGCACCTCGGCGGGAGTTCCGACGGCGATGAGTTCGCGGTTGACGCAGGCGATCATCGGGAGATGGGCGGCGAGTCCGTTGATGTCGTGGGTGGAGAGCACGACGGACGTGCCGTTGCGATGAAGATCGGTGAGGAGGTGGACAACCTCGTGGCGGGTGCGCACGTCGACACCGGAGGTCGGTTCGTCGAGCACGAGGAGTTCGGGATCGCGGTGAAGGGCGCGGGCGAGGAACACCCGCTGCTGCTGGCCGCCGGAGAGTTCGCGGATGTGCCGGTGTTCGAAACCGCCGAGTCCGAGTTGCTCGAGGAGTTCAGCCACCCGTTTGCGTTCCGACTCGGTGGCGCGCGGTCGGTACCACTTGGACGCCGCCGCCATCAGGACGACTTCGCTGACCGTGATCGGGAAATTCCAGTTGACGGTTTCGACCTGGGGAACGTAGGCGATCCGGAGATCGGCCCGGCGGCGCACCACACCCTCGGTGGGTCGGAGATTTCCGAGCACGAGACGCAGCAGCGTGGTCTTTCCGGAACCGGATGGTCCGATGACCCCGAGGAACGAACCCTCGTCGATCGTCAGGTGGACGTGCTCGAGAACGGTCGGGCCGCCGTACGAGTGCGAGATGCCGTCGAGTTCGATCAGGCTTGTCACTGCGGGTATCTGGCGTTGTCCGGCGCTACGTCGGAGATGTCGAGATTGCGAAGGGCAGTTGCATCGCCGCCGAGGGCTTCGATCATGGTCACGTAGTCGAATTGCATGAGGCCGAGGAAGGAATGCTCGGCATCTCCGGGCTCACCGAGGAGATCGTCGTCGCGAAGTACATCGACGTAGGTGACGCCGGTTTCGCGGCCGATCTGTTCGAGCACCGCGCTCGGGAAGACCTCGGAGCCGAAGATGGCCTTGACCTTGGAACTCTTCACCTGGGTGATCAGGTCACCGACTTCGCGCGATGTGGGTTCGGCAAAATCGGAGGGCTGGATGGCGCCCAGAACTTCCCAGCCGTAGTCGTTGGCGAAGTAGGCGTAGGCGTCGTGATAGGTGAGGAGCCTGCGATCTTCGGCCGGAAGGGTCGCGCTTGCAGTTGTCACGGCTGCATCGAGTTCATCGAGTTTGACCGTGTAGGCGGCTGCGTTCGAGGTGTAGGCCGCGGCATTCGACGGATCCATCTTCACGAGCACATCGCGGATGAGCGTCACGTACTTGGTGGCAAGTTTCGGGTCGGTCCAGAGATGGGGATTCGGCTTGCCCCCGTCCTTGGGGAAGGAGAAGTCGTAGATGTAGTCGTCGACGGGCAACACGGCCGTGCCGAGTTCACAGAGCGCGGCCGACGAGGGGAGATTGGTGTCGGCGAGTTCCTTCGTCGGTTCCTCGAGGACGAGCCCGTTCGCAAAGATCACGTCGGTCTTGGCCAATGTGGCGGCCACGCTCGGGGACGGTTCGAACGTGTGGGAGTTGGTGCCTTCGGGAACGATTCCCGTGATGTCCGCAAGTCCGCCGGCGACATTGGCGACGATCGACGTTATGGGGGCGACAGTGGTCGAGATGTTGAGCGTCGAGCCGGCCGGGATGGTCTGACCGGAAAGGCACTCCGTCAGAGCCTCGCCCTGGATGTCGCGGCTTTCGTCAGCCGCGTCGCTTCCGGACGTCGAGGAACATCCCCCGATGATTGCGAACGCCAAGATGACGGCGCCGACACGGATATGGGCGTTGCGGAATGAAGTCACCCACGGATTCTACCGAAGTGGCTGCGGTCGGCCCGGTCGTGGGAGCGGTACGGGCGGC
>WLFD01000197.1 GCA_009703925.1 Actinomycetota bacterium | reverse complement strand
CACCGTCGATCATCCGGAAGCTGACCTGTACGGCGACAAGTGCCGTCGCTGCCGTTGCCGCCCATTCGATGACTAGAGACGTCTGGAACGCGGTTCGCAGGACGTCCATCGTCGTCTCGCCGAATCGCTTGCTCGCGACTTCGATGGAGTCGGCACCGTCGTGGGCGCGACCGAAAGCCTTCAGGGTGGGGAGACCCCTGATCATGTCCAGATAGAACGCACTGAGCCAGCCGAGTTCATCGAACCGGTGTTGCGCGAGTGCGCGGGTGCGGCCCCCGATCACAGCCAGAAGGGCTATGAGCATGGGCCCGGTGAACAGCAGGATGAGGGCAGTCCACGGATCGAGGATGGCGACGAGGGCGAAGATCGCGATCGGAACCATCCCGGCAAGTGCGATGGCGGGGAGGAACGCCGAGACATACCGGTCAAGCGAATCGATCCCGCCGCCGATCACCGAACCGATCTCACCGACCCGTTCGTTACCGATGGTTGCGGGGCCCGATCGAATGACACTGTCGACTAGATCGGATCTGGCTTCCGAGCGGAGACGCGAACTCGACGACTGCGCAAGTCGCTCGGCGATCCAGAGGAGTGCACCTCTGACAAGGAGCAGTGCTCCGAGGATGGCGAACAGCGCGGTGACCGACGTTTCTCGCAGGAACCCGATGTCGATGGCCCGGGCGAGAAGAAGCGTCCAGACGACGAGGACGGCCGAAGCCCCTGCGCTCGCCGCGATCGAGAAATACAGGACCCTTCGGGGGCCGGGGTACCGGGACAGAAACAGTCTCGGCCACATCAGTCCGACCGTATCGGTTTCAGTAGCTCTCGTCGTCGAGTTCGACCTTGCCCCGGAAGAAGTAATAGACGCCGGCCGTGTAGAGGAGCACGAAGGGCATGCCCATGAGTGCGATGACCAACATCACCGTGAGCGTCTCGTTGGCCGCCGAAGCATTTTGCACCGTCTGGTTGAAGGCGGGATCGGTGGTGGAACGGAGCATCACCGGATACGTGCCGGCGGCAACGGTTCCGAGCAGAAGGATGATCATCGTGGCCGACAGGACGAATGCGGTGAGATAGCGACCGCGTCGGATCTGCGCTCCCGCGAAGACGATGGCACCGAGGGCGAGGATGGGGAAGATCGCGGTCCAGGGGCGGTCGCGGAAGTTCTGGGCGAAGGCCTCGTCGCGGAAGGCTGTCCATGCGGCAAGTGCGGTCATGGCGATGAAGAAGGCAGCGAGCAGTCGGGGAATGATCTTTCGGACGGTCGCGAGGAGATCGCCTTCTACCTTCTGCGAGAGGAAGATCGCGCCGTGGAGCGAGAGCATCGCAACGGCAGTCACTGCGATTGCGAGCGAATAGGGGTTGAGGAGACCGAGCAGACCGATGTTCATGTTCCCCTGTGCGTCGAGCGGGACGCCGCGGATCACGTTGCCCAGAGCAACGCCCAAAAGGATCGTGATCCCGAACGATGAACCCGTGAAGACCCAATCCCAGGTGGACCGCCACAGTGCCCCTTCCCTTTTCGACCGGAACTCGATGGCGACGGTCCGGAGGATGAGGACAAGGAGAACCAGCATCATCGCGGTGTAGAAACCGCTGAACAGCGATGCATAGACGAGGGGGAACGCGGCGAACAGCGCACCTCCGCCCACGACCAGCCAGACCTCGTTCCCGTCCCAGACCGGACCGATCGAGTTCAGCAGGATTCGCCGGTCATGATCGTTGCGGGCGATGAACGGGGAGAGCATCCCGACTCCGAGATCGAAGCCGTCGAGGATCACGTAGCCCCCGATGATCACGACATAGATGATGAACCAGGTCGTCTGCAGCCACATCGTCAATCACCACCACTTGAAACTCTGGAGCGCTTGCGGAAGATCTCGCCGAACGAATCGGGAAGTGATGACGTCTCCTCTTCGGACACCGGGGGCGGCGGACCTTCCTTGATCTTGCGGTCGAGAAGCCGGATGAAGACGAAGAAGACGAGGATGTAGAGGACGACGAACATGATGATCGAGAAGAGCACCTGACCGAAGCTCACGTTCGGAGAAGTCGCATCACTTGTGCGGAGTACCTCCCACACGATCCATGGCTGACGGCTGAACTCGGCGGTCCACCACCCGGAGATCGTGGCGACCTCGGTGAGGACGATCGTGGCCACCAGAATCCTCAACAGCCAGCGTTGATCCCAGAGGCGTTTGCCCCAGATCCACATTGCGCAGGCAAGGGCTCCGATGGCGATGAACAACATTCCGAGGTTGATCATCAGGTGGTACACCTGAAAAACGAGATTGACGTTGGGCTGATCCGCGACCGGCGTGGCTTCGAGGCCGGTCACCGATCCGTCGATGCTCTTGTCGGTGAGCAGACTCAGCAGGCACGGAATCTTCAGGCCGGTGGTGGTCTGCGAACCGGGATCGCTCCAGCCGAAGAGATACATCGGTGCGCATGTTGTCGTCGCGTAGAGGCCTTCCATGGCCGCGAGTTTCACGGGCTGTTCGCGGGCGACCATGGTGGCCTGATTCGCACCGAACACCGCGACCTGAAGGATGGCGAGAACCGTGAAGAGCGGGAGCGCGACCCGGACCATCGTCTTGGCCAGCTCGATGTGGCGCTGCTTGAGGAGGTAATACGCACCGACGCTCATGACCAGCGAGGCACCGACCATCCAGCATGCGGCGACGAGGTGCAGGATGCGCACGACGAACGAGGGGGTGAACACGACGTCGTAGAAGCTCGTCATGAACGCTTGTGGCCCCTGGCCCACGTCCTTGACCTCGAAACCGCGGGGCGTCTGCATCCATGAATTGGCCATGACGATCCAGGTGGCACTGAAAGTTGCTCCGAGAACGACCATCGACGTCGCGAACAGCCACATCCTGTTGCCCAGTCGGGTTCCTCCGAAGAGCATGAGCCCGAGGAATCCGCCTTCGAGCATGAAGGCGAAGATCCCCTCGGCGGCCAGGAGACTTCCGAAGATGTTTCCGACGAATCGGGAGTACTGCGACCAGTTGGTCCCGAACTCGAACTCCTGGACGATGCCGGTGGCGATACCCATCGAGAAGATGAGGCCGTAGATCTTCACCCAGAAGGTGGAGAGCTGACGCCACTTCGGATCATTCGTGCGCACGGACTTCACGCCGAAGATGATCAGGATCAGCCCGACACCCAGCGACATCGGCGGAAAGATGAAATGGAAGCTGACCGTGAGCGCGAACTGGATGCGGTGAAGCATTTCCGTAGTCACATCTGGCCACCTTCCGAGAAGGACTCGATCTGACGATGCTAACGGCTGGGCGTTCATCGGTGGTCTGAAGTCCCTCAGGCGGTCCGGGTGGACAGGGACACGGCTCTACGCTCGGCTCCGTGGCCACACATCTGAGTCCATCCTCGATCATCGAGACACTTCGTTCGGTGCTCCGGTTCGCCCCGATCGAATTCGATGCGGTTGAACGGCGACTGAAGCGGATGGCGAACGTCGAGGACTTCCGGAAGGCGGCCCGCCGTCGGATGCCACGCGGTGTGTTCGATTACATCGACGGTGCGGCCGAGGACGAACGGGCGAAGAACGCCAATATCGCCGCCTTCTCGAAGTCGATCTTCCGCCCTCGGGTCCTGCGCGACGTCAGCAAGGTCTCGACGTCGACAACGGTTCTGGGAAAGCCGGTCGCGTATCCATTCATCCTCGCCCCGACTGGCTTCACCCGGATCGCCGATCCGCAAGGGGAATTGGCCGTTGCCCGCGCGGCCGAGCGGGCCGGGCTTCCCTATGTGCTGTCTACGCTCGCGACCCGTTCGATCGAAGAGGTCCGCAGCGTCAGTGGCGGGCGCCTGTGGTTCCAGGTGTACGCGTGGCGCGACCGGGGCTTGGTCGCCGAGATGATCGCT